>NZ_NTVM01000100.1:0-2147 GCF_002558005.1 Bacillus sp. AFS012607
GTTAAGTTTTGATCAGTAAATGTCGTTCCTTGTACCGTTTGAATCAATTGTCCATCGCGTAGTACCTGATATTCTTTTATACCTACATTATCTGTAGAAGGATTCCATTTTAGCTCTACACTGTTAGAAGTAAGGTTACTTGCATATAATCCTTGTGGCTGTGTGGGAGCTTCTGTATCTGGTTTCGGATTAACAATGTTATCTACTTTCTTCAATCCCTCTTTTGTAATCTCATAGACTGCTTTATTCCCAAAGCTTTCCTGAATGTTCTTTTCCATATTTTTGATAATAGCTCTGTTCGCACCTTCTAAATGTGTGAATTCAATAAAGTCGCCTACTTTTACCGAAACTTTGGCTTGCTCAGCATTTTGTTGATTTTTCCCATTAACTTCCTTATTATATACCACTTTACCTGATGTGTTTTGCACTTTAATACTTGCATATGTACTATCAAAGTAGTTATGTGGTACACCTGCTTTTAGATCAATTTGCATTTCTTCTGTTGATTTATTTAAATTTACTTTTGCGAATTCAAAATCTCCAATCCCTTTCAGTGACCATGAAAACTGTTTTCCTTCCAAGATATCATCTGCATTTGGTACATGGCTTTTTATTTGAGTAAGAAGATCCTTCAACGGTCGCTGTTCATTCGCAAAAGCAGAAATGATACTGTTATTTAATTCTCTCCACTCAGCATCTGTTACATTTGGATTTTGTAACATAAGAGAAACGTAATCTTCCCATACTAAAAAATTGATTGGTAAAATATTGGTGGATATTTTATAAATTGCAATTTTATTATCTGCTGAAGTCATCGCTTTCGCTAACCAGCGTAATCGCTCTGATTGATCTAGTTTTACTGGGTCACGTTCAGCATTTTCAAATAGTAGCATATACGGCACTTGATTTGTCGGGCTATTATCTGACCAAGGAATAACAGTTGCATCATGACGGCTCGATCCACCCCATCCAGATATATCATTTCCTAAATTCCAAGAAGATGGCTTGTTATTCCATATAAGTGCACAATGTCCAGGTTGTCCAACAGGCATAGCTGCCACTCCAAATGCTTGACTTACTTGCGTACCAAACTTCGAAATATTACCGCATACCCCGCCAAATCTGTAAATGGAAGAAAGATTCCAACCTAAACCGTAGAATGCATCATTTCCAGCGTGAATGCTAACTCCATCTTTGTTATGGGTTACATAATTAACCAAATATGCACTTTCCCCTACCTTATCTTGATTTTTAAGTTCTGGATGTTCCGTATTAATCATATTTCTTGCCCAAGTTAAATCTTCTTCTGGTGACCAAGTATTCACTACTAATCTTAAATGCCAAACATCATATGTTCTAAAGCAAGGAAGTAACTCATTATTTTGATCTGCTGATTTATAATGTTGGTACCTTGTTAATGGATTAATAGGTTGATTGTTTGTCCAATATTTTATAGGTTCAGCATGAGCTAACGATGTAGCTATCGCTAATTTTAAATACAATCCTTCGTGAGAATTTGCATCCGCATTCCAGATTGTATTCCATATCTCAAGTGCATTTACAGGATTTTTTCCAGTTGGACTACCACCTTCAAGATAGGTATTCATCACATCTGTATTTTTCATAGCCCAGCCAAGAAATTTCTGATGGTCAGCATCTTTTTTAGCAAATGTAGCCATTGTTGCAGCACCTGTTTGTGATATGAATTGCCACTGAGCCAAAGCTGCTGCAAATACTGGGTCTGCAAGCTTCTTTTTCAAGTTCTCTTCAGTCATACCCCCAACATTTCCATTCAAATATGCTGTTAGATTATTCAAATGAGCTTCAAAATTGCCATTTGCAATGGCTTGATTTGTCTGTTGGTTCAATGTTTCTAAAGTGAATGTTACTTGATTGAATGACATTGTTTCAGCTGAAACCTTTGTATGCGGAATCGTAGCAATACTTCCTAAAATAATCGGCATAGTTAATAATAAAGATGAAATCCTTTTCAAAATAATTCCCCCTTTTTTGTTTTTGATCTTTGACTGCTGCATGATTCTCCTTTATATAAAATAGTTCCCATGTCCATCAACTTAAAAATTCAAAATAAGTGGTTTCCATAACGATAAAGCAAATATCCAATTCGGGTCACCATTTCCTTGATG
>NZ_NTVM01000101.1:0-1398 GCF_002558005.1 Bacillus sp. AFS012607
GTGATCACAACATTAGATGTAATGAGTGATGATCGAAAAGAAGTCGTTGAATCGATTAATAAATCCATGAGTGAACAAAGTGTTCGGCATGATACAGCAAAGGATAATATAGATCGAATTGATGCAAAAAATGAATTTTTAGAGCTGGAAGCTCTCTATACGGATTTGAAACAAGGTGAGGTCATGAAACGTATTCATATCCGTATTTATGTTTCCGCTAGAACATTAGATGAGTTAGAAAAACAAGTAAAAGAGATCATGGAAACATTAGAATCTTATAACTTTCGAGGAGCTGTTTTTTTAAATGAACAAGAGTATGAATGGGATGCACTCGTAACGAGCTTTGATACACAGAAAAATTATGTGAACCGAAGAAAAGGGAAAGAAATTCCGGCAGTCAGTTTGGCTGGTGGGTGTCCGTTTCATTATTCTTATTTGCACGATCCATACGGTACGTATTATGGAACAACGAAAACAAAAGGAAATGTTATTTTTGATATTTTTCATAAAGACGAACAAAGAAAGTTTTATAACGGTGTAATGATTGGAAAGCCTGGTGCTGGAAAATCAACATTACTAAAAAAGAAATCAGTAGACTATGCAAGTAAAGGTCATTTTATTCGTATTTTTGATATTGTAGGGGAATTTGAGGAAACAGTACGTGATCTGAACGGGAAAACAATTGCATTAGATGGTTCACAAGGTCAAATTAACCCACTTCAAGTATATAAGACAGCAGAACTTGAAGAAGTTAGTTTCACTCAACATTTATCTAAATTGACAATTTTTTATCGATTCATTGCGCCAGAAGCAAAAGATGATGAAATTAAAGAATATGAAAATTTACTTCGCAAATTATATATTCGAATGGGATTATGGAATGACGAAAAAGGAGCGAAAAATGAAATTACAACAAGAAAACCAAATGAGTATCCCATTTTCTCAAACTTTTTATCTTTTGTTCGTGATGAATTATATGAGAATGTAAAAAATAGAAAACACCATGAGAATTTAGGAGAAAGCAGAAAACATCGTTTAGAGTTGATTGAATTAAATCTTGTAAATTTAGTAGAAGCATATGCACAATTATTTGATGGTCATTCCACTATTGAAAACTTTAAAAAAGAACAAGTTGTATCGTTTTCCTTACGAAACATTTCAAATTTTAAACCGGAAGTATTCCAAGCGCAAATTTTTAATGTTTTTAATTTAATATGGGATGAAATGATATCCAATGGTGCGCCACAATTAGAGGCATATACTAAACAACAACTTGCTTTTGAAGATGTAATTCGTTATTTCATTATTATTGACGAGGCGCATCATATAATTAACACGAAAAAAGAAAGCGCTCATGCGCTACAATTTTTAACGAAATTTAGCCGAGAAGATCGAAAA
>NZ_NTVM01000102.1:0-323 GCF_002558005.1 Bacillus sp. AFS012607
AATGATCCAAAGGGGGAATTGTTCAGCGCATCGAAAGAAACGCTGGAAGAACGAGGCTATCACATTGAAGTTTTGAACCTGTTAACTCCACTTGATTCTATGAGCTATAACTTATTGCAGCTTGTCAAAGATGCCTATAAAGATGGAGATTATTCAACGGCACAGGCATTATGTAAGACACTCTCACACACTTTGTATTATAAACCAGGTGTTAAAGATCCTTTTTGGCAAGATTGTGCTATGAGCTTATGTAACGCCATGATTTTAGCCATAACAGATAAATGTATTGCAGAAGGAACAGAAGAAAAAATAACGATGTATGC
>NZ_NTVM01000103.1:0-401 GCF_002558005.1 Bacillus sp. AFS012607
GCTTATGTTCTCGAAGAGCTGGATAAATCGAAAATTAATTTTAAAGAAAAATCTATTGTAAGTAATCTTCAAAATGGAGATGAAACGACTTCTCGTGTTCTAGCACTCTTTGATAAAGAAACGAAAGATAAATCAATTCAAGATACAGCAAAGGATAATGTAATTGCAGCTATTACAGATAATAAGCCACAAGTCACCGTGAATGGAGATCATTTTGCATTCGGTGATCAAAATATTGATTCTTCAGTAGCGAGTATAGGTGATATTCTTCCACCAGAGAAGAAACCAGATACAATTGTAAACCCACCAATTACAACGGAGGGTGAGAATGGTAATACGGAAAATACAGAGCCAGAAAAACCAAAGCCACCAATAGAGCCGGAAAAACCAACAAATCCAGA
>NZ_NTVM01000104.1:0-2144 GCF_002558005.1 Bacillus sp. AFS012607
GCTTATGTTCTCGAAGAGCTTGATAAATCGAAAATTAATTTTAAAGAAAAATCCATTGTAAGTAATCTTCAAAATGGAGATGAAACGACGTCCCGTGTTCTAGCACTCTTTGATAAAGAAACGAAAGATAAATCAATTCAAGATACAGCAAAGGATAATGTGATTGCAGCTATTACAGATAATAAGCCACAAGTTACCGTGAATGGAGATCACTTTGCATTCGGTGATCAAAATATTGATTCTTCAGTAGCAAGTATAGGCGATATTCTTCCACCAGAGAAGAAACCAGATGTAATCTTGAACCCACCAATTATAACGGAGGGTGAGAATGGTAATACGGAAAATACAGGGACAGAAAAACCAAAGCCGCCAATAGAGCCGGAAAAACCAACAAATCCAGAGAAGCCAACAGAACCGGAAAAACCGACAGATCCAGAAAAACCAGCAAATCCAGAGAAACCAACAGAACCGGAAAAACCAACAAATCCAGAGAAACCAACAGAACCGGAAAAACCGACAGAACCAGAGAAACCAACAAATCCAGAGAAACCGACAGAACCAGAAAAACCAACAGAACCAGAAAAACCAACAGAACCAGAGAAACCGACAGATCCAGAAAAACCAACAGAACCGGAAAAACCAACAGAACCAGAAAAACCAACAGAACCGGAGAAACCAACAGATCCAGAGAAACCGACAGATCCAGAAAAACCAACAGAACCGGAGAAACCAACAGAACCAGAGAAACCGACAGAACCGGAAAAACCAACAGAACCGGAAAAACCAACAGAACCAGAGAAACCAACAAATCAAGAAAAGCCAGTTCTGAAACAAAATGAAAAGATGGTAGCGAGTAAATAAAGAAAAATGATTAGAAATAATAAAGTCTTTTAAAAACAAGGTCTAAAACCTTTGATACCACGATTAATTGGAACTAAAATAAAAAATAAAGTTATTCAAAAAGGAGGATTTACAATGAAAATTCCGTTTAATACCCATACTATTTATGTGACTTTGGATGATGATAAAATTTATGAATTAAAGAGTGATTATACAAAAGTTGAAGTCTCGAAAATTCAAAATCCTAGTAGAGAAAAACCTGTAATGGTGCTTTATAAAAGCCAATTTGACTGTGCAAAAGGTTATTTATTAAATAAAGAAAATCCTTTCAAAATTGATAAAGAAGATGCAAAAAATTATCATCAGATTGGCTTCATAAGTGTCGAGGAATTAAACGACTTTATTATTTTTTAAAGAACTTTATTATTTGTCTACAAAAAAATCAACTGATATTGCCAAAAAGGTACTCATAAAAAGAGTACCTTTTTAATTTGAAAGGGGTCATATAGATGTTTGTTAATAGTGCAAATTTAATACAAATTTCAAGTCTAGATAAAAGTTTAATGGTGGTAGGTCGAGTCGGAACAGGGAAAACGAGGGAACTGAAGAAAATGGCTTTAAGTTTATCAAAAGTTTTAGTGTTAGATCCACTGAGGGAATACGAAGACGAAGCATTCGGGAAGCAAACAGAGGGTAATGTGACTTTACAACACTTGGATTGTGAATCGAATGAAGGGTATGGGAATTTTAAAATTACAGAAGATGTGATAAATATAGCTAAACAATATGAATACGTAATTGTAGATGAAACCAATTATTTATGTCAGGAAGATTTTATATACTTTCTCCAACAAATGAAGGATTCCGATATAAAAGTAGTAGCAAGTTTTCAACAAATGCCAACAGATGACCAAATTACTAAGAAATTTGGATATATCATATCTTTAGATGTAACGAATGACTTCGATAAGATAACAGAATATGAGAAATATAATTATGATTTGGGCTTTGGCTTAAAGAAGTAATACGTGTGGCTAGATTGAACAGAGGTGATTCTTTGATATGTATAGTGAAAAGGTATCAATCAAATATAAATTAGCTGAAAAAGAAGTACTCATTCCATTGAGTGCTTTTTTGTTTGTTGGAATGTTATTGGTCGCTAATTTTTTACTCAACTTATCTTTAGAGCTGATAGAAACAACTTTTAGTGATTTATTACATCCCAAACCGTTTCATATGGAGATAGGATTTCTTTTTCGGATGCCAATTGCAGAGCATCCAATTTACTACTTGCTTGTTTTCCT
>NZ_NTVM01000105.1:0-289 GCF_002558005.1 Bacillus sp. AFS012607
AGCTTCATATTCTTTCATATTAAGATTGAGCTTTCTTACGGTTTCTTACTGCAAATACAGCTCCAATTAAGCCAAGTACGACACATGCAAGACCAATCCATTTTATGTATGGATTTTCAGCTTTACCGCCTGTTATCGGAAGATACGTTTCAATTTTCTTTGGTGTTTGTTCTAGTTGTGGTTTTATAACAATCTGTTGTGGTTTCTCTAGTTGTGGAATGACAGGTTTTTCGGTTACTTTTGGTTGTTCCGGTACCTGTGGTTGTGGCGCTTCTGGTTGCTCTGGCTT
>NZ_NTVM01000106.1:0-1675 GCF_002558005.1 Bacillus sp. AFS012607
AAGCTCTTAACAGCCCCTCTTTTGTTGGTACTGTCATAATCGGTTGTATATTACCAATAACCGAAACGCTCTCCAATACACCTGGTAATCTCATAATTAACACCCCGTTTGCTTAATAAAACTAAAATCCCATGAAAAAAAGGCAACAAAAAAAGCCATACCCTTTGCATAGCCTCCTTATTGCCTTAATTATATTTTTTCACTATTTCATCCAAAGAAACGGGAATAAGATTTGACCAAATTTTACATTGCTATTTACGCTCTCTGCTAAGTATTGGCATCCCATTACAATAACGAGTCCGGCTGCCCCACCAAGAAACCACCAAATACATTTATGTCTTCCTCGTTCACCGCCCCAAATTAATAGATAAGCGCCCCAGCAAAATACAATCGCTGTACTAACCATTGCCCCTCTTTGCATCCATGCAATAAATGAATTCCCTGTATTAATTAGACCGTCCATCGCATCACCTAACACTAACATTTGAGATAATGTTTCCAACATTGACATATACATTCACTCCCTTTTCATTTTCAAATGCTTATACGTTACTAAGCTGACTTGATTCATTCGCCTTGCTGTCTTCTTTTACTTCTGTTGCTGTTGCTTTATAAGCTTGTAAAGCTTTCATTACTAAATCTTGATTTTCTTCAATGTATTTCTGATGATGTAAATGAAGCCAATGGTTATAATCCTGACCATTGGCTCTTAATAGATTTGCTACCATATCTTTTTCTTTTTTTAATTCCCTCTGTGTAATCGCCACTATATCACCACCTTTCAATGATTATGTGATTACTTCTGATATTGTTCTTTGCAATTTTGGACAAAATAGGTAACTTCTTTTTCAAGTTCTGAAGGTTTAATTTGTGGAATTTTAATATCTTTTTTCAACTTTCCTTTTTCATAATATGCCAGTGAATCTCTTTTTTGAGATAAGCCCCAATCATATGGGTTGCTGGAACCTGGTATATCTTCTCTCTCTTCATCTAATTCTTGCACTTGAATTTTTTCTTGCTGTGCTACTTTTTTTACAACATGAAGCCAATCCTCTCTTTTCTTCTTAGTGGAATTTAACAAAACAAAACCTGTGCCATCCTCACTCATGAACTTCTTCATTTCTAAAGGACTAAGTTCCATTACTTCCCCTTTTCCCGAACTAAAGACAAATGTTGAACCAATACCAATTGCAATTAACAGTCCAACAACAGCGGAAATGATCCACCCTTTTCGACTCATGTATTTTCCTCCCTATGTCATATTTGTATAAGCGATTTTGAAGTGTGATGAGACACATTTTAACTTCAACATCTGTCTTTATTTTATAACATTTATAGGAAAGTGGGATAGAAAATGGAAATATCATTTATGGCTGGAATGACGAACCCTGTATTGGCATGCGNNGAACCTTATGTATCTACTGTCGTGATGTTCCTCGCTTCTTCAGAATGTCAAAATGGGATATTCCTCACGAGTACTGACACAAACAGGTCTTTGATACAATGCATTTCCCAGTGGTCACAGATGAGTTTTACGATCTTACTCACCCAACGATAATCGTATACCTAACCCCTCTAGTGACCTTTTGAGGGGAGGCACGCATATATATTGTATATTTCACCTTTCTACATCATTACTGAAAGGAAGAGGTACACAATATATATCTAAATTGTC
>NZ_NTVM01000107.1:0-1746 GCF_002558005.1 Bacillus sp. AFS012607
AAGCTCTTAACAGCCCCTCTGTTGTTGGTACTGTCATAATCGGTTGTATATTACCAATAACCGAAACGCTCTCCAATACACTTGGTAATCTCATAATTAACACCCCGATTGCTTAATAAAACTAAAATTCCATGAAAAAAAGGCAACAAAAAAAGCCATACCCTTTGCATAGCCTCCTCATTGCCTTAATTATATTTTTTCACTATTTCATCCAGAAAAACGGGAATAAGATTTGACCAAATTTCACATTGCTATTTACGCTCTCTGCTAAGTATTGGCATCCCATTACGATAACAAGTCCGGCTGCCCCACCAATAAACCACCAAATACATTTATGTCTTCCTCGTTCACCGCCCCAAATTAATAGATAAGCGCCCCAGCAAAATACAATTGCTGTACTCACCATTGCTCCTCTTTGCATCCATGTAATAAATGAATTCCCCGTATTAATTAGACCATCCATCGCATCACCTAACACTAACATTTGAGATAATGTTTCCAACATTGACATATACATTCACTCCCTTTTCATTTTTAAATGCTTATACGTTACTAAGCTGACTTGATTCATTCGCCTTGCTGTCTTCCTTTACTTCTGTTGCTGTTGCTTTATAAGCTTGTAAAGCTTTCATTACTAAATCTTGATTTTCTTCAATGTATTTCTGATGATGTAAATGAAGCCAATGGTTATAATCCTGACCATTGGCTCTTAGTAAGTTTGCTACCATATCTTTTTCTTTTTTTAACTCCCTCTGTGTAATCGCCACTATATCACCACCTTTCAATGATTATGTGATTACTTCTGATATTGTTCTTTGCAATTTTGGACAAAATAGATAACTTCTTTTTCAAGTTCTGACTCTTTAAATGTGGAAAAATCAATATCTTTCTTCAATTTTCCTTTTTCATAATAAGCAAGGGAATCTCTTCTTTGTGATAATCCCCAATCATAAGGGTTGCTTGAACCTGGTACATCTTCACGCTTTTCATTCAATTCTTGTATCTGAACCTTTTCTTGCTGTGCTACTTTTTTTATAATATGAAGCCAATTCTCTCTTTTCTTCTTAGTGGAATTTAGCATAACAAAACCTGTGCCATCCTCACTCATGAACTTCTTCATTTCTAACGGACTAAGTTCCATTACTTCCCCTTTTCCCGAACTAAAGACAAATGTTGAACCAATACCAATTGCAATTAACAGTCCAACAACAGCGGAAATGATCCACCCTTTACGACTCATGTGTGTTCCTCCCTATGTCATATTTTTATAAGCGATTTTGAAGTGTGATGAGACCCTTTTAAACTCCAACATCTGTCTTTATTTTATAACATTTAAAGGAAAGTGGGATAGAAAATGGAAATATCATTTATGGCTGGAATGATGAACCCTGTATTGGCATGCGTATAGAGACTAATCCCGACCTAGCTTCTATATGCCCAATACCGCACTACGTATTTTGGCGTGAACGTAGAACCTTATGTATCTACTGTTGTGATGTTCCTCGCTTCTTCAGAATGTCAAAATGGGATATTCCTCACGAGTACTGACACAAACAGGTCTTTGATACACTGCATTTCCCAGTGGTCACAGATGAGTTTTACGATCTTACTCACCCAACGATAATCGTATACCTAACCCCTCTAGTGACCTTTCGAAGGGAGGCACGCATATATATTGAAAGCCGTATATCATCCTTTTACATCAATACTGAAAGGAAAAGATACGCAATATATATCTAAATTGTC
>NZ_NTVM01000108.1:0-707 GCF_002558005.1 Bacillus sp. AFS012607
AATTTTACTTTTGATTCCTAGTAAATGGGAAGATAATGCAACACCTTGTGCATGATTTCCAGCTGAACAAGCGATTACACCACGTTCTTTCTCTTCATTTGTTAGTTGGGAAATTTTATTAAATGCACCACGAAATTTAAATGAACCCGTTAACTGCATATTTTCCAACTTCAAATAAATTTCTCCACCCGTTTTACTAGTTAAATAGAAAGATTTAACCAAAGGTGTTTTTCGGGCATTTACATCAAGAATTTCTTTGGCTTTTTTAATGTCAGTGATATCTAACAATACTTTTTTGGTAATCATACTAACACTTCTTTCAATTCTTTAAAGTCCAAACCTAGCGTCATACCTAAATTTTCGTAGGTAATAATACCTTTATATACATTTACCCCAGATGCTAATGATGATTTATTTTGAATTGCATTTTCTAATCCATCTTTAGAAATTGCTAGTAAATACTCAATATTTCCATTTGCCAACGCCATAGTTGAAGTACGTGGGGTGGCACCAGGCATATTTGGTACTGCATAATGAATTACGTCATGTTTAATAAATACAGGATTATCATGAGTTGTATAATGATCAATAGTTTCTACTGTACCACCTTGATCTATTGCGATATCCACAATGACACTTCCTGGCTTCATAGATTGAACCATATACTCTTTAACAATTTTAGGAGGGCGAGATCCTGGTATTAAAAT
>NZ_NTVM01000109.1:0-1181 GCF_002558005.1 Bacillus sp. AFS012607
TATGGTGAGGATGCAGATACGATTGATGGAAACTGTGGGAATACAATTTACATTCTAACTAACGATCAAGAAACCGCCGAAAAAGTTTCTAAAAAACTAGGGAATCAGACGATTAATCTATCTTCCCGAAGCGGAAAAGGTCTTTCTACTGATAAAAATAAAACGGAAAGTCTAGATCAACGACCACTGTTAACAGCAAATGAACTTATGAATTTTAAAGAAGGAGAAAGTGCCGTTATTCGTGTCATAAAACGTCAGGATAATAACAGAAAACGGATCAGACCTCGCCCGATTTATAATACGGGGGAAACAGCCTTAAAATACAGATGGGAGTACTTAGGAGTAGAATTCGATACAGATAAATCTATTTTAGATATAGATATTGATTCTCTACATGATGATGTAAATCCAAAATCACTTATTGTAGATTTTCTAGGAGAAAGAAAATCAGAACCAGAACAGGAAGATTTGCCACCAGTAGAGACATCACAGCCAGTAGAAGAGCCAACAATGATGGGTATTGATGAAGAGATTCCGGAAGAGGCATTTCAGCAGGAAGACAGCCCGTTTGATTCCCTTTCCATTGAAAATTGGAAAGGAAAAACGGTTAATGAATTTTTCGAATCTGATTTAGCGGTTTTGAAACTGGTTGACAAGTTCTTTTTAGCGCAGTTAGGCAAGTCATTAGATGAAGTTGAAAATCAAGAAATGGGCGAGTTTTACAGTGAATTTCAAATGTTAGCTCACAATGACCACATCGACAAAAGTGTCTATCAAGCAGTCGAAAACAAGATTAATCGAATCTTGCGTGATTTAGAAGAAAAAGAACAAGTAACAAGTTAGAAAGCACTCAAATAATTGGGTGCTTTTTTGATTCCAAACATAAAGGAGGAAGAGGGAATGTATGTACCGACAATCACGGATAAAATGCAATTGATTTTAGATAGTTACTCGCCATTTGTAACAGAAGAAAATGAGGTCATTCTTGGTCTAGAAGATGCGGTTCTTTTCCTTTCAGTAGATCGGGAACAAAAAGGAAAATTGATTATTCGTATCGACAGACTAAATGAGAGAGTGAATTGGACAGCAAAAGAAGTATTAGGGCAATAGCAAGCATGAGAGGAGGGTAAATGATGAAAGATGAAGAGATTTTAAAGGTTTTAGAAGCGTTCTCGGATTAT
>NZ_NTVM01000010.1:0-424706 GCF_002558005.1 Bacillus sp. AFS012607
ATTAGGGATTGACTCCTCTGTCATTGGGATAAATGATAATTTTTTTGATCTAGGTGGGTACTCTTTAAAAATTATGAGTACTTTAGTAAAAACATTTTCTGAAGGTTGGAATGTAACTATTAAAGATTACTTTGAATTAAAAACAATTAATAATATAGCTAAAAAAATTCAATATGGATATAAAGTAAATTCACATTCAGATACATTAGATATTAAATTGACAACTCCTCCAAAGAAGCTAAAGAAAACAAAAAGACACGAATTTAGTAATAATAGCAAAATACTTTTAACAGGTGCTACAGGATTCTTAGGTATTCACCTACTAGAACAACTATTGGATACTACAGAATGTAAGATATATTGTTTAGTTCGTGGGGAAAATAAACAAGAGGCAAATAATCGTTTATTACACATGTTAAAATTTTATTTTAAAAATAAATTTGTAAGCTATCAATCTTTAGTAAATCAACGTATCTTTATTGTACAAGGTGATTTAGCTAAACAAAATATGGGATTAGAAAACGAATTATATAAGGAGCTTCATCAACAAATATCAACTGTTATTCATGCTGCAGCTTTAACAAAACATTTTGGCGAGTATAGTGAATTTGAAAGAGCAAATGTCCAGGCGGTAAAAGAACTTCTTGCATTTGTTGGTGATACTAAGGATTTACATCATATATCTACAACTGGTGTAGCCGGACAATTTGCATTAAATGAAACGGAAACAATATTTAAAGAAAGCGATTTTTATGTAAAACAAAATTACAAAGATAATGTGTATGTGAAAAGTAAATTTTTGGCGGAATATGAAATATTCAAGGCAATATTAACGGGAACAGATGCTACTATTTATAGAGTAGGAAATCTTACAAATAGATATATCGATGGACAACATCAATATAACTTCACCGAAAATGCATTTATGAGCAAATTAAAATTTATATTACAATATGGTATCGTGACAGATGTATTATTATCAAGTGAAGTTGAGTTTACACCTGTAGATTATTGCAGCAAAATTATCACAGGGTTTGTAACTTCAAATGAAATACATGAAAATAGCAAAAATTGCGTAAATCATATATACAATCATCTTACGTTAAATTTAAATGTACTTGTAAAATTACTAAATTCAATGGGATATCCAATTAAAGTAATTTCTGAAACAGAGTATCAACAATTTATTTTAGAACTTTCTAAAGATAAAAAGAAACAGGAAGATATTCAAAACCTCATGACATTTGAAGAACCAAAAGATAATTGTTATAAACCAATAAATCTTGATTCGACTGAAACTCAAAAAACACTAAAATTATTAGGTATTCAATGGCCTATTATTAATAGTGAATATATACAACAAATTATTAATTATATGACGAGTGTTACTGGTAGTAATTCTGTTGCAAAGCTTTTTAAACAAAGTTACACTTTAAAAAACTGAACAGACTCATGAGAAATGAGAAATTTTAAAGGAACACAGTTAAAAAAATACGCAAAATTTTTTAGACAAAATCACTGAAATAGGACAAGCTTTTAGGCGGAATTATATGCATAATTATTGTGATTCTATCCTTTATAAGGAAATAATTTTTAATCAGCAAACACATGTAACCTTTTGAATATTGGGTAAAAGACACCCTAGTAGAGTTTTTCATATCGTATGAGACATTGCTGTCGAAAAATTGCAAACAGATGGGAAAATACAACAAGCTATTATCCAACAAAGAAAGAAATACCCCCATAGAATACGTTAGAGCGTTAGATACATTAGAAGAATTTAATGAATTGAATTTAGACTATGTAGAGACGAGTATGAAGGAATAATAACAATATAACAAGTACTTTTTCAGCTTTCTACGTTATATAAGGTAAGGGGAAAACTGTCATCGAGATTACAATTTTAAGTGGATTATCTTTTTCTTTATGGGGAATAACATCGTTAAACACGTTATATGAACAAGCTACAGTAACAAAAGGAGATGTGTAGCCATTGGAACAGGGAGTAGCGGATATTTAAGTTGATAATTGGGAACAGGAAATGAATAAATGATAGGTGAAGGATTCTTGGGAACCCACGGTTCTTACAACAGATAAAAGATCCCTTCGTTTGTTACGAAAAGAATCTTTTATCTGTTGTGTTTTTTTGTTCTTTTGTTCCCGTATTCCTTTTCATTTTAGGTTTCAAAAATATATAAAATCAATTTTAAGACAAATTACTTACATTAATATGCTAATATCAATAGTAGATATTTTATCTTAAATTAATGAAAAAGAAAGGTGATACTAATGAATTCGACACCAATTGATTCTGAAATCTTTAAGGACCAGTTTGGTACAAAACAAATGAGAACAAATTTTTCAGACGAGAATTTAATACAATTGTGGCTTAATTCAGAAGTTGCCTTAGCAAAAGCTGAAGCTAAATTAGGTATTATACCTCAAAATGCAGCGACTAATATTGCAAATGCAGCTGACCAAAATAAACTTGATTTTAATAAGATTAGAGAAGGAATGAAAAAAACTGGACACCCCTTTGTAGCATTCCTACATGAGTTCGAGAGTTTATGTGATGAAGAATCACGTAAGTACATTCATTGGGGAGCAACAACACAAGATATAATTGACACGGGACTTACCCTGCAAATTAAAGGTGCTCATGAACTTATTTATAATCAAACTCAAGAAATATTAAAGATATGTTTGAGATTAAGCCAGCAATATAAGTCAACAGTAATGCCAGGCAGAACGTTAGGTCAGCATGCCTTACCGATTACTTTTGGATATAAGATATCTATATGGTCAGATGAACTTGGTCGTCACTTAGAAAGGTTACAACAAGGTGCAGACCGATATTTAGTGGGGCAACTGGGAGGTGCAGTTGGTACTTTAGCTTCATTAGGAGCGCAAGGGTTAGCTGTTAGAAAAGAGTATGTAAAAAATTTAAACCTAATTGAACCCTTAGTATCTTGGCACACGTCTAGAGACCGATTTGCAGAATTTAGCATGATTTTAAATATGATTGGAGCAACTACAGCTAAAGTTGCAGAAGAAATAATAAGCCTTCAAGGAACAGAGATTAGAGAAGTAGAAGAGGGGTACCATTCTGGTAAAGTAGGAAGTAGCACTATGCCGCATAAAAGAAATCCTATGACTTGCTCTTATATTGTGGGATTAACTAAAATAGTCAATAGAAAATCAACTTTAGCTATTGACAGTATGATTCAGAAACACGAAAGAGATGTTACATTTTGGCAATCTGAATGGTCTTATATTTCGGAAATTTGCATAACTTTAAGCGGCGCATTAGAACAACTTAAAAATGTCTTAACAAACTTAATAGTAAATGAAGAACAAATGAAAAAGAATCTTTTTCTTACCAAAGGTTTAATAGTATCTGAGAACGTAATGTTAGAATTGGGGAAGATAATTGGTAGAACTACTGCCCATGATTTATTGTACGAATTAACAATGAGAGCTTTTGAAGAAGACAAAGATTTAAAAGATATTTTATTAGAAGACAATGAAATTAAGAAGTATTTTAGCGATGAAGAGATAAATTCCCTTACTAATCCAGAATCATACACAGGGTTGAGTGAAAAGTTTGTTGATGATGTTTATAACAAGTGGTTGAGTTATACATAAAACCAATTTAAGACCATTAGCTGAGGAATAATTCCTCAGCTAATGGTCTGCTTATACACATTATTAATTGTAATATTGCAGCCTAGAACATCTCTTGCAATTGAATCGGATTCAAGGAGTGTTACAGAATTAACCCCTGGTCGCGCTCCCGCAGCAGTTACCCAATGAACGCCTTCTGTTGGAATTCCAAAGGAGTATAAATTAGGATTAACTTTACCGTTTTTATCTATTAATCTATTTGGGGGGGGAGTCACTGCTAAACCTCCACTTTCAAAAATATAATTATTGTTCGTTGCAATCTTAAATTCTGAGGCTAGACCTGCTTTTAACATATTTGAGATTAAAATATTTTTACTTTGATTTATATTAACTGAGGGTAGTCTAGCATCAATTAGGTTCTTTGCATGAAATATCGAATCCTTAACACGGTTAGAGCTAATTTTAAAATCTTTATTTATAGGTGAAGTAGCTACAGTTGCTTCAGGTCCAACTAAAACTAAAATTCCGGCTCTTATTAATGCCCTCAATTCTTTGATTCTTTGAACAGGAGGGCCAATTGAAAGAAATGCGTTTAAAGGTGTATACCAATTGCGTAACTCTTCTTTATAAGATTCAGCATTTATTCCTCCATGATCAACAAGTATTCTTATTTCGTTTCGGATATCCCTTAAAACATCTAATGCGGCTTTTAGTGGACTGTTTTTATTACCCAGGTTTGCTTCGTTAATATCATTATGTAAGTAAGTATCTAACCAATTATGAAAGTCTGTTATTGAATTAAATTTTTTATCACCATAAGGACAACTAATTTTGTGCCAATCAAAAAATAGTTCTGATTTTACTCCAAAGTTGATTAAAAGATCCTTATGGTATTCTATGGCACAATTAACAAACTCGTAAAGGAACTGACAAGATTTTTCTATTCCATAGAGATTGCGAATTAAAGTTGTATAATAGATACTTTCAACTTCCAATTTTACGAAAGGCCATATCTCTTTTTTAAAGCTTAGGTTATTTTTATGTTTTAACTGCTCGATAACTTCATTTTTTAGAAATAGTGGGATATGTCTTTCTGAAGAACCTTTTTGATTTTGTCCCCTAGAGTGATAAGGTAAGCCTCGCCTAGAACCTGCAATTAATAAAGGTTCTTTACCAGAGGGAATGTAATTTAATTTGTCATTAATTTCTTCAAACTTTCCATCTCTCCCACTTGTTAAAAGTGACATGTAATCAAAAAAATTAAGGCCTAATCCCCTTATTATTACGGGAGTTTTAGGTTCTATTGAATCTAAATTAACATCTGCTGGATTGGATGGTGGGAAGTAATTTAGGTTGTTACTATTAGCAAACTCAAAGAAATGTTCTTCAGCTGAAGTTAATTTCTGATCTGAGTGCCCAGTTGTAAAGATAACCTTTTCAGCTTTAATTGGTGTTAAAGACTTATTAAGAAATAAAGTATAATCTTCATTGTTCGGATAGAGATTAATTAATGTGTCTTGAATTAAGTTAATCTTAATATTTGAGGGTAATTCTTCAAGAATAGTATTAAATGAATCTTTAAGATAATAGCCGTATAGAGCTCTTGTAGGGTAAGAGTTAGGTTCTAAGGAATAAATTTCTTCTGTAATAACGGTGGGCATATCCAAAGTGTCAATTTTATCCCTTAATTCATTTGCCCATTCTAATAGACTAGGCCCATTAACGATAGGACCCCGACACTGGACGCTATCATCAGTAAATAAAGTTATTTGCGAAGCCACTGTATTCATTAAAAGTTGAGGTGACTGGTCTGTTCTCCATACAGCTCCACCTGGAGGATGTGGATCAACCAAGGAAATTTCATAAGATTCTGATTTTAATTCAGATAAAATATTAGAGACTATTCTTTCAAATACTGATATACCTCTTGGTCCTAAACCTACTATCGCAATTTTCATATACTCACACCTATCCTTTCTGCAAGATCTAATTTAATCCGTTATGTAAAA
The DNA here is from genome assembly GCF_002558005.1 of Bacillus sp. AFS012607. Taxonomy (NCBI): domain Bacteria; kingdom Bacillati; phylum Bacillota; class Bacilli; order Caryophanales; family Bacillaceae; genus Bacillus; species Bacillus sp. AFS012607. Next base: position 5,634 of record NZ_NTVM01000010.1, read on the forward strand.
CAACATAACTAGTAGGTGCAAAAAAAGTCAAGTGTAAAACTAAAAAAATAATTTACTAAAGGGTGTTTAAATTGGAATTTAAAGAGAAAATTAAGTTATTTCGAACGTTACATGATCAAAACAATCCATTAATGCTTCCAAATGCATGGGATGCATCAAGTGCTAAGATTTTTGAGAGAAACGATTTTCAAGCGATTGGGACTACTAGTGCTGGTATCGCAGCAACCTTAGGTTATCCAGATGGCGAGAAGATTCCTTTAGAGTTAATGTTAAATTCCATTAGTAATATCTCGAAAAATACCAAACTTCCTGTTTCAGCTGATATTGAAGGAGGATATGCCGCTAATATTTTTGATTTACGAAAAATATTAAATGAGTTAGAAAAATTTGAAGTGGTAGGTATAAATATAGAGGATGGGAGAGGTACGTATTTAAGAGAAATTAATGAGCAAAAGGTCATTTTAGACTTTATTAAAGCTTATTCGCCTCATCTTTTCATAAATGCAAGAATTGATAGTTTTTGGCTAGATATTGGCGATTTAAAAGATCGTATTAAGGATGTAATCGTTCGTGCAGAAGAATATAAAAAATCCGGAGCAGATTGTATTTTTATTCCTGGAGTTAAGGATATTGAGACAATAAAAGTACTTAGAGAAAATATAGAGTTACCTATAAATTTGCTTCAAAGTGAAAACTTAAATTCCATGCAAAACATAAAGACATTAAAAATTGAGAGAGTGAGTCTTGGATCTTCAGCTTTTAGGAATATTCTAACAAACCTTGATAAGATAAGCAGCACCTTTAAACAGGGGAAATTATTACATTCAAATGGAAACTTAACCTATCAAGACTTAAACTTGCTTATGGATTGATTTTTTACAGGTGAATAAACTACTAAAAATAGTTATTTCTATAATTTTCAAAAAAAAGTTTCTCAACCCGAAACTATCAGACTATTATGTAATTTCTCTTTTTTGTGTGTTATGCTAGATTTATCAAATGTAGGAGGTGATTACATATGATCGTTAAAGTAAAAAAAGCTTCTAAAAAAGTAGTTGCTGCTAATGCACTTACTAATGTACCAGGTTAAGTCATTAAGAAGAACCGGATTTCCGGTTCTTCTTAATTTTTTAATTAATCAATTAATTAAGGAGATGTTATAAAATGAAACCAAAATTTAAAGAAACTATCCCTTATTTTTTCCTAAATAAAGAAATTCAAATTGGTGAAGAAGAAGGTTTAGCAGGTATAATTCCAGACCCTACTGGTAGCATCTCATTTCTAATAAATAAATTAGATGGCCAGAGAAACATTCCAAACATCGTTCAAGAAGTACAAAAAGAATTTCCTAATATTAGTTCAAATGAAATTATTGAGGCTATAAAAGTTTTAGGAAATGAAGGTTATTTAGAAGATAATTCAATTGTACCAGAACTCAATGATTACATCTTAGAAAGATATAAAGCGAATATAAATTATTTTTCACTATTCACGAAATTCGGAGAAGATAAATATAAAATTCAAGAAAAGATTTTAGAAACGCCTATTGCACTTCTTGGTGTAGGAGGACTTGGAACACAAGTACTGTATCATTTGGCAGCATTAGGATTTCATAATATAAAAGCTCTGGACTTTGATAATATTGAATTAAGTAATTTTAATAGACAGTTGCTTTATTCGGAATCAGATATAGGGAATAGTAAGGTTGAAATGGCTAAAAAGCGAATATCCCAATTCAACCCTAATGTGGATCTTCAAATTATAAATAAGAAAATAGAGTCACCTCAAGATGTGATTGAACATATTGAAGGAACTGAGCTTGTGATATGTGTTGCAGATAAGCCAACATTACATATTGCAAACTGGGTAAACGAAGGTGTGGTTAAATGTAATCTGCCAATGGTTTATGGTGGAGTATTAAATACTCGTGGTAGATTCTTTTCTATGATTCCTTCTAAGACAGGTTGTGTACAATGTCACATTAATTATGCAAGACAATTAAACGATAAACAAGACGAGCAATTAGAAGCTATGAATAACATGGAGTTTACTAGAAACAATGCTGCTATAAGTCCAAACGTAGCTATTGTAGCTGGAACAATTGTTAATGAAGCATTAAAAATTTTAACGCAGATTGCACAACCTATTTCTTTAGGGAAAGTTATGGAAGTGGACTTTTTAACCCTAGAAACTAATACTGTTTCTTCGTGGGAAAAAATGTTAGATTGTCCTCTCTGTGGTCAAGTAGTTAAAAGTGAAGTGAAGTTAAAAGTGAAGTGAAGTGATTTGATATGCTACCTAAAGTTTTTTTAAATAAGAATTATGTAATACTTTTTTCTGGGATGACAATAAGTAAATTAGGAATGTGGTTCTTCACTATAGCAATTCCATTAATTGTTTATGATTTAACCCATTCTCCAAGTAAAATGGCCTTCGTACTAGCATTAGAGCTTGGAGCCCAAGTTATTTTTAGTTTAATAGGTGGGGCATTAGCAGACCAAATGTCTAAAAAGAAGATAATGATAATAGGAGACTATGCTTCAGCGCTTTTTGTACTCGTAGTTCCTATACTTTTTTTAAGTGGTTATAACAGCATAATAGTTATATATATTGCCGCTTTTACCTTATCTGCTTTAGCAGCTTTTCATCATCCTAGTTTTGAATCTGCAGTTCCTGAAATCTTATCTAAAGAGGATCTTATTCAAGGTAACTCATTCTTTAGACTAAGCGAAACGATTATCACATTCTTGGGACCCGCCGTAGCGGGGATTGCAATAGCGCTTTTTGGGAATTCGAATGTTTTATTAATAACAAGTGTGGCCTTCTTTTTATCAGGAACAATATTTTTATTTTTAAAATTTAGAGATTTTGCTGAAGAAGAGAAGAAACGCCCTGAATTAGTAAAACCTATTGTTGAAGGACTAAGATATGTCTTTGGAACGAAAATTATCTTAGTTGGTTCTCTAGTTATTTTTGGTATTAATATAGGATTTGGAGCTGTAGAATCTCTTTTTATGTATTACTTGAAAGATTATCTAGGCTTGAGTCCTATAAATATTGGATTAATTTTTTCATTACAGGCAATTGGACCAATTTTGGCTGTTTATTTTGCAAGTAAATTTAAACATATTCCAAGAGGAAATGTTATTATTTATTCAGGGATTGTTATAGGACTTGCCCAGATGCTCCTGTACTTCTCTCAATTCAGCTTAGTAATTTTAGTATTCTGTCAAATTTTTATTAAAGGATCAGTTACTTTATTAGCTATTAATTGGTTTACATTGCGACAAGAGACTGTACCTAGCAAGTTGCTCGGAAGAGTTATCAGTTCTACTAGAATGGTAGCATTTTTAGCTTTACCTTTTAGTGCTATGATAGCTGGCTTTTTGGCTGAGTCAATAAATGTTTTGTCAATCTTCTTAGTTGCAGGTGCTTTCGCGATAGTATCATCAATCGTAGGTGTAAGTCTTGGTTTATTTGATAGAAAAAGATTAGATAAGATTCAAAATGATACAGCATTGTAATTAGTTAAGTGTAAAGGGAGTTATTTTATGAACAAAATTGAACTAATAATTATGAATTCTAATGAAGTACGCCGGAGAAGTTTAAATTTATGGAGTTCTATTCCCAGTGAGGTTTTATTTCATAGGGTTGATTCATCTTCAATGACTATATTAGAACAAGTACGGCATGTTTTAGAAGCTGAATATTTATATCTTGAAATTTTAAAGACTAGAAAAAGTTTGCCCTATAGCGATGATGAACCAAATCCTTTCAATACACGCGATTTTACAACCATTCAAGATGAGGTTGATTTTGCAAAACCTTATCGAAAAAATTTCTTAGATTTTATAATGGGATTAAATGAGGAAGATCTTGAAAATATAAAAATAGATCGCTCAGATGTAGGATATACTAGAAACCTTGGAGATATGTTAATGAGAATGGCGTATCATGAAGCCGTACATACAGGGCAATTATTAAGAGATATGAGGGCTTTAGGTTTAAAAAGACCTCATCTATGGGATTAAATTAAAAATGGTTATCCGTTAGCATTCTAAATAAATGTTTCTATTTCTGACGAGTTATACATGTTAAAATATATAACATGAGTATGTAGGGGGAAGAGTTATGAGCACTGAAGAGTTTTTAACAGATATTCATGAGCACACTCCGAGTTATAGACAGATAAAAATGGAAGCGTTGAGAAGATTTCCTAATGAACGTTTGCAAGTTATTGAATATATATAAGAAAATGCAAGTTTATACGATTATTTAATATGTTTGTTAGATATAACACAGAATGCTCTGGTGAATGAATCTGTACGCAAATCGGAAGGCGAGTTAAAGAAGTATGAGTTTACAGCAAGTGAATTAGAAATGTTGTTTAGTGGATTCTATGTTGCAGTTAGGCAATTGCCTGAGAACATTGGACCTAAAATTTATGAAGCTATTCGATGCAAAAGTGAAGACGTATTATTGAAGTGTTTAGAAGAATCAATAAGAGGGTCTGAAGAAAAGAAAAAAGAAAAAAGAAAAAAGAAAAAAGCGGATTTTAACATTGAAATTTATCGTACAAAGAATTGACACTTAAATCCCTCACAAACGTTACAGAAAGATATAAGACCTAAGTTGAAAGAAAAGTAAAAGGTCAATGGATATAGTTATATTGTGCAGTTGATTCAGAGGGTAATACAATTGATTTTTATCTAAGTAAATCAAGAGATAAACCAGCAGTCAAGCGCTTTTTCAAGAAAGCCTTGGCTTTTTCGCATGTTTCTAAACCTCGTGTGATAACAGTAGAGAAGAACCCTGCCTATCCTGTAGAGATTCAAGTCATCTAAAACAGCAATCTCTATATTGAGTGGTGTCGAATCTATGCATATGATAAAAAACGGGCAACTTGTTTTACCGGATAAGTCTGTCCAAAATCAGAAAGAATTTATTCCTAAATGGTTTGGCTTAGCTTCATAAGATAGAAATGAAGAGAAAATTGCTATTCTATGTTTTCAACTAACATTTTTGCACCAGAACCGAATCTTCAACGAATTTACTATGTAACATGGCTAACACCTGCATCCTATTATTAAACGGTGTTCCAAATGCACTAACAATTAAGCTAATACCAGTTGCTAATGCTCCAACTACTAATTTCTTGAACATAATAAATCCCCCTTAATATTTTTTATAACTTGCACCTTAAATATATCACTTTTCTTATTTTGTAAATGTTTTGAATTTGTAGAAAAGTTTATTTGAATCTTATTAATATTGGTAATTCATTTTATTAAGTGGAAAATAGAGGGATTTTTATAGGTATGTAAAAATACATAATAAATGAACCGAATATTATGATATGCTCTCAAAGAGCTGATACAAAACTTCTTTAGATTGGAAAACTAAAGTCTTATCTACCCAATTGTGGGGGCGCCTTATGGCGTCTTTTTTTTATAAGAAACCTCCAAGCATTCATACACTTGAGGGTTTATCAATTGAAAGGTAGGGCTGTTTGGAGTTCCTTAAATTAAGAACAAAGCAGGATTATTCCTAAACCAATTAATAGAGCTGCAGCAAACGCTGGAATTGGCACAGGGATCTCGATACTTTCTACAACTAAGAAGTATTGTCCACTTACTACTTTAAAACAAACTAATTGCATTAATTAAGAGTTTTAGTGCACTACTCCTTGGAAGTTGATCTTGTAGCGCTCTTTCTCGTAATTCACTATGTTTTCCAAAGAAAATAGTGAAAGGCAAGGCGATGAATACATTTACAAAATGACAAAACTGTAAGAATACACGAATGTTTGTAAGAAAGTTCGATGTTTTCCTTTTTCTTTTTTTATTATAGTGAAAAAGAAGGACGAAATATTCTCTTATGTAGGAAAGGAAGATAATAATGATTGATCTATTAAATAAATGGATGTTAGAAAGTACAGGCAATTTCAATATCGTTGTAGGAATTACAGCACTTCTATTTTTGGGTTCAGTAATTGCACTTATTATTATTTACAAAAAAATTGGTAAACCAGATGAAAGCACAAATGCTATTTATTTAAAAATTACTTCTCGTATGTTTACTACTCAAATTCTAATGAATGCTATATTTATTTCTTTAGTTGGTAAAGATATTGAGAATTTCCGTCAAATCTTTATATTATTTGAAGCTTTTGTATTTTTTATTGGAGCTATTTATTCGTTTAAATTATATAGACAGGAATATAAATAATTTACTTGCAAGAAACAATAAAAAAACTGCACCCCAATTGTTAGACACAGTCTAACAATTGGAGGTGTAGTTTTTTTATGACTAAATTTACTTCAGAAGACAAAATGAATGCAGTAATACATTATCAAGATGGAAGTGAGAGTATAAAAGATATTGCGAAATCATTGGGAGCGAATCACGAAGTGGTTCGCATGTGGATAAAACAATTTGAATATCATGGAATCCTGGCCTTTGAAAAAGGCTATACAACGTATTCTGCACAGTATAAACTAGACGTACTAAATTATATGTTCGAAAATGGGACGTCTCCAAACGAAACGGCAGTCATTTTTAATATTTCTTCACCTGGACTTATTAGAAAATGGCGTATTCAGCTACATCAAAAAGGAGTAGACGCCCTTAAATCGAAGAAAAAGGGGCGTCAATCTATGACTAAGGACAATCAAAAATCAATTAAGAAACAAACACAAACAGAAGAGTCAGTAGAAACATTACAAGCTGAATTGGAGCGTTTGCGTATGGAGAATGCTTATTTAAAAAAGTTGAATGCCTTAGTTCAAAACAAGGAAAAATCACCAAACAAGATAAGGCGCAAGTAATCTATGAACTAAGGAAAGCATTTCCGGTGCAGGCACTTTTAAAATTAGCAGAACTCCCACGAAGTACATATTATTACTGGATACAGAATTCTAATCGACCAGATAAAGATAAAGAGCTAAAGATCCTTAATTCAAAACATTTACGATGAACACCAAGGTCGTTATGGATATCGCCGTATTCGCGATGAGTTAATGAACCAAGGACACAAAATCAACCATAAAAAAGTTCAACGAATTATGAAAGAGTTAGGTTTAAAGAGTCTAGTTCGTATGAAAAAATATCGCTCGTATAAAGGACAAGTAGGTAAGATTGCGCCAAATATTTTAGAACGTAATTTTAAAGCTGAAAAGCCGAACGAAAAATGGGTTACAGACATAACAGAATTTAAATTATGTGGCGAGAAGCTCTACTTATCACCGATGTTAGATCTATTTAATGGAGAGATAATCGCTTATACAATTGATTCAAGACCAACCTATTCACTTGTATCGAAGATGTTGGAGAAGTCTTTTCAACAATTGACAGAAGAAGACGAACTCCTTATTCACTCTGATCAAGGCTGGCATTATCAAATGAAGAAGTATCGTCACGCCCTAAAGGAACGCAAGATTACGCAAAGTATATCTCGTAAAGGGAACTGTTACGATAATGCGGTTATTGAAAGTTTCTTTGGTATTATGAAAACTGAATTTCTTTATCTAAAAGATTTTGAAAGCATAGAACACTTTAAACAAGAATTTGAAAAATATATCGATTATTATAATCACAAAAGAATTAAGGCAAAACTAAAAGGCATGAGTCCGGTACAATATCGAACTCATGCCCTAAAGGCTGCCTAATGAAACGACCTGTCTAACTTTATGGGGTCAGTTCAGGGATGGGATTGAGTTTTGAGGGACTGCCTTTTGGTGGTCTTTTTTGCATAAAATCTTGTAAAGCAAGAAAAAGTAGAATATTAATATTCTAATATTCAATAGAAAGATAAAGTGTTTAAAAGTTCAAAATAATACATTATAATCTATTTAGTAAAATTAACCAAAATATATTTTGCTTATTATGTATTAAAGGGGAAATGAAAATGGCTGGACAAATTCGTATGTCACCAGAGGAGCTTAAATCAAAAGCGGCTCGATATGGACAAGGTGCAAATCAAATTGAGGACATTTTAAGTCAACTACAAAACTTGCAAAATGAATTAAGAGGAGAATGGGAAGGTCGTGCTTTCGAAGGTTTTGATCAACAGTTCAATGAATTAAAGCCAAAAGTACAAAACTTTGCACAGCTATTACAAGAAATTAATATGCAGCTGAATAAAACTGCAGAAGCTGTTGCTTCTCATGATGAAGAATTATCACGTAATTTCGGTTTGAAATAAAAATTGTCATAATCTATATAACAAGCATTTCAAATGAGCCATACAGCTTATATTGTATGGCTCATTTGATTGCATGCCTAGAGCGAGTGATATTGATAGGGATATATATTTTATGAGATTTCTTTGATGCGTTTGGAAAACTTATAGAAAGGGTTTGAAAGAATGGGACAATTTCAAAGTAATTTACAAACAGCAACGCAAATTGCTACGAAAATGGAATCAGCCTCTGATAGGATTCAAAGTGTAACAACTCGTTCTATAACAAAGGCGACGCGTACAACATTATCTGTTAACTTCAAAGCACAAGAAGCGAATCAACAAATGTTAGACTTGACGAAACAATTTTCCGCTGCCTTTCAACAAGCGGTTGATAATATTCATTCGGTATCTAATGAATTTGAGAGAATGGATAACGAACTTCACAATACTTTTCGCTAATGTGACAACCTACGTAAAGTAAAATAGTAGGAGGAAAAAGATGAGTCAAGATATTGAAAAACAAATTAATCAAGTAAATCAAAAGTTACGAAGTGTATTTGAAGAACAAGACCGAAATCAATCTGCGATTCAAGCTCAAGAACAAGCGGAAGCAGATTTTTATGAATGTAGAAGTCGAAATCGTCGTTTGTTTGATCGAATTTTAGGAACTTGGCATGGTGATAGAGAAATGTCCCAGTTTTTTATGAATACGTATCAAGATGCACAACATATTGAACGAAAAGTCACATTTGAATTGGAAAACAAAAAAGAAACGTTGCTTAAAGAAAGACGAGACCTTAATGATTTAGAAAACGCCCTTTCCTATCAACAACAACAATTAACAAGGGAGGTCAATGCATGAGTTTAAATATGTATTTGGGAGAGGTACGAAGCCAAACTCAAAGCATGAATGCTGTATGTACCGCTACTATTCAAGGTATGGAACAAGCCATTCAGTCGATTGACGCTTTTGCAGTTGATACTGTTTTACAAGGGCAAACATATAGTAGTGCAAAAGCATTTTTTGTACAAACCTTTCGACCTTTGGCACAAGGAATCATTTATTTGTGTGAAGAATTAATCCGTCAAAATGATGCTTTTCCAAGTGACTTTCAATCACAGGTAGCTCAGGCAGATGTAATTGAACACGAGATATTAGAACAAATTCGGGAAATTGACCGAATGAAAACAAGTATGGAAGCTGTCAATCAAGCTATGCCAATGCCGGGTATGGATGCCATGGTAAATCTTTTTATTGTTATGAGGCAAAAACTGCAAGAAAAGCTGGATCATTTGTATCAATTCAATCAGAACTCTAGTAATAATTATAGTACAGCACTTCAATTAGCAGCTAGTATTGCTGCAGGTCTTGCGGAAGTTCAAAGTGGGAAAGGGTTTAGTCCTGCAAGTGGTACATTTAGTATGCAAGGGTTGAATATGGAATGGACAACTTCAATTCAAGCGATTACAGAAGAGAGGGCACGACAAGCTGCCAATTCAATTGAAGAAGGTGAAATGTGTGGTAAGCTACCTGAAAAATCTACTGGTGAAAAAATTTGGGACGGTATTGTAGATGGTACGGGACAAGCAGTTAGCGATACAATAGACGGAATAAAAGCTTTAGGAGATTGGGAAACGTGGGAAAACATGGGGAACGCTGCTTTGCACCCTATTGATACCCTCAGTACGATGTATAATGTATTGTCAGATTCATTTATTAATGATGTAATAAATGGAGATGCTGAAAGTCGTGCTAAATGGGGAAGTTATGCTTTAACACAAGTTGGATTAGGACTTATTGGTGATAAAGGATTAAGTAAAGTATCGAAGGTAGCAACTACTGCAAATCTAACAAAATTCTCAGAAGGTATTTCGTCTGTTTCGAATCATTTACCATTGAAAGAACGATTTGCATTCGCAGGTACTAGTGGTTTTGGTAGCAATCAGATAAAAACATTTGAAGTTTTACAAGAAGCCCGTGATACATTTATGTTTTCTGAAACTGGTGGAAGAAGTAGAGTTAAAGGTGTACAAGAAGTAATAAAAGATTATGCGGATAAAGTTCTTGATAGAGTTGAAGTGAAAAATGAGTATCCTGATTCGTATACAGCATCTAAAATATTACGTGAAGAACTTAAGGATGCAGGGATTGAACCACCCCCATATTCTAATGCAGCACATCATCTAACACCTTGGAATGATAGTAGGGCAGAAAAGGCACAAAAATTATTAAAGGAATTTGGGATAGACCATGATTCGGCGGCTAATGGAGTATTTTTACCTTATAAAGTTAATAAATACGTGACTACTGAAGTCTTACACATAGGAAAGCATAGTTCAGAGTATATACTTGAAGTAGAGAGAGTATTAAGTCTTGTTAAGAAACGGGGCGGTACTCAAGAAGATGCTGTTGACGCCTTACATGATATAAGAGAACGTTTATTGAATGGTGAATTAAAATTAAATAAACCGAAGAAAGAGTAATCTTATAATAGAAAAATAACAAAGGAGAGTAAAAATGAAAATTTGGGAATTAAAGAGTTCATTTGATGACTATGAATCCTTTCAACTATTGAACTTAGAAGAAGATTCTAAAAAGTATTTTGAAGGGAAAATTGACTCGGCAGTAAAAGCATCTGATTCATGGGGAGAAATACGTATTAAATGTGTAGAAGAAGGAAATCAAAGTGATTTGCCTCATTTTTGGGGAGAAGTTGGTACGCCAATGGTTAGTGGGAAAGCTAAAAAATTTTTAGAGTCTATACTTGGTGATAATGTAGAATTTCTTCCCCTAATTCATGATGTGACGGGAGAAGTGTATTATATAATTAACGTTTTAAATGCACTAGATGCTATTAACTATGAGAAAGCTATACTAAAGAAACTACGTTCTGGCTTAGTAATAGATTTCAAAAAATACGCATTCTTACCTAATATGGTTAAGAACCAAACAATATTTAAAGTTTACTTAAATGAAATATTACATATTCCTTCCGTTTTTGTATCAGATGAATTTAGAAATACAGTGTTAGAAAGTGATTTAAAAGGTTTTGAATTTATCGAGGTATGGGATTCAGAAGCAAACATGTAAAAGAAAGTCCTAAAATAATTGATAGGAGTTAGTGACATGGATGTAAAGGATTTAAAAATTCTAAGAATGTTAAACAATTATGAGGGAAATGAAAAAGAAATTTTTGAACTGATTCAAGCTGAAGCAATGGTGAAATTTATATGTGGAAAAATATGATTTTGGAAATTGGAGATATATTGAAAAGTGTTAATTATAAGCTGAATATACCCGCAACGGATACTGAAGTTCAAAGATTAAGAGAACATGTAAAAGAGAAATTTAATGTTGATTTACCGAGGGAATACGAAGAGTTTCTTAAAACTGTAAATGGTTTAGACTTTGATGGACTGGTACTTTACGGAGTTGATTCTTCTTTACTAGAAACAAAAAAAGATGAACATATTTGCGGTTTTATAGACACGAATGAGATTTGGTATGAAAATGAATTTCAAAAAGAGTATCTTTTCTTTGGCGATTCAAATATTGCGTGGTTTTGTAAGAGCTTATCAGACGGTACTTATTTAGAACTTGATAAACCATCAGGTACGGTAATGAACACATATAATGATTTTAATACAATGCTTGAGGAAGCGTTAAAAATAACCCTTCTTTAATAGGGGGTATTAAAAATTATGTTTAATTTTTTAAAAGAATATGTTGTAGCAGACAGAAGTGTCCGTTCTAAACAAAAACCTATTTTCTATCCTATATATCAAGGTGAGATAGATGAGGCAGAAAGCTTATTACAAATGGAACTTCCAAAAGAACTGAAACGCTTTTATCAAGAAATAGGTTGTGGTTTTTTTAAGTCTGATACAAGAACGTTTTTCAACAGATTTATGGACCCGATTTCAGTTGCAGATTTCCGTTTAAGGCAAGATATTTATGAATATAATCCAAACCTAGATGATGATTCATTAGTGTTTTTTGAAGTAACAGAACTTAACTTTTTAACAATTAAATTTAAAGAGGAAAATGAATTAGGTCAATGTCCTACTTACTCTGAAGATGAGAAAATAGCGGATTCTTTAGAAGAATTTTTAATTAAAATGGATGAAAATCCTGACTATTATATTTAATCTTTTTAAGACTTGCATTAAGGTGTAGCATTTGAAAAATATCTAATCATGAGTAAAAAAGCTTATGTATAACCTGCATAAGCTTTTTTAATGTCCATAATAGGTAAAAAGTATCAAAAACATTCACCATTAAATCACTTGAAAGTTTAAAGCGACTCCTAAATTAGAAAATCATATTAAAAATATAGATCCCTCTGTTCCAAGAAGGAGAGGTATTGGTGGAGCACACAACAGTGAAGAGTTCTTTAAAAACGATATAAAAATAGTCAGTGAATCACCTTCAAAAATTCCAGGTGTAAAAACAGTAGAATACAATATGCCTAAGTTAAATATGGATGGCACTCCTACAGGAGAGTATGGAAATAAAGTATTCACAAAAACCATTTATGATCCTAAAATTATAAGTGATAAGGAATTTATTAACCGTGGAATTGAAGCAGCTAATGACGCTAAATTAAAAACTAGTGATGGAGTTCTTTCAAGAGAATGGACAGGTGTTGACAGTAAAGAGATAACTTGGAGAGGATACCATAAAGATGGAGAAATTTCTTCTTTTTTTCCAGAATAAATTAAAGATATACGAGGAGAGATATGTATGCAAAGAGAATTTAGATTAAAAGATGAGGATTTACTAGATTTAACTCATTTCCCTATACAAGCAGTGTTTAATATGGTAGATGATGAAAGATTTTTAAAGGTAATCAATTCAGTTTGTGAAGGAGTAGGATTTGGAGAGGAATATGGCGCATGTACTTTTCCAGGAGATTTGGATGAGTATGATATTGCCAATGGAGATTCATTTGAAGGTGTAGAATTTGCATTATACAGTGGTGATGAGGTAATAATTGATTATCAAACACTTTATCATTATTTAAAAAAAATGTGTGAGGATTATTCAAAAAAGTATCCAAACACAATTAAGAGATTAGAAGACAGTCTTAACAAATTTATTGAATTATACAATATTAATAGGTAGAGACTATTTATAACTTATCCAAAATCATTATAAAAGGTAGAATGTTTCATGATTAGAATTGATTATATGCTAATATTCAATAGAAAGATTTGATGTTTGAAAATTCGCGACAAAATCTCATAATATGTTTAGTAAAATTAACCGATTCATATTTTACTCATTATGTATTAAAGGGGAAATGAAAAAAACTTGGTCAACAGTAGCGGGGTGGTTTAATTAACATGAAAAAAAGTCTAAATTTTAATAAGAAAGCTTTTGCACATTATATGGCTCTTTATCCTGTAAATGAAATAAGAGTCCACGTAATTGTTCTTGTCCTTTTGGGGGCAGACGTGTTTGTTCTTTTGCCTGCATTTGCGAATCCTTTTCAATTACTCTATGTATATATAGTAACTCCTCCAGTTGTTTTTTTAAATTTGTGGGCGATATGGATTGCTATCAATCCTCGAAAACGACAATTACAATACACTCTATTTCGAGGAGTATATGGCACCATATGTTCAGTCGGATTATTGGTTATAACGCAAAAACTTGCCTATGAAGTGTTACAATTACAAACTCCCATCTATTTTATTCTTTCATTTGGTTTGTATAGTTTCGCTTTGTATTATTTTTATAAAAATCATATTGAAAAACTTCAGGAACCAAGAAAAAAATCAAAATCATCGAAAGGAACTGGTGGTGTAAAAGTAGCAGCTATTGCAGCGGGATTGGGGCAGTTAATTGCTAATATAATTCTTAGCATTGCAACACAACAGATGGGGGCAATTGTATTTATGTCTGCATGCACAGTGTTTTCGTTTGCTTTGTTTTATATGATTATAGAACTCCATAAGTATTATTATTTACGTAAGCATATAGAAGATGGAGGGAAAATACGTATAGGCTTTTAAAGAGGATTTGTTGCATTTCAAGTGTATAATTGCATTCTTCTTATGGAAGCCATTCACGAGGCTTATAGCAATAAAAGATGTATAAGTGGAAGATTATATTCTGGTAAAACATCTGAAGGAATGGAAATTAGGTTTGTTCTTATTGATGATAAGATTATAGCTGTTTATCCCGTGTATTAAAGAATGTGAGGTACTCAAAAATGAAAGTAACTAATCAGCCCATAGTTAAAAATGTAAGAAAATATAGAGGTAATTGCTAAGAAGCACTCCCCCTAAGTTTCAGATGAAATTAAATAATCGACTATTTATGCTTTAATATTTATATGTACACAATTGGGATAATTAGGGATTTACATTTAATATGTTTTAAGAAAGGGGAATGTTTTTTATATGGAAACTCCAGAAAATCAATTTAAACGTGCACTTAATCCTTGGTTCTCCATTTGGATAAAACCACGTGATACAATGAAAGAAATTTTTATATCCAAACCTAAGAATGTGTTTTTACTCATTTTACTAGGCTCATTCGTACAGACTTTAGATCGAGCATCTTCTAAAAATGTGGGGGATTCAATAAGTAGTCCAGTTTCAATAATCTCAATGGTTATATTCGGTACCTTCGTTGCTTTCTTAATTTATTATTTTTTGCTACCAGCGTTATTTAATTGGGTGGCAAAAAAACTTGGTGGACAAGGTACATTTGAAAAAACACGTTACTCAGTTGCCTATTCTTATATCCCTTACGTTTATTCTCTTATATTAGTTTGGGTGCCTTCATTTTTCTTGTTTGGGATAGAAAACTTTACGAGTGAGACACCGGAAATGGATAGTAGCATAACTTTAACGATTTTGTTTCTTATTTTTTCCATAATTGATATAGTTATTGGAATTTGGACAATCATTATTTCCTTAAAATGTTTAGGAGAAGCACACCAATTTTCAGCATGGAAAGCATTATTAACAATAATAATATCCTTTATGATTATCATTCTTCCTTTAGTAATAATAGTATTTCTTATAGTAGGGGTTACAATCTTTTAATAATTTATTTGCTTTTTATTTATCCAAACGTTTTCTACTTGCTGTTAGTAATTGTTACAGGGTGAACAGCCACATGATTCGGATGTTCCACTTGGCGAAGCGTATGACCTTTATGATCAAATTGATCGCTCGTTACGGCCTGTTTTTCTTATTATCAGTGTTAACAGGAATTTGTGAAGGCAAACTTGAAAATCAAAATATTAAACCATTAAAATCTTAGGGTAGCTGAGTAGATTGTCCTTGTTTGTCCCTTATTTTCCAATTGGAGGCTAATTATTACCAATTGGTTCTGTAGCTCTTATAGAAGAAATTAATCAACCTCTTATGATTTATGGAAGAAAGCAACAACAAGCTGATAATAAATTATGCGATTATGTTTCTTGTCCATATCCTCATGGTAATTTATTAAAAGAATATAATGTGTTTTTTAATCATAATCAAATAATTCATTTATTATTTAAGGGTTTCGAAACAGAGGATGAATTAGAATTAAGAAGTAAATTATCTGAGTTTTAGTGGAAATGGAGAAAATATAATATGGTTTTAGGAATTTCATATTCTGATATTTTTCGTATCATAATTATTGTTTTGGTTTTTTTCATTTTTTGGAGATTGAATACTTGGTATAATAAAAAATATAATGTTCCTAAGGTTTTTCAATGGTTTCCTAGAAGATGGGGAAAAAGAAAAGTTTCAGAGCATTTGTCTCAACTAGATAAAAAGTTAGAAGCTGAAGGTAAAGGTATCTGGGTTACAATCTATGCTATAGATTTGTACATTGTAACTATTCCTTGTACAGTAAAAAAATATAAATCTTAATACATATATGTTTATAAAAAAAGACCTTTTATTTTAAAATAAAAGGTCTTTTTTATGATGATTGAAATAGTAATTTTAAGTGAATTAAATTTGAAATGTATCAAGAATATTATCTTTTTCTTCTTTATTAATTCCAATATATTTCAGGGGGATGTGTGGTGTGCTATGGTTAAGAATTTCTTGTAACATAGCAACATCTTTTGTTTGTTTATAGAACCAATAGCCGAAGGTTTTTCGCATGGTGTGAGTACCAATGGATTCTACATTGGCAAAATCTCCGGCTTTTTGCAATTATTGATAATACGTGTTTTTTCGTCATACAAAAACCCCTACATATAAGTAGAGGTTTTTAAATTATATCTTAATGAATTATGCTTTTTTAGATAAAGCAAATCGAGTTCAGATAAACGAAGAACATAGAATACATAATTTTAACTAGATTTATTATTAACTAAACTATCCCCACCACCAAGCTCCGCCTCAATTTGCGAAGTCTTCGATGACTCATCCATACGCCAATACGTAATAAAGCTGATCGCGATACATCCAGCTACGTAGAAGTAGAATAGTGATTCCATTCCGATACTCTTTAGCCATAATGCGATGAATTCTGCTGTTCCGCCGAATATCGCAACTGTTAGTGCATATGGTAAACCTACGCCAAGTGCACGAATTTCAGTTGGGAAGAGTTCTGCTTTTACAATTGCGTTAATGGATGTGTAGCCAGTAACGATAATAAGTCCGACCATCATGAGTAAAAATGCTACCATTGGTTCTGTCGTTTTTTCTAGGAAGAAGAAGATCGGCGCTGTTAGTAATGTTCCGAGAATACCGAATGCCATTAATAGTGGGCGGCGTCCAATTTTATCGGATAGTAGTCCCGCAATTGGTTGAAGTACGACGAAAATAAGTAGTGCGACAAAGTTAATCCAACTTACAACTTCTTTCGGAAGGCCGACTGTGTTTACCATGAACTTTTGTAAATATGTTGTGTACGTATAGAATGCGACAGTGCCACCTAATGTTAGGCCGACTACTGTTAATACTGCTTTGGGATGTTTCATAAGAGCGCGAACGGTTCCTGCGCTTTCTCGTTTTTGTGATTTTATGTTTGAAAACTGCTCCGACTCATCCATCGTGCGGCGAAGCCATAATACAGCTACTGCGCCCATCGCTCCAATAATGAATGGAATACGCCATCCCCAAGCTTTCATATCTGGTTCGCTTAGTAATTGCTGAAGAACAATTTGAACGCCTAACGCAACCATCTGTCCAGCAACGAGCGTTACATATTGGAAACTTGAATAAAAACCACGGCGTCCACTACTAGCCATTTCAGATAAATATGTTGCGGAAGTTCCGTACTCTCCCCCGAGTGATAACCCTTGTAGTAAACGGGCAAGAACTAAAATAATTGGCGCCATAATGCCGATACTTTCGTAACTAGGTGTACAGGCGATAATTAAAGAACCACCGGCCATAACTGTAATCGAAAGTGTTAATGCTGCCCGACGTCCGTGCCGATCTGCATAGCGTCCCATTAATAAACTTCCGATAGGGCGCATTAAAAATCCAACTGCGAAAATAGCCGCTGTGTTCAGTAACTGGCTCGTTGGATCTCCTTTAGGAAAGAACTCTGCTGAGAAGTAAACAGCGAAAGCAGAGTAAACGTACCAGTCATACCATTCAATTAAATTGCCGACAGAACCTTTGAAAATATTGCCGGCGACTCGATTAGATTTTGCTTGAGCCATACTAATTCCTCCTCTTGCTTAGTAATAAAATGATAATTATGAAAGCGTGTTCATTATAGTTGAATTGTACTGTCTGTAGAATAAAATCTCAATATTATGACAATTTTATTCTTTTTGTACTTTATGTACATGGATATTTTTAATAGTTGCTTCATTTTCAGTTTTGTCATAATAATAGAAAAAGGAGATTGATAGTTTTGAATATTTTATCAAAGGATATGAAATATGAAGAAATCACGCAAAGTATCATTGCAAACGAAAATAGTAAGCTTAATTATTACGTTAATTTTATTTGTCGTTCTCCTATTAGCAGGAATATTTGTTTACATTCAGTCCGTTGATACGAAACGTCAAGTGGAACAGCTAGCACTGCAAACGGCTAAATCTCTTTCTTTTATGCCAGCTATAAAAGATGCTTTTCAATATAACGAACATAAAAGTAGCATTCAATCCATTGCGGAACAAGTTCGTGAGCAAGCTGGTGCGGATTATGTAATTGTGGAAGATCGCTATGGGGTTATGTATTCCCATTCTAATTCTGAGTTGATTGGAACAAAGAGTAACAACCCGTATAACTATGAGGCACTCACTTTTGGAGGGTACTATACGCTTGAAGGAAATGGTGAAAGTGGTCTAGCCTTAATGGCAAAGGCACCTATTATTGTTCATAACGAAGACTACGATCAAGTAGTAGGCGTTGTAACAGTAGAGTTTTCAATAAAAGGTATCGAATATAACATATTAAGCAGAACGAAAGAAATTATCCTCTTTTCCTTAGGTGTATTACTAGCTGGAATCATTGGTGGCATTCTTTTAGCACGTAGTATTCGTAAAGATACACTCGGTTTAGAGCCGAATGAAATCGCAGCGCTATACCGGGAACGAAGTGCAATACTACTATCTATAAAAGAAGGAATTATCGCCATTGATCAAAATGGCCTTATCACGATGATGAACACCTCGGCAGAAGAAATGCTGCATGTACATGATGATTATATGCAGCGGCACATTTCAAAAGTTTTACCAGAATTTCATATGGAGAGAGTACTAGAAAACGATCAAGAAATCGCGTTTCAAGATAAAGTGTTTATTTTAAATAGGACACCAATACTCGAAAATAACAGTACGGTAGGCGTTGTATGTAGTTTTAGAGATAAAACAGAACTGCAAAACTTAGTGAACACAATATCTGAGGTAAGAAAGTATTCAGAGGACTTACGTGCTCAAACGCATGAATTTACAAATAAACTTTTTGTTTTATCAGGATTACTTCAGTTAGGGCATTACAAAGAAGCGATTGAATTTATCCAGCAAGAATCTAATATTCATCAAAGCCAAAATCATATTTTATTCCATCAAATTCTTGATGCAAAAGTACAAGCTATTTTATTGGGGAAAATCGGAACAGCGTCTGAGAAGAAAATTGATTTTCATATTGAAGGTGATAGTGCGCTTCAACCGTTACCAGATCATATAAAAGTTTCGCACCTTATTACGATCCTTGGAAACATAATCGACAATGCATTTGATGCGGTGAATGAACGAGAGGAAAAGAATGTTTCCTTCTTTGTTACGGATATTGGGCACGACATTGTGTTTGAAGTAATAGATAGTGGAGCAGGGATACCAGTTGAAAAAATCACGACCATTTTTCAAAAAGGATTTTCAACGAAAGGAAATGATCGTGGTTACGGGCTAGCGAACGTAAAAGAAATGGTAGAACTACTCCAGGGAACAATTGAAATTCAAAACGAGAAAAACGGGGGAGCGATTTTTACAATTTACCTTCCGAAAACATTGAAAGAAAGTACATGACAAACAGGGGGGATGGGCATATGTTGAAGGTTGCAATTGCAGAAGATGATTTCCGCGTCGCGCAAATTCAGGAAGAGTTTTTATCAAAAATAAAAGACGTAAAAGTGATTGGAAAAGCATTGAACGCGAAAGAAACGATGGAATTACTACAAAGGGAAGAAATCGATTTACTTCTATTAGATAATTATTTACCAGATGGGATCGGTACGGACTTATTGCCGAAAATCCATGCAGCCTTTCCAAACGTTGACGTTATTATGGTTACTGCGGCAAATGAAAACCATATGCTAGAAAAAGCAATTCGAAACGGCGTAAGTAACTACCTTATAAAACCGGTCACGTTAGAAAAATTCGTTCGCACCATTGAAGACTATAAAAGAAAGAAGCAACTATTACATAGTAACAATGAAGTGAATCAAGCACTTATCGATAACTTCTTCGGCATTTCGCAAACACAAGACATAAAAAACTTACCGACAGGTGTGGACCCGTTAACACTACAAAAAGTGAAAGGGATTATAAAAGGATTCGAAGAGGGCATTACAATAGAAGAAATGGGAGAACAAATGGGGGCCTCCAGAACAACCGCAAGAAGATATTTAGAATACTTAGTAGCGACAAACGAATGCACAGTAGATTACACATACGGCATTATCGGACGACCAGAACGAAAATATCGAATAGGACGAGGACTATGAAGAAGCGATTATTACTATGTATATGGATCATGACAGGAGTAATAGCTGGTTGTTCCTCGGAAAAATCCCATACGAATACAGTGAACATCGACAAAGTAGAAATCGTTGCGCCGAACGTTCAAGGAGCAGGCTGGGACTTAACAGCGCGGGCGATGCAAAAAACGCTCACAGAAGAAAAAATCTTCACAAAACCAATCACAGTCACAAATAAAGTAGGCGGCAGCGGTGATGTCGGATGGAAATATACGAAACAAAAAGGCGGTCACGTACTGGCGATTAACTCAAGCTTACTCATAACGAACAACCTACTAGGCCACAGTAAACTAACATATAAAGACTTCACGCTGCTCGCGACACTCGCATCGGACTGGGAAGTTGTTGTCGTATCAAAAGAATCAAACATAGAAAACGCAAATCAACTAATGGAACAACTAAAACAAGACAAGAAAAACTTCAAAATCGGCGTTGCACCAGGCCTAGGAAACGACGATCACCTATCATTCGTACAAGTAAGCAAAGCATTCGGCATAAAACCTGCCGAACTACAATTCTTCGTCTACGAAAACAAAGAAAAAATCATAAACGCCCTAACGAACAAACAAATCAGCGCCGCAACCATGACCCTATCCGAAGCCGAAAAACAATACAAAGCCAGCAAAATAAAAATACTAGCCGTATCCGCACCAAAACGGCTAGACCGACTACCAGAAATCCCAACATGGAAAGAACAAGGGATCGACGTCATCTTCCAGCACTGGAAAGGAATTATGGGACCGAAAGATATGACAGAGGAAGAGGTTGCTTATTGGGATAGTGTGATTAAGAGGATGGTTGAGAGTGATAGTTGGAAGGGGATTTTGAGGGAGCGGGGTTGGAATTCTTATTATAAGGATAGTGGGGAGAGTAGGTTGTTGTTGGAGCAATGTGATTTTAGGTATGAGGAAATGCTGAAAAAAGAGAATTAAGAGGGAAGTATTCAATCGGGCTTTATTTTTGTAGTTACTTCTATATAATATAAAAGAGATGAGAGTGTTAGGCTAATGACATTAAAAGGGCTAGATAGGGTTAGATAAAATCTAGCTTACTGATTAAAAATATATTAGTCGTTAAAAGATATACAAGGCATTTTTCAGTCTATAAAGTGTGGAAACATAAAGTATAGAGTTTCTGTGAGATTTAAGGAGGACATAATGAAAAAAAATATTTATGTTGTTGGAGCAGTAATTGTCCAAGATGAGAAAATTTTATGTGCACAAAGAGGGCCATCTAAATCGCTACCTCTTATGTGGGAATTTCCAGGTGGGAAAATAGAAGAGGGAGAAACACCTCAAGAGGCGTTAAAGCGTGAAATTGATGAAGAAATGCATTGTAGCGTGCAGATTGGTGAGCAAATTGATTATACAGCCTATGAGTATGATTTTGGTATTGTTCATTTGAAAACTTTCTATTGTAAACTTGTTGAAGGAAGTCCGGTTCTAACTGAGCACGTAGCAATTAAATGGTTATATCCGAATGAACTAGCAGCTTTAGAATGGGCACCTGCGGATATCCCAACTATTGAGAAATTATCAAAAGAATCGCTTGTAAAGTAATTTGATTAAAAACTATTCGTTTTATGCGGATAGTTTTTTTATTGTAATAAATTTGCACTTTAAATCAGTGAGTAATACAATTAGTATAAAAATTTGTCATAAATGGTGATCATATGGAGAATTTCATTCAAAAGTTAGAAGGGTCTTTATATAAAGGATTTATTAATCAAAAACATAATCATCCTGGAATATATAAGCCTAAATTATTAGTAAACAATACGAAGAAAAATGAAAATGTTTTAAGCTCATTGCTGGAAGAGCTTGAAAATAGTACAGCCTTTATTTTTTCGGTGGCTTTTATTACGGAAAGTGGGCTAGCGACTTTAAAGTCACATTTCCTTGATCTTAAACAAAAAGGGATTAAAGGACGTATATTAACATCTACATTTTTAAATTTTAATACACCAAAAGTGTTTAGAGAATTAATGAAACTTGAAAATGTAGAAGTAAGATTAACAAACTTATCTGGTTTTCATTCAAAGGGGTACATATTTGATAATAAAACACATTGTTCATTAATTGTCGGTAGTTCAAATCTGACTGCGCATGCTTTGAAGGTAAACTATGAATGGAACGTCAAGTTAACATCGCATGAAGATGGAGAGATAGTACAGCATTTTAAAAAACAATTTGAAGAAGTCTGGGGAAATTCCCAAATTTTAACTGAAGAGTTGATTGCAAATTACGAAACAATATATGAACAAGTTGCAGAAAATAAGTTGCTAGATCGAGTTATAGAATTACCTGGTCAATATCATAATGCAATTGAAGAAGCGTTGAAAATTACGCCAAATAAAATGCAACAAGCTGCATTAAAAGAAATACAAGCTATTCGAGACGCTGGAGAAGCAAAAGGCTTAGTCATTTCCGCAACAGGAACGGGGAAGACATATCTTTCAGCATTTGATGTTAGAAATTTTGCACCTAAACGGATGCTGTTTATTGTTCACCGAGAGCAAATATTAAATAAAGCAAAATCAGATTTTCAAAAGGTTCTTGGCGGAGCCGATGAGGATTTTGGGATTTTATCAGGATCAAATAAGCAAGTGCATGCTAAATATTTATTTGCGACGATCCAAACTATTTCAAAAGAGGCCACTTTACACCAATTTGATCCTGAGCTATTCGATTATATTTTAATAGATGAAGTTCATAAAGCTGGTGCTAGTTCTTATCATAGGGTTATTGATTATTTTAAACCGAAATTTTTAATGGGAATGACTGCTACACCTGAACGTACAGACAACTTTAATATTTATGAGCTATTTGACTACAATATTGCTTATGAAATTCGTTTGCAAGAAGCACTTGAAGAAGATATGCTTTGT
Organism: Bacillus sp. AFS012607; assembly: GCF_002558005.1. Lineage (NCBI taxonomy): Bacteria > Bacillati > Bacillota > Bacilli > Caryophanales > Bacillaceae > Bacillus > Bacillus sp. AFS012607. Next base: position 28,881 of record NZ_NTVM01000010.1, read on the forward strand.
CCTTTTCATTATTTCGGAGTTACTGATTTTGAATATAATGGTGAAAAGATAGATGACACAACTGCTTTATCTAAACTTGTTACGGAAGAGCGAGTGGATCATGTAGTTGAAAAAGTAAAATACTATGGTTATTCTGGTGAGAAAGTAACAGGATTAATGTTTTGCAGCCGAAAAGATGAGGCAGAACAATTATCATATGCCTTAAATAATAGAGGTTTTCGCACATTTGCATTAACCGGTGATCATTCCCAAGAGGAAAGAGAACTGCGAGTGAATCAATTAGAAAATGGCATACTGGATTATATTCTAACGGTAGATATTTTTAATGAAGGAATTGATATTCCAAGTGTGAACCAAGTTGTTATGTTGAGACAAACTCAATCAAGTATTATCTTTATACAGCAACTGGGGCGTGGACTTCGAAAACACGACTCGAAAGATTTTGTTACAATCATTGATTTTATTGGAAATTATAAAAACAACTATTTAATTCCAATCGCCCTTTCAGGAGATAGATCACAAAATAAAGACAATATACGTAGATATACAAATGATACGAGTTATATTAAAGGTATTTCAACAGTTAACTTTGAAGAGATAGCGAAAAAGCAAATTTTTAAAGCGATTAATAATAGTAATTTAACAGCAATGAAAGTATTAAAGGAAGCTTTTGCTGAGTTGAAAAATAGAATAGGAAGAACTCCATATCTATATGACTTTATAGTAAACCATTCTATTGATCCAGTTGTACTGGCAGAAGGATATTCGAACTATTATCAGTTCTTATTGAAAATGAAAGAAGATGTCCCTGCCTTAACAGAGTACGAAAATAAAGTTTTAACGATGTTTTCATTGGAAGTATTGAATGGAAAACGTAAAAACGAAATTGTTTTATTAGAATTGTTACTAAAGCAAGAAAAAGTTGATAAAGATGAGTATATAAAGCAACTTGAAGAATCTAATTGCTTAACAGATGATGATACGATTACTTCTGTACAACGAATTTTTGAATTAGAATTTTTCTTGCAAAACAGCCAAAAGAAATATGGAGAAAAGCCAATTCTCTCTTTACAGGACGATAAGGCGTATATGTTTAATGATTCTATCCGAAAAAGCTTAGAACAAAATGAATACTTTAAGCGTATGGTTATGGACATTATTAAAAGTGCAAGGGAAAAGAGCAAAAACTATGAGTGTGATAGTAACCTTACTGTATATAAAAAATACTCAAGAAAAGATGTTTGTAAACTTTTAAATTGGCATAATGATGAGAGCTCAACTATGTATGGTTATAAGACAAAGTACTATACTTGTCCAATATTTATCACATACCATAAAAATGATGAGGTAGAATCCAGTGTGGACTATGGTGATGAATTCCTTAATCAAGATGTTCTTAAATGGTATACAAGAAGTAATAGAACATTAAAATCAAAGGAAGTTCAAACAATTATTGATGCTAAAGAAAATAATATTGACGTCCATATTTTTGTGAAAAAAGATGATGACGAGGGAAGCGACTTTTACTATTTAGGAAAAGCGAGACCTGATAAAGCAAGTGTAGAACAAACTGAAATGCAAGATAAAAATGGAAAAGAACTACCGGTTGTTACGATGAACATGATTATGGAGAAATCGATGGATAATAAGCTTTATGATTATTTAAAGGATGGTAATGTTTTGTAGGTAGAGTAAGTTTTTAATACCAGCATGTCCTTAAAATGATTAAAGAGCAGTAGTAAATAAGGCTGTATCAAAATGGCATCGGGGGATGCTTGCTTTTGATATGGCCTTATTTATTAGAAAATAAAAAGAGGATATGACGATGATTAGAGAGCATTATTAGTGAATTAGAACGATATTTACAAATTCCAAACAGGAGTGCTTACTAAGCTGGTGGTTGTAAATCTTGCTCCTTTAGAAGTGTTGCACCTTTCGCATAATAATTGGAAATTTGAAGCGTCATTACTACCGTATACATCTAGCGGGATAATGTGGTCGAGATGTATAGTATTCTGTGTTCTTACTAAATTAGAAAGGTCACATCGACAAATTGATATGTTCCCTTTAAGGTAGACAGATTAAAAAATAAAAACTTGTCTACCTTAAAGTTTTTTTCTATGTCAAAAACCCATACTCTATGAAGTTTAAAAAGGAAGTGTTACTTGCTTATAAAACAGGAGAACGTATACTCCAATAAATCTGTTCAAAGTATAAAATTAAGATAGGATCGTTAAAAGAATGGATGCAGCGATGTGAAAGGATATAAGGAAGGGAAATCCAACTCATCATGATGTTCCAGTTACCGTGAAAGAATTTCTCCATTTAATACAGGAGATAACAAACTATTTTGATACACCTCAAAGCGATATAGAGGATATCATCAAAAAATTCTGAACTCCATTATTCGAATTCCCATGCCAACCTACAACAAACTAATCCGAAACAAAATCCCACAAATAATAAAAACCAATGGAAAAACACCCATAACAAGAATTCTACCCGAAGACGAATACATAAAAGAACTCTGAAAAAAAACACAAGAAGAACTAACCGAATACCTAGAAGTAAAAACAAAACCCTACAAACTCGAAGAACTATCAAACCTCCTAAAACTAATAAACCCCCTAACCAAACACGAAGGCACAACACTAAAAGAAATCAACAACATCCGCAAAAAGAAGGCAGAAGAAAGAGGTGGCTTCTCAGATCGAGTCTTCCTAATCGAAGTAACCGATAACTAACCCCTCCTAAGCCCCTTACAAGCCCCTACCAAGTAATAAATCACTAAGAAAAAACACAACAAAAACAAAAACAACAACAAACACCGTAGTAGGCGTCGAAAAAAATTTTGAAATAACACGCCAAAAACCTGGCCCTCCTTTCTATATATAGTACAAAGAGGGATTTTTCATTTTTGAATGGAGACAGGAGGAATTAGGATGGCGGTGTATCGTAATGTGCAGGTGAATTTTTGGCAGGATGATTTTGTATTGGATTTGACGCCGGAGGAGCGGTATTTTTATATTTATTTGTTAACTTGTTCGAAGACGACGCAGTGTGGGATTTTTCCTTTTCCGAAGCGGTTAGCTGAGATGGAGACGGGTTATAACCGGGAGACTGTTGATAAGCTTTTGCAGCGCTTCATTGATTATGGAAAGATCCTTTATGATGTGGAGACGCGGGAGTTATTCATTTTAAATTGGCTTCGTTATAATCCTGTGACGAATACGAATGTGGAGAAGTGTGTGCTCCGTGAGCTGAAGGGTGTGAAGAATAAGGAGTTTGTACATATGTTTCTTCAGAAGTGTGCGGAGGAGGAGCTGAATGTTCCGATGCTTTTAGCACATTTCGGTATGCCTAGTGATATGGATATGGATGATGTTAATCCAGTTTGCGAGGAAACAGTGGAAGAAGAGGGGATAGAGAAGGAAACGGGAAGTAAGGTGTTCACGTTTTATGAGCAACATTTTGGTAGTTTGTCTCCGTATACGGTAGAGGAATTGAATGCGTGGATGAATGATTTGTCAGAGGAGCTTGTGCTGAAGGCCCTTCAAATTTCGTATGAGAATAAAAATCGGAAGATGGCTTATGTGAAGGGGATTTTGAGGGGATGGCACGGGAAAGGATTTACGAAAGTGTCTGAGGTTGAGGCGGATACGGAAAGGTTTCGAAAGAAGGAGTCGTCTGTTAGTAGCGGAGAGACGGAGAATTTTTTGGCGAAGTGTGAGGAGTGGGAGAAGAATAAGCCGTCAGAGGAAGAGTTGCAGCGCTTTTTAGCGGAACGCGGGTGGCGGCCATGAGTATTCAAAATGTAGAGGCGGAAAAGACGGTGCTAGGTTCTCTATTACTTGATGGAGAGCTTATTAAGGAGTGCCGTTTGACGGAGCACTATTTTTCTATGCCCGTGCACAAGTCTATATTTCAGTTAATGCGAAAAATGGAAGAGGAGGGGCAACCGATTGATCTTGTGACGTTCATTTCTAGAGTAGATCCGAATTTTTTGAAGGGGATCGGGGGAATGGAGTATTTTATAGGATTAATGGATGGTGTGCCTGCGACTAGTAACTTTTCTTATTATGAGGGGCTTGTTCGAGGTGCCTGGAAAATGTATCAGGCGGGTGTTCTCGGGCACAAGATGGGAGAGCGTCTTATTGCGGAGAAGAATGAGAAAGTTATTGGTGAGACGATTACGGCACTTTGTGAGTTAGAGGAAAAGGACTGCGTATGTGAGTTTGATTTGAAGGATGCGTTAGTTGGTTTGTATGAAGAGCTTCATCAAGATGTGAAAGAAATTACAGGTATTGAGACTGGTTATACATCGCTAAATAAGATGACGTGCGGATTGCAGGAAGGTGATTTTATTGTCCTTGGTGCGCGCCCTTCTATGGGAAAGACTGCGTTTGCGTTAAATGTTGGACTGCATGCGGCGAAGTCTGGAGCGGCGGTTGGATTGTTTTCGTTAGAGATGAGTAGTAAGCAATTGTTAAAAAGAATGGCTTCTTGCGTAGGTGAAGTGTCAGGTGGTAGGCTGAAAAATCCGAAGCACCGTTTTGCGATGGAAGACTGGGAAAAGGTGAGTAAGGCGTTTGCGGAGATTGGTGAGTTACCACTTGAGATTTATGATCATGCAGGTGTTACGGTGCAAGATATTTGGATGCAAACTCGTAAGTTAAAGCGGAAGCATGGTGATAAGAAGCTTTTAGTCATTGTAGATTATTTGCAGCTTATTACGGGAGATCCAAAGCATAAGGGCAATCGATTTCAGGAGATTAGTGAAATTTCACGGAAGCTTAAGTTGTTAGCGCGTGATTTAAATGTTTGTGTAGTAGCATTGTCGCAATTATCTCGTTCTGTAGAGTCACGTCAAGATAAGCGCCCGCTTTTATCTGATTTAAGAGAGACAGGACAAATTGAGCAAGATGCGGATGTTATTATGCTTATGTATCGAGAGGATTATTATGATAAGGAAACGGTGCAGAAAGAGATGACGGAGATTCATGTGGCAAAGCATCGGAATGGGCCTGTGGGGAGTTTTAAGCTGAGGTTTTTGAAGGAGTTTGGGCGGTTTGTGGAGATTGGATGATAAAATAGAAGAAAGCATATAAAAAGGTAAAGGAGTGGTTACGGATGACAAAAGTAGGTCGTTTATATGAACAAGAGAAGCAAGAAGAAATTGATAAAGCACTTTCGGCAGCTGGAATGCTCTTTAAAGGAATGAGTGTAGAAGAAATAGCTAAAAAATTAGATGTAACAATTGAAAAGGTGAAAGAGTGGGAGAAGCGTTTATCTCATTAATCGCCGGGGTAATGGCAGCGTCTGTATAAATTTATACAAAAATAGCCGAATATTTACTATATAATAGTCGGCTATTTTTGTACGGAGAAGTTGTTAGGTTTAATACGCAAATCTTTTGGTTTGCTCTTGAATATGTTCCTCATTTCCCCATAAAGAAAGACTTTCTCTCTGCAGTAATCCATTGCTGCAAGTCATCTTGGCTACGTCGGACAAGTCGATTTACTAAAACATCATGCCATACATAATCCTCTAATAAGTATATATGGACGGGATCATCTGTATAAAAAGCAATATTACGCTCTTCAAGTGATGGTCCATAAATCATCTCTTTAGAATCTATTGATACAATAAACCAATGTTCTGTAGACAAGGTTTCTGTATAAGGTGTTATGCGATGGGCTTCTAGATTTTTAATGGGATTTTCAACATGCAGGGTAATACCTTGTATTGAAACTTTATCAGCTACTTCAGATAGATCTTCTTTTAATGCTTCATACATCTCATCCCACATTGAAATGACAATACGTCGTTCTGCTTTTTTTATTAATGCCTGACAATAGCTAATGATTGTTTGATTGTCTTTTAAAGTAATCACTCGATTATCCGTTTTTTCCTCGGAAGTTTCTAGTTTTTTTAATGAATCACTTATTCCTTCATATGTAGACTGCCATTCTGATTGCGCCTTCTGTAAAAAGATTTCAACAGGTAGAGGTGAATAGCGAGTGGTGTCATTTATTTCTTCTTTCATGACAATTCCTTTTTCTACAAGGTTACCTAAAATCTCATAAATTCGCGCTCTTGGGACACCCGAATCTTTACTCACTTGGTAGGCTGTGACAGGTCCTTGTTTAACAAGAGATACATAAGATTTAGCTTCATATTCATTGAAACCAATTTTTTTAAGCTGTTGCACTATGTAGTCCACTTTTTTCGTCCTCCGATGTTTGCTTTTATCCCGCATTAACGGGCAGTAAGACCCCCACCTCAAAATTCAGCGGAAGCAAAGAAGTTAGGTGGGGATCAACTGCCCGTAAAAGCCCGATTGGTTCAACTAATAATCAGTGGGGGATGAACAAACCCCCCACTGATTAAAGTTTCACTTTATATTTCAACGTTACAATAACTGTTTACATTTAGCAAATTATTAGTTACTATTCGAATAGTGACTAAAGGGGAGGTTAATAGTATGGATTTTTATTTAGACCCATCTGTATTAATGATTTTGATTGTTTTTGGATTTGTAGCTGCATTTATTGATTCAGTTGTAGGTGGTGGTGGACTCATTGCTTTACCAGCTTTATTATTTACAGGACTGAATCCAGCAAGTGCAGTAGCTACGAATAAACTAGCGTCGACAATGGGAAGTGCAACTAGTAATATTGTATTTTATCGTTCTGGTAATCTTGATTTGAAATCGGCGTTTAAATTAGTTCCGCTCACTTTCATAGGTTCCATAATAGGGGCATGGACCGTTCATTTAATGAATCCAGAAGTACTGAAGCCATTGATGTTGATTATGCTTGGTGCGGTCGCTATTTATACGATATTCAAAAAGGATTGGGGTAGTATTTCCACTCATAAGAAATTGTCTGGTCGACACGTCATTATTTTTACCTTTTTTATTTTTGCTATTGGTTTTTATGATGGATTTCTAGGTCCTGGAACAGGTTCGTTTTTAATGTTTTCTCTTTTATTTATTGGGTATGATTTTTTAAAAGCAGCAGGTAATGCGAAGCTTCTTAATTTAGGAAGTAATGTTGGTGCATTGTTGATGTTTATGTATGTAGGGCAAGTAAACTATGCATATGGTTTTATAATGGGGATTGCTCAAATTGCTGGAGGGATTGTTGGCTCCAAATTCGCTATAAAAAAAGGAAGCGGGTATGTTCGTGCTCTTTTCATTACAGTAACTTGTTTATTGTTAGCGAAAAATCTGTATGACTATATTCAGTAAGTAATTAAAGAACGTAGAAAAGGTTAAATGCGCAGATTACATAAAATATAAGAAGACACTAGGGAGAAAATTCCTTTTAACGTTTTTTAGATGCTACCTTATTTGAAGATAGCATCTAAAAAGAAAATCTAATTGAAGAGAATGAAAATAATATAAACTCATATTTTTCTATGTAAAACTTCATTTATTTTGTTTACATAATATCTTTACAATCATTTAATAAAATATATGTAACTGCATATTGTGAGGGTGGGTGGTTATCCCTTCTTTCCATTTGGAAGGAAAGGGGGTGATAATATGGAGTTTTTGTTTGACCTTGTAAAAGAATTTGTAAAAGCGACTGTACGTGAAGTTTCAGCGTATTTTTTGCGGAAGCAACTTCTGGGTAAGGACAACAAAAAACCCACTCCGCGCCGTAGGAAGCAAAAGGGTGGGTTTCGTAAAAAATAGTAACGTGTAATAACCACCACCCTATACGGTAGCAGTTAAGGAAGAGATGTTAGCGCATCTCTTCTTTTTATTATATGCCAATTTATTCGCTGTTACACTTATATAGTATTCTACGGAAAATATATCATATTCCTATTTTGTGGTCAATTTGATCCCGCTTTAACGGGCAGTAACACCCCCACCTCAAAATTCAGTGGAAGCAAAGAAGTTAGGTGGGGGTCGGGCTGTCCGTAAAAGTCCGATTGGTGAGGGCTGATAATCAGTGGGGGATGAACAAAACCCCCCACTGATTAAAGTTTCACTTTATTGCATGATTGAAAAGGTGTAGTCTTATTCCTTTTCAAACTGAAAAATATCCCGATTAATAAGTTGATGGAGATACCTATCCATTTCAGCAGCAGAAACTTTTCTTTCACTTTTAAACCACCATGCGCTTAATGAGGTGATTGCCCCTGAATAAAATTCAATGATTAAATCATTGGGCATCGTATGATTTTTGTGCAGTTGATTTAACGCTTCTATTTCTTGTTTTCTCGTTTCGTGACTTAAATGCTGTGTCCGGTTAATAAATTGTTCATCAGACATTTGCGTTTCTAATATTTTACCGATTTCTTCATGGTGTAGAAATTGTTCCATTACTTGAAATGGTTTACTTAATCGATCTGAAACCGGTATTTCAGCAATCATCTTGCTATATCGTTTAAATCCAAATGTTAATAAAGCATCTTTATCTTCGAAGTGTTTATAAAAGGTTGTTCGGTGTACCATTGCGCGGTCACATATTTGGTTAATCGTGATCGTACTATATTTCTGTTTTGATTGCGTCATTAATTCAAATAAGGAATCCCACAGTAATTTATGTGTACGTCTAATACGTAAATCAAGTTGTTTTTCACTATCGTTCATCTACAATTCTCCTTTTTTGTAGATTAAATATACAGTGACTGAAAATTGATTCTCCCTTTTTAATCTACATATGTATATTATATTACATGTGTTCCGGTGTATTTAAAGTTTTTTAAGTAAGAAACAGGAGGAGAATCTGTAAATGAATATGACAACTAAGAGCCTTGTAAGTGGCAAAGTTGATACTTCTAATTTGAAACATACCCCCATTTTAATTGCATTACTTTTAGGTGCAATGGTTGCATTATTAAATGAAACATTACTTGGTAATGCGTTAACAGTATTAATGAAAGAATTTGACGTAACAGCTTCAACGATTCAATGGCTTTCTACAGCTTACATGTTGGTGGTTGGGGTTTTAGTCCCAATTACAGCGTTACTTCAGCAATGGCTCACAACGAGACAAATGTTTTTGATTGCTATGGTAACGTTTTTAGTCGGTACATTAATTGCGGGATTCGCACCGACATTTTCCGTTTTATTAGTCGGCCGTATCGTCCAAGCTGTAGCGACGGGGTTAATTACACCGTTATTAATGAATACGATTTTAATCATTTGTCCACCTGAAAAACGTGGTGCGACAATGGGATTAATCGCACTTGTGATGATGGCAGCTCCGGCAATTGGTCCTACATTATCTGGAGTAATTGTGGATTCATTAAATTGGCGCTGGTTATTCTATATTGTTATTCCTATCGTGATCATTTCCATTATGATTGGGATGAAGTACATTCAAAATGTTTCAGAGTTAACAAGGCCAAAAGTAGATTACCCATCTATCCTTTTATCGACATTAGGATTTGGCGGGCTTGTGTATAGCTTTAGTGCATCGGGTGATTTAGGATGGTCCGATACGAAAGTGTATGGCGCTTTAATTGTTGGGCTTATCTCATTATGTATTTTTGCCGTTCGACAATTGAAAATTGAGAATCCAATTTTAGAATTACGAGCATTTAAAGTTCCGATGTTTACATTATCAGTTGGATTAATTGTCATTGTGATGATGTCGCTATTTTCAACGATGACTTTATTACCGATGTTCCTGCAAACCGTTTTACTCGTTACAGCTTTTAAATCAGGAATTATCATGCTTCCGGGAAGTGTTATTAGCGCCATAATGGGACCAATCGCAGGTAAACTATTTGATAAATTTAGTCCGAAAGTTATTATCGTTCCCGGCATTGTCTTAGTAGGAATTGCAATGTTCTTATTTAAAGGCATTACTCCTGATACATCAATGGTACAAATTATTGTCATGCATAGCGTATTAATGGTTGGACTCATGTTTGTCATGACAGCACAAACATACGGTTTAAATCAATTAACACCAGATTTATATCCGCACGGAACAGCACTATTTAGTACGTTGCAACAAGTAGCTGGTGCAATTGGTACAGCTATCTTTATTTCGAAAATGTCTTCAGGAACAACTAAGTATATGGAAAGCTCCGCAAATCCACTGGATCCATTAGAGAAGTTAAACGGTTTAACGTCAGGGTTCCAAGGTGCATTTGCACTTGGGTTAATCTTTATTATTGTTGCATTTATCGTATCGTTATTCTTAAAAGAAGAGAAAGAAGGAGTAAAGGCAGCGAGGGTTTTACAGAACGAACGTTAAGGTTTATATAAAAAAGACATCTTTCCCTAGAAAAGATGTCTTTTTTATATTTTTTTCGTAACACTTGTTTTGGGTGTCTTTATACATAAGAATTGGTATGTAAAATATTTGTATTTTTTGAACATGAATAATTATTGAGAATAACGATGCAAAGCCGTACTAATAACTAAAAGTCCAATAATGAGAGAAAGTGTTCTTATAATAAGTTCTGCCACTAATAGTTCACCAAATGATTTAGTGACATCGTATATAGATCCTGTTATGAGAATAGGTGCGATCATGATTATAATTCCAATTATTATTTGAAGAAGTAGATTGATGTTTTTATTCAAGACAATCACCTCCAAAAAAATAGGGAATGAGAATATGATTTTTTTGTATTATAAAATGATTATATCGTATTACATTAGACGATGAGAATATTTTTAAATAGTAGAAATTAGAGACTCTTCAATAAAAAGGAATTAAATATGGTATTATTTAGTTAAGATATTTAAACGAAGACAGGGGAAATGAAGATGGACAAGAAGCTAACGTATTGGCTAGCATCTATTATAGGGGTAGTAGTACTTGCAACTGGTATGACTTATGGAATATTACAGTTTGCTGAAGTCCCAATGGGGAGTGAGGACCATGTTTTTGCAGAGGTTAATAAAGAAGACATACTATCGAATGAAGCAGAAGTGAAAGGTTCAAATGCACAACTTCACATTACAGTAACTTCTACTGAAGAAGAAGTTATTTCAGCTATGCATAGCATGACTCATCAAAAAGTAAAAGCGTGTGAAGGAAAGGGAGCAACCCCTATGTCCAAAAAGAATGCAGAGAAAGTAAGAAATATTCTAAACGGAAACAATTTCAAGAACAAAGAAGAGCTATTAGCAATTACTGAAAGATGGGCAAATAGAGATTTTAGTAAAATTGTAGAAGAACATAACTATTTTATTAAACTTCAAGGTGGCGTGATAGGTGAAGCTACAGTGATGGATAAGGTAGACGAGCAAGTATTCTGTCTCAATACTTTCGGTGATGATGTAACGGCCGCATTAATTAAATCAGGAGATCTTCAAGCGCTATAAGGTGTTTTTTCTTTGATATAAAGAAAGCCTCAAGTATTCATATACTTGAGGCTTTTCCAATTGAAAGTTAGGAATGATCCGAATTCTTTACATTAAGAACAAAGTGGAATTACTCCTAAACCAATTAATAAAGCTGCAGCAACTGCTGGAATTGGTACAGGAATTTGAATACCTTCTACAAACAAGAAATACTGACCACTTACTATTTTAAAACAAACTAATTGCATGGCTATTCCTCCCTTCTTTTAGAATTAATACATTATATTAATTTATCTATTTATTGTTATAGTTAAATTATTCATTTTTAAAAATATAGTTAATATGTGAATAGTTTTCGAAAGGACCTGCTCAATCAATGCGGAAAAACATAAGATGAAACGAATCCATTAAAATACATGAGTGAACCTTAGTTTTCCCTTCTTATCTAAAGGAGGAACTATTATGGGTTATGGTGGTAGTTGTGGCGGTTGTGGCTTTTCTGGAGGCTTTGCTTTATTAGTTGTGTTATTCATTTTATTAATCATCGTTGGAGCTTCTTGCTTCTGCTAAAAACTATTGGAAAAGACACTCATATAGAGTGTCTTTTCTTTCGTGCAAAATGATTCCTGACAATAGCCAACTGTATAAAGTATACGGTATACCTTTTCCTTATTAGGCATGTAGAATTGTAATAATTACATTAACACCAGGAGATACAAGAACTTTCTTATTTGAGGATGTTCAAGTATTACTTTCTCAAATGCTACTACAGCTAACGCTTCACCGAGTCCATTATTTATCCAACAAACAGCATATATTTGTTGTGATGAATCAAATTCATATTACTGTGAGAATAGTGACTATGGTTATTAGTAGTTATTAAAGAGGGCCTTGGCTCTTTTTTTATTTTCTTTCGACATAATATGACAATATATGAATTAATAGTTTGGTATTATTATCTAGAAATCTTACATTTATCTACAAATTATTATTGTATTTTTAGATTTTTAAATGTAAAATATTTCAATGTAAATACATACCATTTAGGGGGATGAAGAAATTTATGAAAAAATTATTAGCTTCAGCAACAGCGGTAACACTATTAACAGTGGGGTACAGTTCTTCTGCATTTGCAGCTAAGAGTCCTAATGATACAAAAAACTGTGGCCATTTTAAAAGTCAACAAGATGCTCAAGCATTCTGGGATCAAAATGGATATGGTGTTGGAAATGATCCACACCGTTTAGATAATGATAAAGACGGCATTCCATGTGAAGATTATAAATATCCAAAGAGCACAAATACTACAACAGAAAATAAAGAAACTACTAAACCTCAAGAACAACCTAAACAAGAAAATACTAAACAAGAACCTGTTAAACAAGAAAACACTAAGCAAGAGAATTCAAAACAAAACAACCAAACAACAAATAATAAACAAGAACAAACTAAGCCTCAAACAACTGCAAAAGAAACAAAGAAAAATACTAATACAGTTGTGAAAAAAGAAACAAAAAAACAAGGTGAAAAATTACCTAATACAGCATCAAACGGTGTTACAATGATGTTAGCAAGCTTAGGATTAGCATTAGCTGGTTCTGTATTAATGTTCCGTCGTAAAAAGACAAACGCATAAAATAGTTCCTTAAAACGGCAGGAGAAATCCTGTCGTTTTCAAATGGAGTGATAAAAGTGAATAAAAAACAATGGATAGGCTTATGTTTAACTGTTATTGGACTTACTATCTTTTCCTATTATTTTCTAGAATGGTATAGTGCTAGACAATCAGCAGAGTCGTTAACAACTAACGAGGCTAAACAATATGAGACCTCCACACCTTCTAAAGAAAATGAAACGCAAAAAATCAATCAAACAGAGATAGAGACAGAGACAAAGATTGACACTTCATTACAATCTGAAGAACCTGTACAAATTCCTGCTTCAAAGGTAAACCATCAGTTAGGAGATAAAGTAGCATATTTAATTATCCCTAAAATACAAAAGAAATACTCTGTATATTGGGGAGCTGATGATAAAGTACTAAAAAAGGGTGTAGGTATGTTTGTTAGTGACTTAACTACTACACCATCTGGAAATGGTCATACAGTTTTAAGTGGACATAGAGATACTGTTTTTACCGAGCTTGGTCAATTAAAGGAAAATGACCAACTTATCGTGGAATATGAAAATAAAACATATACATATGAAATTAAAAAGCATTGGATAACAGATTCAGAAGATCGAACAGTTATTGTAGAAAAAAGTGAGTCAACATTAACATTAACAACTTGTTATCCTTTTGACTATATAGGAGACGCTCCAGATCGGTACATAATTGAAGCATCTCTACTTTCCATTCATTGAGGATGGAAAGTCCAATACACATTAGTAAAATTAAAGTGTTTATCCAGTCGGAGAAAGGCACCTTAAGGGTGTCTTTTTTTATGTAAATAAGCTGCTCATACGGACAGCTTATTATGGTTTTTGGCTTAGCGTGATTTTTTCGGAAAGCTGGCGGCACCCCATCGCTATCAACCTAACAGAGCAGGTTGCTCCCAGAAGTTTTTTATACAGAATAACATCAAAAAATACGTCTTGAACAAGCGTTAAAAAAGAAAGCTGAAGGGCAAGTATATCCTTTTGGAGTCTTTTTAAGAGAAAATGATACAATGAAGATAATATTAGGAAATTATGGGGATGATTACGTTGCTTACTTTGATAAAATTTGTAGTTAGTTATGCTGCAAGTCTGTTTGCTTTTATTTTTGGATGGTTCTTAATTTCATATATTTTTAATCCTAGCTTTATTCACCCGGACGTTTTACATGGATTCATAAAAACTATCGTCACTTATGGTAGTATACCAGCTCTCATAGCTTGTTTACTTGGGGAAGTTTTATATAGGAAAATTAAACGATGTCGAGAGTTTCAATTTGGAATTCCTTTATTTATAGGACTAGCATTTATCTATACACTTATACCATTTCTTTTTCTTTTTACTTTTACTTTTTCACATTTCTTTGACTTCGCTGCACCTGTCATTATGGGGTCCTTAGCTTTTTATTTAGTGCGTAGAAAAATATAATTATAATAGATATGTCTGAATCACTAGTTTCAAAAATCCTTCACGCAATGATGATTGCATGAAGGATTTTGATGTTTTCTTATTTTTTTGTCTCGTTGATCCATGTAATAATGTCCTGGATGACGTACTCGGGAACATTAGCAGGGATTTCGTATTCACTAGGAAGACTTAATTCACCGCCACCTTCCATGAAGAAATGATTCAATTTCGGGTATTTTTTGAACTGAACATTTCCGCGGTTTGAAAGTCCTTCTTGCCATTTTGTATATTCATCTTTTACTGTTACTTGGTAATCGCGTGCTCCTTGCAGAATGAGTAAAGGCTCTTTTCGTAATTTTGCCTCTTCAACTGGACGCCACCTAGAAACATCATACATAAAATGAGGTGACCCAAAATTGTAGTCAGCTGGAGGACGGTCAGGATTGAAAGTAGGATCCTGAATAAAAGCAACCTGTCTTTTTAGTTCAGTGATTTCTTCCTTTGACGCCCCAAGGTATTCATACTGATCAATGGCAATGTCAGTCAAAGGGCGTGCAGGTGGTGCGAGTAAGATACTTCCTCGGACAAGTGAGGAAGGCGCTTTGCTCAGTATACGTGGCATTGTACCAGCTCCTAGACTATGTCCAAGAATGAAAATATTATTTGGATCAATGCCTTCCTGCTGCGCTGCTGATTTTGCTGCAAATATAGCATCATCTGTAGTATCACGGTCTAACGTACCAGGTTCTGTACTCATCTTTAATGCGTGTTCTAAGGTGCGTTTTTCATAGCGCAACACTGCAATTCCGTTGGATGAAAGGCCCACCGCAATGTCTCGTAAGATTTTTGTTCCCATATATGTGCTATCGCGATCATGGATGCCAGCACCATGAACAAGAACAACTACGGGCAGCTTTTCACCACGCTTATGTTTCGGAACTGTTAATGTCGCTGGTAACGGATAGGTAGAATTTCCAATGACGATTTCACGTTCTTGATAGGAGTCAGGTTGATCATAGCTAGGATGCGGGATGGTATAAGATTCCTCGGGTGGCCTTTCGCCAATTTCATCTACTTTCCCGCCAGGTGTGAATTTAAGGAGTAGCGGTATGGTAGTTCCTTCGGTAGCTGCTGGAATTTCCACCGTCTGATGGACCAAGTTTCGTTCTTTTATCACGGGGATTCCCATGCTTTTTATCCCGCTCCAGCCACTTTGTGTCCACCAGTTTTGTAATGTGGTTGCTGTAAACTTGGATTGAAAAGCAGCAGACGTCAACTGTAGTGCCTCTGCATACTTACCTTTCTGGAGATATTCAAAAAATAATGATGTACGCTCCGTTAAAGAGACTAGTTTCTTTTCAGCAGATTGTTCCTCGCTTGTATCTGCGTGAATAGTTGTTGTAAGCGAGAAAGATGAAATGCCTAAAGAAAAGAGTAGGATAAAGGTAAGTGCTAATCTTTGTATTTTCTTTTTTTTAATCATGTTTTAACCTCCAATATGTGATGGCAAAAAACAAGTATGGTAATTAGAATTCTGGTGCGAAAACTTCAAAATATTTGCAAGCAATCTCCAAAACTTGGACATACTAATATTATTATTCTAAAAAAATGTAGATTTCTTCTCTTGTTACATGCATATTAATCGCAGAAATAATCTTTTTTCCTTCACTTTCTATTTTGATTATAGAAAACAAAGCTCTCGTTTTTCTTACTTGATACTTACAAATTCCTTAAGCAGGGGATATTTTAAAATCTTAGCTTGATGGATATGTGACGGTACTCCTATGTTAAGAGATAGCTTAAGGACCGAGGATTATATTGTTTTTATAAAGAGTTGATGTTATGTTTGTTTTGTAACATATGGTGTTTTATGTATGTAGGAGGATTTATTGAAGAAATTATTAATATTGTTTTTATTAGCTACATTTTGTCTACAGATTACAGGATGTTCTAATAATATGGGTGCACTAAGGGAGAAGTCTAAAACTTCAACACTTGTGAAGTCTAAACGCATCAACAAAGGGTGGTACAAACATATGTAATAGTTTGTATCACCCTTTGTTGATGATAGAAGTTATAAGGCAAAATTAATTAGGTTGATAGTAGATATTTTCCATAAAGAAAAGACACCCATATCAGAGTGTCCTTTCTAATAGTTTTTTAGCAGAAGCAACTGCATCCGATAATGATTAATAGTATAAAGAGTACAACAAGTAAAGCAAATCCACCAGCAAAACCACAGCCTTCTCCGCAACTACCACCATAGCCCATAATAGTTTCTCCTTTAGGTAAGAGGATAAAACTAAGGTTCATTCGTGTATTTTAACGGGTTCACTTTACCTTATGTTTTTAAGAATGAATGGAGCAGGTTCTTTTTTATTTTATCGAAAGTAAACTTTTAGCCAGTAGTTTATTTTCATACTATTGATTTTTATGCGTATTTGGTGAAAAATCAAGGAGCTGCAAAAAAATACTATACCGAAATTTAGTTCGGTATAGTAACGTGCATATAAAAGATCCCACTTTGCTATATCCCCAAAAAGAGTCATAAAAATCTATGTTTTTTTAATTCAGTTGCAAACTACAAAACTTCTTTTTAAAGAAATGTATGTACATACAAATTATATTTTATTCCATAACTCTCTAACTTTTGTTCACGATAGTCTGATATTGAAAAAATATAATATTTGGTACGACATCACTTTGTTTTTTTATAAAGTTTTGTAATTAAACTATAATATTGTATTTTTTTTGTATTATTGAAATTAGTAATAATAAAATGTATTATTGAAAAGCACAATTTATAATTCAAGTAATCAGGACTATGCGTCTATTATAATTTGAACATTCAGAAATTATAATATTGTCTAAAAATGAGGTGAGATTCATAGAAACAGTAAATATTAAATGGTATGGAATGTATAGTATAAATGATTTTTATAATAGGGAAGAAGCTTCTAAGAAGGGGATATTTGCAATCTCTAGAGTATGTGCTAAGAATGTAACATTGCTATATATAGGACAAACCAAAAGAAGCTTTATACAAAAGATAAGGGAACTTAATAAGGAGTGGCCTTTCGATGAGAGCGAATTAAAGATTACATTAGGAATAATAGAATTTCCTAGTGGTGAAATTTACTCTGAAAAGAAGGTAAAAGAGATAAAATCCCTTTTGATTTTACGACATACCCCATTAGAAAACGAAACATCTTTATTATACTATAGAGGGAAATTTAATTTAAAAATTATAAATAAGGGAAGAAGAGGTTTAATTGTTAAAAAGCTTTCTACAGGAGATCTAATGTGGACATAATTGGAATCACCTTTGAATAAAATTGAAGGTTTCTTAAGTGCGGAAGCTTATCAATTTTTAATGTATTAAACTATTTTGAATGACATATGTCAGATGCTTGAAAAAAATAAATTTTATTATGATCTGAGATCCTGTAGGAAAGTGTAGTTTATTTCTATTATTTAATAAAATATTAAGAAAATTATAGAGATAATACATAAAGAGTAGAGGAGAAAGTAAACGCGGAGGTTTGAAGAATGGGACAAGTAAGTAGATTTCAAGAAAAACAACAGAATCGTCGTCAAAAGGCAATTTTTAATATTGCATTTACTTTAATATTAGTGACAGTTGGTATAGTGACATACCAGTTATTTACTGCTTCTAATACATCAAAGAAAGCAATTGCTCAAGAAAAGAAAGCAACAAAGATAGAAGAGAAGAAANNAGAAAACTGAAGATAAAGAAGCAGCACAGCTAGAAGAGAAATCAAAAGCAGAAAAATCGGTAAAAACAAACGGAAATGAAAATAATGAGGAAGAAAAAGCGGCATCTCAAGAAAAGGGTTCTCAAACTAATCCTTCTTGGAAGCCAATTGGTACCGAGCAAGGAGCAAAACCTGAAATGAAATTTAAAGAAGGAACAGTAGATTGGAGTGAGATGAAAAAAGCAATTTCTTATGCTGTTGATGTTCCAGAGAGCCAATTGATTTTCGATTTTATTGGGAATAATGGTAATAATAAAGCCTACGGTAATGTACGAGATAAGCAAAATAATAAAAAATATAAGGTTAATATTGATTGGGTAGAAAATCAGGGGTGGAAACCAGCATCTGTTCAGGTGGTAAGATAAATAATAGAAATGTAATGATGTAAATCAGCTGTCCATATGGGCAGCTGATTATTTTTTTGCTTAGCTTATTTTAAAAAAAACGCTGGTGGTACCTCGTTGAGAAATATGAATCAAATCTATATTTTGTTTTATTTACCTCACTATTTTATCCATAACTTCTTTATATTTATGATAGTAATTAGTTTCAAATAAATATGGGGATAGTTGGACTAAACAAAATGTTCCTTATAAGTAGTAAGTATCTTTTGCGATTTTAATTTATAATTATTTATAAAAAAGAAAAGACACCCTAAGGTGCCTTCCTTCGACTTGAACCATCTTAATTTTAATAATATATTGGACTCCCATCCAAATATTATTTTACCATGTTAAGTTATTTTATTCATTGAGAAATATGTTTTAAATCTATATTTTTAAAAAATATATAGATTTGAACAATATGTATACGAGCCGCATATCAAAAAAAAGACACTCTCAAGAGTGCCTCTCCTTAGCAGCCGAATCCGCCGCCCCAACAGCTAGCGCCAACGATGATTAATAAGATGAAGAGCACAACAAGTAAGGCAAATCCGCCGCCGAAACCACAGCCTCCACCACAACTACCGCCATAGCCCATATTAACTCCTCCTTCCATAAAGACCATTTATTAATGGATTTAATTTAATTTATGTTTTTAAGGATGAATGGAGCAGGTCCTTAAAAAAATAAAAGGATTTTGGAAGTTAAAAAGAGTTGACGACCTTATTTTTGTCACCGGTATTTTGTCTTCTACATATTGTATTTTATTCTGTGTATTGGGGGAAGGAGGATCTTATGGCTAATTCTGAGATGATTTTACGTTTACTTACGGATTTAAAGATTGAACAACAATTGTTGAAAGAACAGTTAGAAAAAATGCAAACAGCTGTGACTATTCTTGAAGAAAAATCAGTGACGCTTAAAGAAAAACCAGCGAATCTTAAAGAAAAAACAATGACTCCTGAAGAAAAACCATCTGTTACAAAGCAAAGAGCTTTTTCTGGACGCCCAACATCTTTTCGTGATTGGAGAGCATCTAGTCAAAAAAATTAGGGAATGTTATGTGAAATGATAAGTAAAAAAGTACAGTCTGCTGTAGAAAAGACTGTACTTTTTTATGTCAGTAGAGAATGTTAAGGTAGACGTATTTATTTGGCCTATTCCACTTTTAATTGGAGTTCTTTATCTAACTTATCATTATTAATTTTTAAGGTTAATCCTTGCGTGTTTTTCGGTACATCAAATACAATGTTTCCTTCCGAACTTTCATTAGGATTAACAATATTAAATTTGAATGTGGAGATATTTGCAGCTTTAAGTACTGACTGATATTCATTGGAAATGTGATATTCTCTTCCAAATCCATCAATTAATTTAAAGTTGTTGATATCTAGTGTAATGGGTTCTTCTTTGTGATTATAAACTGCGATATCTAATACTTTAAAGACACCTTGTGCTTTAACTTCTCCAGTCCCTAGAACATCTAATGACTCGGCAGATCCCATTGACATGTATACATCAGAGGAATCTACATTGGTAGGAAGTTCTTTTTGCGGAACCTTGCGATTAAGTTCGTTATTCTCTGTTTTTTTTGAAGTCTTTTGCTCGTTTTTCGCAGATGTATCATGTGAATTGCAAGCTGATACTCCAAACAAGAATGTGCTACATAATAATGATGTTAATAACTTTTTGTTCATCGTTTGTTTCTTCCTTCCAAAATAGAAGCACTTTTAATGAGTGCTATATATATTTATCTTTATATGCATTACATTTTATATCTTATTATATTGATTTTGGAAGGAAAAGGGAAAATATTGTGCATTTCTCTGATTCGAATTATTTATCTGTCTAAAAGTTGAAATTAAAATGAGCCCCATAAATGATAAACCATTCCACTAACAAAAAACACTAATCCTAAAAATAAAACAATTAAAGCAAGCACTCCATTTTTATTATGTTCCATAAAATTAGCTCCTTTTTCATTTACTTACATACAAAAGCCTCTAGTCGTAATTATAGCTAAAGACTTTAATCTTCATACTTTGTAGTTTATAAAAAAGTTGTACTTCTGTATTAATTTGGAATATGATTATTTAAAGAGAAGGTGATGAGTACATGCAGGAAACAAAACAATTCCCACTTATATCGGGAAATCTCTCATTAGATTTAGTAAATACAGAGTTAGTTAAGCGTGGACAACGTTATGATTTATTAATAACAGATGAAGATGTATTAGAATGGCTATATGTAATAAAGGTTAATCTTCCTTTTTTGAATGGAAAAACATTTATAGGGATTCAAGAGCGAATGAAGCTGGTTACATCTAGTATATTAGAAATAAGAAATATAATGAGAAAGCAGTTTGAGGCAATTGCTGATCAGCACGAAATTTCCAATGATTTTATTACGTATTTAGAAAAACAAATTGAGAAAGCACCGTTTACATATAAAATCATTGAACAGCAGCTAGTACCTATCCCGGTTGGAGAAATCGAGGATGTACTCACATCGTTAATTGCATTTGATGCTTTAACTTTAATAGTAGAAAATAAGCTTATTTTCCTTAAAAGGTGTTCAAACCCTGACTGTGTTTTATTATTTATAGATAAGAGTGGAAAACGAAAATGGTGTTCTATGAAAATATGTGGGAACCGGAAAAAGGTAGCAAAATTCCAGAATCGAAAATGTGAAGAAGTTTAGGGAATCAACTTATAACAGTTGATTCTTTTTTTGTATTCTTGAACTAACCCTTGAAATTAATGTTTACAGGTTAGTTATGTCAAGTTATAATTGTTGGTAAATAAAGGAGGAGAACGATGGATAATATAACAGCAACTAAGCAGAAAGATCCTCAACCAATAAGTGTACGATATTTTACAAAAATGAAAGGGAAAGGAAGAAGCCCATTACAAGTAAATGTAAAGGACTCTTTAACGGGACTACTAGGGGGATTTTTAACAATTCTTACCTTAACATATTTAACGAGCATAACCTCTACAGAATTATTAATGGCTCCATTTGGGGCGAGTTGTGTATTAGCGTTTGGAGTTTGGAATGCGCCATTATCTCAGCCGCGTAATATTATTGGAGGACATTTGATTTCAACTTTCATCGGTCTATCAATATATCATTTGTTTGGGAATGAATATTGGACAATTGCTTTAGCGGTGGGGATGGCAATAGCCGTTATGATGTTAACGAGAACGACGCACCCTCCAGCAGGCGCCGATCCGATTATCGTTATTTTAGGGGCAAATAGTTGGAGTTATTTAGTAACACCAGTTTTAATTGGCTCCGTTGTTATTGTAGTTATTGCTTTATTCATTAATAATATGAGTAGTAAAAGAAATTATCCAACTTTTTGGATGTAGTTTGTGAAGTGAAAAATAATTTAAGTGAGTATTCTATTCTAACTATGTTTTCATTTCACATACATTTTAGTTTACAAAGAAAAGACACCCATA
Source organism: Bacillus sp. AFS012607 (assembly GCF_002558005.1). Classification (NCBI taxonomy): domain Bacteria; kingdom Bacillati; phylum Bacillota; class Bacilli; order Caryophanales; family Bacillaceae; genus Bacillus; species Bacillus sp. AFS012607. The sequence continues at coordinate 50,851 of NZ_NTVM01000010.1, forward strand.
TAAGAGTGTCTTTTCCAATAGTTTTTTAGCAGAAGCAAGAAGCTCCAACGATGATTAATAAAATAAACAATACAACTAATAGTGCAAATCCTCCAGAAAAACCGCAGCTTCCACCGCAGCTTCCACCGCAACTACCGCCAAATCCCATAATAGTTCCTCCTTTAATAAGAGGGGAAAACAAAGGGTCACTCGTGTTTTTTAACGGATTCCATTTACTTTATGTTTTGAAGTATAAACATGAGCGGGTCCTTTTGAAAATAAAAAAGACACCTTGAGGTGCCTTTTGTCCAATGTAATTTCATTAATATTCGTTAGCATAAAACTCTTTTATTAATTTTATTTCATTTGTATCTGGATTAAACTTAAATATTTTAATTTGATTAGATTCGTCTTTGTATGCAAATGTATTCTCACCAACTTGGGTCATATTGCTCGTGTTTACGATAGGTTCACTACCGTGATCAGTGATTTCCACAGTTTTCTCACGATCCCAGAATGCAATGACAATAATCAAAACGATAAGACATACACGTATAAAACGTAATTCTCTTGCAACAGGATGTTCCATCTGTTAGTCTCCTTTACTGTTTGATAGATTCTGTTTATAAAAGAGATAATTCCTAGGAATAGAATATAAATAAAAAAGACACTTTAAAAAGTGTCTTTTTTATTTTAGTTATGCGCATTACTTAATAAGACGCTAGTTCCTCAGTCTGGCTATGAGTAACTATGTAGGGTGATTTCATTATAACATTTTAACCAGTAATGGGTCTATATGGAATTTATTTGATTTTAATTTTGATTATTCATAACTATTTGTTAAGTGTTTAGATGAAGGAACTAAGCTTGTTTTAGAAGAGTATTTAGATGAACTTGATATAGGTGCTATGTCTTATACATTGGTCTTGCGGCAATACAACTGGAGAAAGGGGAGGTTTGCATTAATCGAGCGAGGGGAAAATCGTGAGCTTTGGGAAGAAGCTGATGTAGAAGATTATGAAGAGAGAAAGTTTTACATACATTAAAAGCACAGCTGATAAAGTGTAGAGTTATATTTCCCTTTACACGAACATAACGGTATAATATAGTTAAGTTAAGTAAACTTAACTATTAAGTGAAACGAAATAAAAGCATGGAGGATGCTATGACTAGAACGTATAAAGAAGTAATTAATGAAATGAATCGAGCCTATACGGAACTCTATATTTTACTATTTCAAGATTTAAAGGATGAGTTCGGTCTTACTGGGCAGCAAGAGAGCATGTTATTTCATATTCATTTAAATGAAAACACGACAGCAAATAACATTGCGAGTACGTTTAATATAACGAAAAGTGCTGTGAGCCAAGTTTTATCGAAATTGGAAAAACAACAGATGATTTCAAAACAAGTAAACCCTAATAATAAAAGGGAGTATTTTCTTACACTTGGTCCAAAAGGTAGTAAGTATATAGAGCGGTTGTCTGAGTTAGATGATGTATTAATTGAGAAATACTTTTCCAAAATCGATATAAATGCCCTAGAGCAAATGACCGATACGTTAACGAAAATAAATAAAGTGATATTGGAAGAAAAGCAGAAGGATATTGATTGTAATGAGTAAGACCCGAGATGGAGCAATTAGTAGAAAGGAGGGGAAGCATGTGATGAGTTACATACCGAATATGATTACGATAGCAAATTTTGTGTGTGGGCTTTTGGCTATTCACGCTGTTTTCGTTCACGATATTTATTTGGGAGCAGTTTTTATTATTACGGGTATGTTGTTTGACCTTTTTGATGGCATGGTCGCTCGGAAACTTGATTCTGTTTCGGAAATAGGCGGAGAGCTAGACTCATTTGCGGATTTAGTTACTTTTGGTGTGGCACCGTCTATTCTTGCATATAGTGCTTCGTTAAAAGATTTACAGTCTATCGGGATGATATGTGCCCTCGCGTATAGTATTTGTGGAATGCTTCGGCTTGCGAGGTTTAACACACGGCAAAGCAAACTCCCAACATTCATCGGAATGCCCATTCCATTTGCGGCGATGTGTATCCTCATTTTATGCCGCCTAAATAATCCAGTTTCCGTGGCATTTGGTACATGCGTACTCGCTTATTTAATGGTGAGCAAAATCAAATTTCCTCATTTTAAAAAAGATATAGCTGAAAGCTTGAAGCCTGAAAGCTTGGATTGATGATACGGAACTACAATGAGAAAGATAAAGGAGAATAACATGATTCGTATGGCACTAAGATCGTTCAACATACAAATGTATTGTTTGCTAGGCGTAATGTTATTGGGATGGTTGCTGACACCTTTTTCAGCCCAGTTTGTAGGGATAAGTATTGGCCTTTTGGTGAGTATGTACTGCGCCTGGATTTTAGGAAGGCGTATTGAAAAGTTCGGAGATAGCATTGTAAAAAAAGAAAAAGCACCGATGCTCGGAATGATGAATCGGTTCGCAGCCGCAATACTCGGTGCGATTATTATGTATGAAATAGAACACCATGAATTCATGTGGACATTCGCTGCTGGAATTATGGGGGGATATTTCTTGGTTATTATTAATTTAGGGTATTACAGTATGAGGGATGCGGAGGAATAAAGAAAAGACACCCTAAGGTGCCTTCCTTCGACTTGAACCATTTTCATTTAATACGAATCTATCCGTATTACCCCTTTGTTATAAATGTAAACACACCCTATAAAACAGAATCATCTATATACACCAGATTGTTAGTTCATAAAATACAAGAAATTTGAGATTAGTATCGGAGTAACGCCACATCCCCTAAAATGATTGATATGTTACGCCTATCAAAAGAATCTGCTTTATAGAACGTGTCCACAGTTTATATTTTACTATATTTAATATTCATTAAGTGTATTTTTTGTTAATATGTATAATTACATAAAGTTGAAGGCGAAAGAGAGTATGCTTTCGTATTGTGTAATGAAGAAAAAACACTTTAAGGTGCCTTCTTTCGATTGGAATCATCTTAATTGTATTGCGTCGTTATCATATAAGAAAAAAGACATCAATTAAGATGTCCTTTTTTCTTTGTAAAATTGGTGTTAAGAAGGTATAACCTATGAATAATATAACAATCATCGAGTAAGTTTATTATAGCAGCGATAAATAGGGTTCTTATATGTAATATTACATATATATAGATTTATTTATATTTTATTTGTATATTTTAATTGTCTGTTCCTTGTTTTAATTCGTTTAGTTATATTATTTTTTGAGTGCTCCAGCAATGGAGCCTTTTTTTAGTATTCTATTTTGATGATGTTCCATAAGATTAGCACCTTTTAAAGCTGTTTTTATATAAAAAGCCTTTAACTTGTAATTATAGCTAAAGGCTCTAAGTGTCATACTTTATAGTTTATAAAATCTTATAAGAAGAATAACCAGTATTTTATATAGAATTTATCCCGCTATTTGCCGGGCTGCCTGTAAACGCCCAAGTGGTGAGAGCTGATTAAAGTTTCACTTTATAATGTTTTTTATCCAATTTGGAATTGAAAATGTACTAGCTTGATAATGAAGCTAGGTTATTAGAAGTGAAAAATTTTAGTTTTATTATAATTAATAGAAATGAAAGTAGTGTAAATATAAATCCACTCCAAATAAGTTGATGAATACCTAAGTTTGAAATGAACCAGCCTCCAATAGTTGTTCCTAGAGTAATTCCGAGATTTGAGAATGAAACGAATAGGCTATTACCAAATTCGGGTGCTTCTCTTGCTTCACTTATTAACCATGTTTGACCAACAATTAATCCACCAGCATGCACGATTCCCCAAATGAATACCATAAAAATCATTGGAACAAGATAAGAACCTAAATAATAAACCAATATGTAAACAATAGAATATAAAATAGGGAACGATATTACTGTATTTACTATGCTTGTTTGCAAGAGACTACCAAATAAATGATTGCCTAAAATCATAACTATACCAAATATGAATAGCATGATACTGATGAGAGATCCATTCATGGAAGTTACTTTTGCAAGGTACTCGGCGAAGTAGCTGTATACGGAAAACATAGCTGCAAAAAGGAATGTGATGGTTAAAATATTTAACCATAATCCTGGTTTGCCGAGTATACGAATTTGTTTGCCGAAAGACATTTTTTCTTTAACGGGCATAGAAGGAAGTGAGATTAGCATTCCAATAAATGCAAGGGCGTTAATAAGCGCTCCGAATAAGAAAGCAATTTCTAATGAAAATTGATCTGCAAGGTAAGAGGTTAATGGTACACCTAGTGCAAAGCCAACCGTAATTCCCATGAAAACTTTTGTAACCGCTTGACCACTCTTTTCAGGAGGGGCAAGTTTAGCAGCTGTTACAAGAGCGATTGAAAAGAAGAGTGGGTGAAGTGCTGCTGGTAAAATACGAAAAACAAGCATGATTTCAAATTGTGTTGTATAAGCGTAGATTATATTTGAAATAACAAAAACAAAGATGACTGTTAATAAAATTATTTTGCGATTAATACTAGAAATGAGCAGAATTAAAAACGGACCAGAAATAGCAACGACTAGTGCGAATATACTTACTAAAAATCCTGCTTGTGCAGTTGAAATGCCAAATTTCTGAGTGATTTGTGGTAATACGCCGACAATACCCATCTCGGTAGTAATAATTCCAAACACCCCTATTGCTAGTGTAAGAATAAGTAAAGGACTTACTTTTTTCATTTGTAAAACTCTCCATTCTTATTATTATTTTGAAAGTAAAATCGATTTATTAACAAAGAAATGAGCATGATTGGATGTCAATAGTATTAGAATTATGTAATGTTAAATACAAAGACATATATCTAAATAACTAGATATGATATGTTAAAAAAATGCTCCTTTCTATGTTTCTTACTTTTATAGGTAGCGAAGTTTTAAAAAGAATGTATTGGACAGCTATATAAAAGTAGAATGTGGGAAAGCAAATAATCAATTGGTAGGTTGATTATTTGCTTTCATTTTATAATTCGTTTTGAACGTATTCAGAAAACTCTCGTATTGTTTTTTCATTTCGGCGATAGTAGGTCCATTTTCCAATTCGGTCAGATTGTAGTAAACCTGCTTTTTTCATAGTTAATAAATAACTAGAAATAACCGATTGGGCTAAGCCAGTTTTAAGCTGGATATCTCCTACGCACACTCCAACTTGAAAACTAAGGCCTTGCTCTAGATAAGCTTTTTCATCGAAATGGTTTTCTGGATTTTTCAACCATGATAAAATTTGACATCTTGTTTCATTTGACAATGCTTTATAAATTAATAAAGGTTCCATAAGGATATTATATCTACTTTTATGGATTTGTAAATGGGTTTGTGTGATTTTAAGGGAAGAAGGTATAGTTGATCCCCTCGAATAGGAACAGGGTGCTCTTGATCTGTACCTTTTGTAAAGGACATTCTAAAAAAAGTTAGGCAACCTAAAAAAGATGATTTCTGTATGCAAACAGGAGTCATTTTCTTTAAATTCTATTGATAGCAAGAGTGATTATAGTACGTCATATATTTCTTAATTTCATGTGTTAACTGAACAAACGATTCACATGAGTTTATATATGCTGCATCGGTTAAAGTATTACAGGCAAAAATGATAGTATTGTTAGGTTTAAGCATGTTGTTGCCTAGCTATCAATGGCGGATTCCTAAGAAGAGTAATAATAAAACCCAACTGAAGATTTAAGAAAAATTTTATGTTTATCCCACTCTTTATTTTAAAAGTTTTTCCTATCCTATAAATGACTTACATCATGAAGGAGACTAAAAAAGACAAAGTCATAGATGAAAATGTAAAGTTAGGGGATTCTACATGCATACAGGAGTTTTGATTAGTTATTTGTATACGTATTTTTTTACTATAATTTTTTGTATTGTGTTTCAAATTGGATTTTATTTTAAAGCGAAAAACAATATATCTATTCGGCATTTTTTATGGGTGTATGTTTTTCTATTCTACCTTTCGCTAGTGTATAAGGTGACGCAAATCGCGACTGTATGGGATATAAGTAGATATGAAACGTGGATTCGTGTAAGTCAAATCAACTTGACTCTATTTGATACGGTAGGTAGTACTACGTATCTTTTGAACATTGTACTGTTTATGCCGTTAGGTTTTTTATTACCGACTATTTGGCCGCAGTTTAGAAAGATAAAAAACACCGTATGCGCGGGATTCTTTTTTTCATTGGCAATTGAGTTAAATCAATTACTAAATAATAGAATTACAGATATTGATGATTTATTTACGAATACCCTTGGGGCAATTATTGGGTATGTCTTATATAAAGTATTATATACAGCGTTATTTAAATTGATATTGAAAAGAGAGGAAAAAAAGCTTGATACAAACTCGTCTCTAGTCATAAAATACGAGGCTGTTTTTTGTTTAGTGTGTTCATTTGTAGGTGCGATGTTCATTTATTATCCAGCTTTATTTGGAAGACCTGTAATCATTCAGTGAGGTGAGTATGAATTTCTTTTGAACGCTCGAGCGATATTTCAATTTGTAAAAAGCCTTTAACTTGTTATAGTTAAAGGCTTTTATCATCATAATTTTTACTTACCAATTACCCACTCTAACATCCGCCTTCAACCACTTCACCCAATCCAAATCCTCTACCTTAAGCAAACTGAGAGAAACACCCTTCATATCTAAAGAAGTCAACAGCGTACCAACCTTTACGAACTCCACATGTAATCCTTCCAGTTCACACAAACGGCGAATGTCATTTGCGAAAATGTATTGTTCCATTAATGGAGTTGCGCCGAGTCCATTAATAAGGATAGCGAAGTTGTCTCCTTTTCTCCAGCGGTAAATACTTTTTAGTTTGTTCATCAGTTCAATCGCTAATATTTCAGAAGAGGATAGTGCTTCTTTACGGTAACCTTTTTCTCCGTGAATGCCGACGCCGTAAAACACTTCATCATCGTTTAATGTGAATGAAGCTTTTCCTTTCACTGGATCGTTGGCAGGGGAAAGGGCAACTCCTAATGTGTGTAAGTTTTCAGTAATAGAACGGCCGAGTGCTGTTAGTTCTTCTAAAGAATGTCCTTCAAGAGCGGCCGCACCAAGTATTTTTTGAACGAAAACAGTGCCAGCTACGCCGCGTCTTCTTTTATTAAAAGAAGCATCATCTTCAATTGAAACGTCGTCATTTACGATGATGTGGTCAATTTTTCTTCCTTCTTCTTTAGCAATTTGCTTTGCCGCTAGAAAGTTTTCAACGTCATCTTTAAAGTTTTTAATGATGAATAAAATATTTTTATCTTTCGGCATGAGGCGAGTTGCCGCCACAATTTGTTCCACTGTAGGCGGAGTGAAGATGCTTCCGTTTACTGCTGCCGTAAGCATTCCTTTTCCTACATAGCCAATATCAGCGGGTTCATGTCCGCTACCACCGCCGCTTATTATAGCAACGTTTTGCTTCAGTTTTTCAATATCTTTTACATAAATGATGTTATTTGTTTCGTCGTAATTTACTTTGTCATTATGTTCAAAATAAAAGCCATGCAGCATATCTTGAACGATATTTTGTACATCATTCATAATCTTTTTCATTGCTTTTGCCACCCTTTAATTACTTTGCTGATTGCTCCAGTAATAGTAGTAATTGATTGTTTATCATATTTTTCATGAGAGAAGACATAATGGAAGGATCTACTTCGCACTTGCTTTCAATCCAATCTTTTATCGTTCCAACGAAGCCGTGACTATAAAAGGAGGCAATCGTATTTTTTGTCTCGTCAGAAGGGCTGAATCCACAGTTCGCAGATAATTCATCAATAATCTTCATATATAAGTTTTTCGTATGCTCAAATAAATAGTGATTAAACGAGTTTTGTTCAATGACTTTAAAAGCATTTCGGTAAAATTTTTGATTTTCGTAAAAGTAATCAAATAATAAATCGAAAATGTTTTCCCATGTTTCATAATCGAGAAAGTCGATAATGTTTTCTTTCGTTTCTTCTCTATAAATCCAGCTTAATAGTTCAAATTTATCTTTAAAATGATAATAAAAAGTTTGCCTACGCATTTGACAGTGTAACATAATATCGCTCACTGATATTTTATGAAACGACTCTGTTTCCATTAAATATTTCAATGAGTTCGCGATTATCTTTTTAGAAATTATAGAAGAGGTCATCTGAATCATCCCTAGAATGTTATTAATATAAAAATCCTATCTATAAATGAGAGCGGTGTCTTTAGACAGATTGTCCATTTTGTCCGTTTACTGTAAAACGCTTTCATTTTAACATGAGTAGTAAGAAGAAGATTTCAAATATATCACAATATATTAAAGGAATTGAGGGATAATCACAATGAAAAAGATTATAAACAAACCAGAAACATTAGTAATGGAAATGTGTAACGGAATGGTTATGGCTCACCCAGAGCTTGAACTTTTGAAAAAATATAAAGTTATTAAGAAGAAAGAAATGAACGAAAACAAAGTAACGTTAATTAGTGGCGGCGGTAGTGGCCATGAGCCGGCACATGCAGGATTAGTCGGAAAAGGAATGTTAGATGCGGCGGTGTGCGGAGATGTGTTTGCGTCACCTTCACAAATTCAGGTGTATCAAGCGATTAAAGAGACAGCTAGTAAAAAAGGAACGTTATTAATTATTAAAAATTACAGCGGCGATATTATGAATTTCAAAAACGGGGCTCATTTAGCGACGGAAGATGGAATTGAAGTCGACTACGTAAAAGTGGATGATGATATTGCGGTAGAAGATAGCCTATATACAGTAGGACGCCGCGGCGTTGCGGGAGTTATTTTAGTTCATAAAATTGCCGGCGCAGCAGCGGAAGAAGGTATGGATTTAGGAGCGGTGAAAGCTGTAGCGGAAAAAGCAGCGGCTAACGTGCGCACAATCGGTTTAGCGTTAACTTCTTGTACAGTTCCAGCGAGCGGATCACCTACTTTCACACTTGCGGAAGATGAAATGGAATACGGCGTAGGTATTCACGGCGAACCAGGAATTAAGCGTGAAAAAATGCTGTCAGCAGATGAACTAGCTAACCGTATGACAAATGATCTTGTAAAAGATTTAGGAGTAAAAGATGGCGAGGAAATCGCACTTCTAGTTAACGGTTTTGGCGGAACACCACTGCAAGAACTTTACTTATTTAACAACGCAGTGACGAGAGAATTAGCTGCTAGAAACATTAAAATCAATAGAGTATTCGTCGGTAACTATATGACAAGTATCGATATGGCTGGCATGTCTTTAACAGTGATGAAGTTAGATGATGAGTTAAAAACATTACTATCAAAAGAGTGTAATACACCAGCGTTTAAAGTAGATGGGCCAGTTGAAAGTGTAGAGTACGTGAATGTGCTTGAAGAGACAGAAGAGAAGGAAGTTTCCTTTGAAATAGAAACGGCGGAAGAGCACGCTGTTATTAAGGATAATGTTATTACATTAAACAACATGATTTATCTCGTTGATAAAATGAGCGACGTTATTATTAAAAACGAAGTACCGTTCTGTGAGTTAGATACACACGCAGGTGACGGCGACTTCGGAATGAGTGTGGCAAAAGGATTTAAGCAATTAAAACGTGAGTGGCATTCTATTGTAGATCAAGAGAACGTAACGATTGGGTCATTCCTTGACGGTTGTTCAATGATTATTATGGAACATTGCGGCGGCGCATCTGGTCCAATTTGGGGTGGTGCATTCCGCGCAGCTAGCAAAGCAGCAGGAGAAAAACGTGAGCTAACAGTGAAAGAATTCGCTGAAATGTTGCAAGCAGCACTTCAAGGTATACAATCTATCGGAGAAAGATCATTTGGTAGAGGAGCGGTAGTTGGTGACAAAACACTTGTTGACGCGCTTGCTCCATGTGTAGATTCTTGGTTAGATAGCGCTTCAAACGAAGAAGACATGAAAACTGCTTTTGAAAAAGGAGCAGAAGCAGCAGTTAAAGGAGCGGAGTATACGAAAGAAATCGTAGCTCGCATGGGCCGCGCCGGTACAGTTGGTGAAAGAAGCTTAGGCTATCCAGATGCAGGTGCACATGCACTTGGAGTTATCTTTATGGAGATTGCGGGTAGTTTGAAATAGGAATGAGAAAATCCCCTCTGCCTTAAGGTGGAGGGGATCTTTAATTATAACCATCATTCTTCCAGTGAAAAAATTTATTTGTTAGCCAATCTAGAAGCCGCCTCTTCAACTTCTTTATACGCATTTTGTAATACTTCATTTGGATCTAGTACTGCTGTTCCTTGTGCACGAACGATTTGATAATCTTCAATACCTAGGAAATTAAACATTGCTTTTAAATATTTATGAGAGTATTCCACTTCTGTATACCAATCATCATTTGTATAAATTCCTCCACTTGCTTGTATAACAAGCATTCTTCTTCCATCTTTAAGTAATCCGACTGATCCAGTTTCAGTATATTTAAATGTTTCACGTGCAATCATGATATTGTCCATGTAATCTTTTAACTTTGATGGAATATTAAAGTTGTGCAAAGGTAATACGATAACATACGTATTTGCACTTTTAAATTGTTGTAAAATCTCGGACATACGCTCTGTTACTTTTTGTTCTTCATCAGTTAACTTTTGTCTATTTCCTTGCTTTTCCCATGCGCTTAAAACAGTTTTATCTATCATTGGTACTACATCATCGTATAAATTAATCTGTTCAATCGTTTCATTATTAGGAATTAATTCTTTATAAGATACTAAAAAGTGGTTAAGAACCTTAATGCTGACTGATGATGGATCATCCACTTTCGGATGTGCGTTTATGATAAGTGTTTTGTTCATTTGTATTTCCCCTTTTTAAAAGTTTTTACGTTTATATTAAAGACCAAGTNNACTTGGTCTTTAATATAAACTCTGAAATTATTTTTGTCAAATGAAATACATACTATTCTAAAAGAGCTTTTTTTATTTGACTAAAATTCTAAATGGTCCTAAGATACAATTTGATAACCCTTAAAATAAAAAGCAGGTGATTTGTATATGCAATATAGTGTTGGGGTTGAATATGCCTTGCATTGCCTAGTTTATTTAATTAATACTCCTTCCAAGGAAAGTGTTGGAATAAAAGATTTGGCAGAGTTTCAAGGACTTTCTGAAACATTTCTTTCAAAAGTTTTCGGAAAATTATCTAAAGCTGATATTGTGAATTCTGTCCCAGGTGTAAAGGGAGGATATAGGTTAGCTAAGTCTCCAGAAGATATTTCTTTTTGGGATGTAATAGAAGCCGTCGAAGGCCCAAAACCTATTTTTCAATGTAAAAATATTGTACAGAATGGTGTACTATATCGGGATGAGGCTTGTAATTCTTGTGAACCTAGCAATTCTTCTTGTACAATTAACTTAGTAATGCTTGAAGCAGAAGAACACATGCGTGAGTTTCTTCGCAAAAAGACTCTTGCATGGTTAGATAAAGAACTTGACATTGCTTTACCTGAAAAGATAAGGGTAGATACTCGTGAATATTTCAAACAAAAAAACTCTAACTAAATCGCCATGACGAATTAGTTAGAGTTTTTTTATATTAATTCCATCATGTGAGTACTTCATCACAAATTCCTTCTTTAAATATCACATTTAATTAACTCATAAAGTTTCAAATTGATTAACATTAAAATTCTAAAAAATACAATTTTATTTTCGTAAAAAGTAAATGAATTTATGTGTTCAGATATTTTAAATATAGTGAAAATTACCTTTGAAAAAGGAGCAGAGTATACGAAAGAAGCTTAGGATATCCAGATGCAGGTGCACTTGCACTTGGGGTTATCTTTACGGAGATTGCGGGTAGTTTGAAATAGGAATTAGAAAGTCCCTCTGCCTTAGGGCGGAGGGACTTTTATATATTATTCATTTGTATCTATATCAAATTTTCCGGTACTTTTTGCTTATTTGAGAGATTTCTTCAATCAAATTGTATTTTAGACTTAGTTTTTTTGTGATTGCAGCTTATCAATTTTCCAGTATGTTTGTAGAGGGTCTAAAGAGCTTTCAATATAAAACATATATTCATCTACGGTACCTGGTGCTTCAAAAGCTATTTTCAATTCTACCGTTTCATTTGGTTTAACTTGTATATCAGAAGGGTTTTGATCAAGCACCTTTCCTTTATAGATCTTTCCGTCTTTTTCATCTTTTAAGTTATATTTTAATTCTGATAGTCCAATCGTTTGACCTCGTACATTTTTTACAGAGACATTAACCATGACGGAATCGTTGCTAGCATTTAAATATGCACTTTGAACAGCGGCCAAGTAATAGCCTCCCTTAACACTCTCGCCAACTAATAAAATACCTTGTTCCAAGCGGCTCATATCTTCCTTTTCTTCAAAGTTTATTAATTCTTCATTTACATTTTTTGCGCTTGGTTCTTCTATTGGAGCATTTTCAACGGCACTATCTGTTTTATCTTGTGTGCAAGCAGCCGTAACACTGACTAATACTAGAATGAAAGTAAGTAATATAGATAATTTTCTCATAAAATTTATCTGTCTCCTTAAGTTTCTCAATTTTGTGCAGCTATACATATAAGATTAACATAATGTCTCATTATTGGCACAAAATAGGGGTGGGTTAGACATCTTATTCTTTTTAATTTTAATATACATTCGATTGGTTCTCGCGATATTTGTTAATCTTTTAAAACATTAGCTTAGTAATACCGAGGGTTATTATAGATATATTAATCATATAATTTGTCCATATCAAAATGAACGTTTTTTGCATCTAATATATTGTAAATATATTTTATTTTGAAAGGATGTGATTATATGGCTCATAAATCTACTGGGGTGTTTCGAGTTCCAGTTTCTGAAAATGGGATTATTCCAACTGCTCTCAACATTATGTTAAACAATGATTCACGCTGCCATACTAGTAATGTAACGGTAACTGTTAAGAGAAGCCGAAACACTTTTTTCCCAACTCAAAATGAATTAGTTGAAATCTCTCGTACTTTTGTTTCTTTAGAACCAAACAGAACAACTAAGATTGTGTTGTTTACTCCAGAATTCCAAATAGAAGATTTCCTTGATGTCATCATTAGTGGAAATAAAGATGATGTTAAGGATGTTCTTGTATATTCTTTCTTAGCAGATTCAGTAGGGCATAATCTGCCATCTACTGTTTTCAGAAATGCAGAATACACTTTTGCTTGCTGACACCGTGATGATGCATTCTTTACGGTCGTATATCTGAATTGAAATGTTAAATAGGAGTTGATTTAACATTTATTCCGTATTAACGGGCTGCCCGTAAATGCAGCAGGCGAAAAACGTGAGCTAACAGTGAAAGAGTTCGCTGAAATGTAGCAAGCAGCACTTCAAGGCATACAATCTATCGGTGAAAGATCGTTCGGTAGAGGAGCGGTAGTTGGTGAAAAAACGCTTGTTGACGCACTTGGGGTTATCTTTACGGAGATTGCGAGTAGTTTGAAATAGAAATAAGAAGATCCCTTCTACCTTAAGGTGGAAGGGATCTTCTTATTATTGTTTTTTGATATATATTGCTAAATATGTTCCAATAATTAATTCTATTGTATTGAGAATAATATCAGCTACATCAAAAAAACGACTTATAAAAGGAACTAGTATTTGAGGTGGGTTTATTAACGAATTTTATATATAGCATGAATGAAAATAGGATAAATAAAACAATGTTTCCTATTATGTTTTTAAGAATTAATTGAGTAGGTACTTGTAAAAATAAAGAAAAGATACCAAAAGGAGCATTCTGCCGACTTAAATTATTTTAATATTATCGTTCTAAGTTTAAAAGCTATAGGGATTTTTTCTGTGGGATTTGTAAGTAGTTTTTACGAAATTATGAGTGTTTTTTATTTTGTAATTCAATAAGTTCATCTGGTAGCATTTTTGTATAATATTCTTTTTCTGTTAGTTCAAATATAAATAATGCTTTTTTCCAGTTATAAATAACATCTTCTACATTATGTTGTTTAATTTTTAATAAAAACTGACCTTTTAAATAGAAGAGTTCACCTAATAGGTATAACGTATTTAGATTAATTGCTAATTTGATGCCCTTATCAATGTATTTTATTGCCTCTTCATGTTGATATGTGAAGTCCAAAGATTTTGCTAAATTTAACATGATTTTCAACTTAATTTCTTTATCTCTAGGAAAATCTAACTTATTAAAATTACTTAAACATCTTTTTAATATATTAATACTTTTTTCATATTCTTTATTTTCCGCATAAAATATAGCCATTGTTTGCATAATATCTATTTCTCTTTCTGATAAAAAATCAGAATTAGTTAAAGTCAGTTTTAATGCATTATTTAAAAAATCTAAAGCATTTTTTAATGATTTATCCACTATAAATATAGCAATTGCTTCATGCCATATTAGAAATTGTTTCTCTTCTTTTGTTTGAAAATTATTTAAGTTTTTCTCTTTTTTCACTATTTCATAAAGTTCTTTATATTGTTTTTGCTTTAAGCAATCTTTTATTACGTATTTTACATTTTCTACATATTTTAATCTTTTATTTTGAGTTAGTGCAAATATATTATTTGGATCAATACCAAGTCTTTCTGATAATTGATATAGCAATATACTAGATGGATAAATCATACCTTTTTCAATCTTGCTAATTTGACTTTGTGAACATATTCCATGACATAATTCGGATTGTGATATATTTTTTTTGATTCTAAGTTCTTTAATGGTAATACCCAAATCGTTAAATTCCATTCTTCCACCTACTATTTAGCACTTTCACTTTATTAATATAAGAATATTCCCTAACCTTAATGTAATGTAAAATTAATATAGTTGCAATTATTGTTTTAAAGGAATAAGATGCTGAGACTTTTATATGTACAAAAAAGATACCTTAAGGTATCCTCGCAATTGATATATGAGACTATAGTTTTCCAATCAGAAAAAATTTTGGATCAGCCCATTAATGGTATATCTTGATATTTAGTTTATTTAGTATGGATTTTTACAAACCTTCCTAACCCCTCTATTTTCCATTTGATAAAATAAAATCCTAATATTACCAATAATTAAATAAATATTTCTACATATTCAAGATATTTACATAAATTACAAAAGTGATACATTTAAGTTGTAAGTTATAAAAACTATTAAAGGGGGATTTATTATGTTCAAGAAATTAGTAGTAGGGCTATTGGCAACAGGTATTGCATTAACAGGAGGAATTGGGGCAGCTTCAGCTGATACGCAAAAAGCTGTGAGCT
Source organism: Bacillus sp. AFS012607 (assembly GCF_002558005.1). Taxonomy (NCBI): domain Bacteria; kingdom Bacillati; phylum Bacillota; class Bacilli; order Caryophanales; family Bacillaceae; genus Bacillus; species Bacillus sp. AFS012607. The sequence continues at coordinate 66,095 of NZ_NTVM01000010.1, forward strand.
CTCCGAAACAAGCAACATGCTCAATTCCTTATGAGTATTCTAACGGTAAGTTCAAAAGAACTCTTTATTACTCAAATGGAGTATATGCTAATAGTTTTAATGAAAATGTTTGTGGCGGGACGATTACGTGGTATTTAAAACATGTTCAAAATGGAGTTGCTTTTTACGAAGGTAATTTAAAATAGTAGATTTTTTGAACCTCATTTATTGAGGTTCTTTTATTTTTAGTTTTTAAACTGATTTTCTATAAAAAAGACACCCTAAGGTGCCTTCTTGCGATTTGATCCATCGTAATATGGTATTGGATGCCAATCCAATTATTATTTTACCACATTAAATAGTTGCGGTTATTGAGAAACAATAAAACTCTTTATTTGAATGAAAAAAGCCCTAGGGGGACTAGGACTTTTTTCTAGAATGAATATGATTTAAAAAAGGACTTATATAACGTAACATATGAATGTTTCGTAAATGTATCAAAAAAGTGAACAAAATAGTTAATTTAAATAAAAAATATTTCCTTGTATTAAGCAGCTAGCAAAGGCTAACTGCTTAATACAAGGAGATACAGAGAAGACTAAATGGATTCTGGCATACAGCCTATCAACATTATGGACATAATATTGAGTTTTATTCAAAGGAATTCATGTTTTATAAATTAGATTATGATAGTTGATATTCTCCATATTGACCAGAAAAGAATTAAAAATTCTAGTGAAATTCCAAGTGTTCGTTTCCTAGTTTTTTGAAATTCTTTTATTAAATAGCCAACAGCACTAATTGCTATAAGAATGAAAAGAATAAGTTCGAGTGTAACTGGCATTTTATCTACTCCTAATACAATAATTTATTATATAAAGATTATAAGATATTTTTATGGCTAGTGGTGAAAAATTCAATAGAACTATTTCTAAATGGATGAAATGTTTCAACAGACCAATCAAAGGTTAATACAACAAGTGTTATACAATATACGCATGGAGGGCCATCGGGCTGAAGAAATATTGGAGAATAAAGAGTTGTTAGATTAAAGGATTATTACCGAAGAAGAGTTCGAAGTGTAGAAAAAGTAATTATTAGGTATATAGATGAAACGCTCAGATGAGCGTTTTTTTATTTGTATATTCGCAAGTAAAACAACATAATATCACTATGAATCCTTATAACAATATGAATTTTTGCATATTTTAAAATTCGATATATCCCTCAAAAACTTTTAATTGTATAATATATTTTGTCATATTTTTAGATTTTTCGACATAAACCAACAAAAATAGAGAACATATTGGGAGAAGAAATTATGTACACAAAACTATTAAAATCAATTACATCACTATCACTTATTGGTGGTGCGTTGTTATATACAAATGGCAGCGATGTAAAAGCTGCTGAAGTGGGTGTTTTTTCTGATGTGCCGACATCACATTGGTCATATCCTGCGATTAAAGATTTAGCGAGTAAAAATATTATTTCCGGTTATGGAAATGGGATATTTGGTTTTGGAGATGTTGCGACAAGGGAGCAAGTTGCGGCTTTAATTTATCGAGTGTTAGTACCGAATAAACAAGGCGGTTCGTTTAGTAATGATGGAACTCGTTACGTATTAAAGGATGGGTCTACGTTTAAAAATCCTTACGGTGATATTAATCAAAGTTCTACAATGTTTCCAGAAGAGGTATTAACTTTAACGAATTTAGGAGTTTTTAAAGGTGATGAAAATGGCCAATTTAGACCGAAAGCTTCTGTGAGTCGTGCGGAAATGGCACAAATTCTTACAAATGCTTTCCATCTTGCGGCAAAACAAAAACATACCTTTAAGGATGTTCCAAATCCATTTTGGGCAGAAAACGCAATTAGTGCAGTGCAGTCAAATGGAATCGCAGATGGCACAGGGAACGGGAATTTTGAACCGTATGGCACAGTAACACGTGAACAGTATGCGCAGTTTTTATATAAAACTTTGAAGTATAAAAATGCTGATGTGAAAGACACAGGAGATGCGGCATTATTAACAGCTTTTAAAGAGGAAGTACAAAAGCGTATTAATACATACGAGACAAATATTACACTTCCATATAAAACGAAAAACAATAATACAAACGAAGTGATGAATACACTTTTTAACGCATATAAAGAAGTTGCAAGTAAAAATGAGTATACAAATAATAATAGATCGAATGTTTCATATGGACTTTCTGGATCACCTGGAAATTATACATTTACACTTAAGATTACATATCGTGAAACGAAAGAACAGACGGAATATGTCATGAAACAAGCGAAAGCAATCGTTTCTTCTATTACTCAAGTTGGAATGGATGATCACGAAAAAGTGAAGGCGATTCATGATTACGTAGTAAAACATGTTTCTTATGATACGTCTTATAAAGCTTACACAGCATATGAAGCACTAGTAAATCGTTCTGCGGTTTGCCAAGGTTACGCACTATTAACTTATCAATTATTAAAAGAAGCAGGAATTGAAAATCATTTCGTGACAGGAACTGGGGACGGACAACCTCATGCTTGGAATTTAGTGAAAATCGAAAACAAATGGTATCACCTTGATACAACATTCGATGATCCGGTTCCAGATGAACAGGGCCGCGTAACGTATTCGTATTTCAATTTATCAGATGAACAAATCGCAAGAAATCATGAGTGGAACCGCGGAGACTATCCGCAAGCTACAACAAATTATTATAGTACACTGACAAACAAAATTGCGGCAGGTAGTACGAAAACGCCTGCATATCAGCAAATATTAAAAGATACAAAGTTAAACTATTTAGGAAATGAATATATTGCAAATAACTATACCGAATTAAAAAATAAAATGCAGCAGCGCTATAGTGCAAAACCAGAGAAAATTGAAGTGCTGTACAAGCAATCAATGAATGGTGCACTGCAAGATGTGAAAAAGGCAATTGGCGAAATTGATTATCCGCAAGGGGCAAATCGAGTTTCTTATAAAGCGGAGCCTTACAATGCGAAAGAAGGGTATTCTTTAGTGACAATTACGTTTACGTATTAAGAATGAGAAAAAAGCATCTGTTTCAGATGCTTTTTTTTATTATATTGATTCGACAAAATATGACAGGTGAAAACGAATTGGTCTGTTATGATAATTTTTGAAATTTTACATTTTGGAGGATTAATCATGAATAAAAAGAAGATTTTCGCTGCGTTAATAGGAATTGTAGCCTTATTTATAATTATTAATGTAGTTGTTACGAAAGAGAAAACGACATCAACCAGTGAAAAAATGTACTCTGAGAAAGAATATAATAAATTAGTAGATGAACATTTTGAAGAGACGCAAAAGTTGAAAAGTGATATGAGTGTGTTAGAAACTGAAAAAAAATCTCTTGATGAGCAAGTGAAGAAGTTAAAAGATGAGTTAGCGAAAAAAGAGCAACAAGTAGCGCAGCAGCCGGTTCAACAAGAACAACCAAAGCAGGAACCACAACAACCGGCACCAGCGCAACAGCCGGAAAAGAAAGAAGAGCCAAAACCAGAACAACCTACTGGAGCATTCGAAAATCCAATGAAAAGCATAAACAAAACAGAGGCAATGAATAAAGTAAAAGAAAAGGCGAAGAAAGACTTCCAAGATGATTATATGACACAAAACTTTGTTGCGGAGGAACAATCAAAAGCATTTGATTTCTTAAACAGTATTGAAATTAAATCACAAGAAGAATTAAATGTAATGAAGAATGCATTGAAAGATTTTTCTAACGACTTTATGACCGCGAAGTTTGTTTATGAAGAGCAAATGAAGGCGAAGAATAAGCAAGGATAAAACAAAAACGCTATCTTTTAAAAAGGTAGCGTTTTTGTTTTGGGTTATAAAGTTATTCCTACATTTGACATATACAGTTTGACTGTATAAAATGAAACTATTCAGTTGAACTATATAGTTTAGCTATATACTTATCGTTACATTGGAGGTCTTTATGAATAGAGATAAAAATTTACCATTAACGGAAACAACGTATTACGTTCTTTTAGCTTTATTAGAGCCAGCTCATGGATATTTAATTATGCAAAAGGTGGAGGAACTGAGTAATCATCAAGTGAAAATCGCAGCGGGTACATTGTATGGTGCGGTTGAAAATTTATTAAAACAAGGGTTAATAGAATCGGTAAAAAGCGAAGATAAACGAAGAAAAGTGTATGTCATTACGGAACGCGGGAAAGAAGTATTGCATTTAGACTTTATGAGAATGCAGCACATTATTGCGGTTACAAAAAGTTTATTACACGTATAGTTAGGGGGAAACGATGATGTGGAGATTGAAATTCTTTTTAGACTTTGAGAAAGAGGAAAAATGGTTAGAGGAGATGGCTTGGAAAGGCTATCAACTAGAAAGCAATACATTTGGTTATACATTTAGATATACAGAACCGGAAGATGCGACGATTAAAATAGACCATAGAGTATTTAGTAGAAAAAGTGATTTTATTAATTACTGCACATTATTTGAAGATAGTGGCTGGGAGCATATAGCTGGTAATAGGTGGTCAGGTACGCAATATTTTAAAAAGGTAGATGAAGAAAGTGAAGATGACATTTTTTCAGATCCAATGTCACGAGCAGGGAAGTATAAGCGTCTATCTAAAACATTTTTAGAATTAGCGATCTGTTATTTGCCGATATTATTTTTATTTATGTATAGTAATACAATGAATTTAGGAGCCTTTGTAAATCCGAAAGAACTATACTTGACGCCAGGATTATGGGATAAGCAAGGTGTATCATTTCTATGGTCATTCTTATTTGAAACGCCATTTGCATTAATGAGAGGACTTTTTTTGACATTTATCCCCGTTGTGACATGTATGTATTTCGTTTGCTCGTATAAAGCAAATCGGTTGTATGAAGAGAGAAGGTGATAGGATGGATCCCCTTAAAGTAGATACTTTGGGGGTTTTTTTATGTATAAATAGGTTGTTTGGTAATTGTTAACATTAATTCCTTTTGTTTGTGTTTAAATTTGATATAATTTTAATAATATTCCTTAGGAGGATGATTATCATTAATATACTTTTAGGTATTATTGGAGCAATTGTTTTACTGGCTTTTGTTATCCATCCAGGAGTCCCAGACAAACGTGTCCCTCTACAAAATAAACTTGCAGTAATTCTTCCATTGATTGTTATAGCTGGTTTAATTTCCTTGTATATATAATTAAAACAAGTACTTATCAAGTAACATTAAGATAGGTAGAGAAGTATATATGCTTTTCTACCTATGCGTAGTTTAGTAAAAATGCTCATCAACTTTTTCATCGCTATTGTTCTTTTGTTAATTGCTGTATGGACTGCAAACGGACCTAATATAGAAGATCAGCATAAATAAACCATTGTATTTCTCAATAAACAAAACAATTAAACATGGTTCAAGTCGGAGAAAGGCACCTTAGGCTGTCTATTCTTTTTTTGATATGGTTTATTAGAGGTCACCATATCAAAAAAATTGTACGTCTAGACGCATTTTAAATACAAAATAACCGATTCCTTATACGTTAAGAAACCGGTTATTTATTTGCCTACTTTTTTAGGGGGCTTTTTTTTGTAATGGTTTTAAATGATTGATTTAAGGTTATAAACTTAAATCATAAATAAAAGATAGAGTAAAAACTATATAAGAAATAAATATAACGAAAACAAGAAAACATATAAACTGAGAATTAGATACATATTGTTCTATTCTTTTTTTCATGTTAATTCGTATTGTTTTTCAAATGTGAAGTATCAATTGGAATTTGACCTTTCCAAGATCCAATTACTTTTCCAATTCTAGTTATATTTACATCTAAAGTAAGGGGCTGTTTAAAAGCGTCTTTTCCTTTAGAATCTATAACAAATGTAGCAACACCTTCAGGTTTATCATTATCACGAATGCCTACATCATTTAGTTTTTTACCTGCTGCCATAAGTTCAAAAGGAAGACGATCATCTGAATCATGGATAAATGATAGTCTCCCGTCATTTTTAATCTCAGGGTTTTCCTCTTGTTGCCCATTAATTTTACCATCATTTTCAAGATTTAATCCTGATGTATCAAATTCAAATGGTACTAAATTACCATCAGCTTTTTCCATTCTATAATGAACTGATATACGTGCATCTGCGATAAATACTTCTTTGAGATGTACAGTAATACCTTGATCTGTAATTTTTTCATCAATAGGAATATATTTACCATTCTTCATCATATCTTGTATGACACCATTTTCATCTCCTATTCCTTCATTTACAACTTTATCATTTGTAATTGCATCAGAAAAATATGAAGCAACATTTGTAGCCGCCACTTGTACTTGTGGAATCATTGCTGTTGTAAAAAGTGCAGCTGCAGCTACTGCTGTATAAATGAAACGTTTTGATTTTTTACTCATGTTTGTAAACATTCCCTTCTTTTGGTGCTTTTTGTGATTTATATTAGAAACATTGTCTAACTTGGAACGGCTTTCAAATGTTTTCCATGCTTGTTCTATATCAATTTTGATTTCTTGTGGTGAATTTGCAGATTCTTCATCTAGCATTACGTTTTCCCATTGATTTAATTTACTGATTTCTACTAATAAATCTTGGCATGCTTCACATGTATCTAGGTGCTTTGTGAATTCCTTTCTTATATCATGAGAAAGTTCTCCATCAATATATGTTTGAATAAACCCGATATCATAACATTTCATTTGTTATGCCTCCTCCATTTGTTTATAAATCTTGCGGAATTTCATTTTTGCTCGGACCAATAATGTTCCAATAGAAGATATTTCAATTTGAAGTACTTCTGCAATTTCTTTATATTGAAAACCAGAGAATTTCATTAGTAAAAGGGTTCGTTCTCGATCATTCATTTTATTTAGTATCGTTTGGACCTTTGTAATTTCTTCTTTTCTTATCCAATCATCGTCTAATGATGAAACATTTTGTACTTCATGGTATTGTATTTCTTTATCAATCTTCGCTTGTTGCCTTTTTTCAGATCGAAAATGGTTATAAGCTACATAAGTAGAAGATTTAATCAACCATCCAGGTATGTTTTCAATTCCTTTCCAATCGCTACGATATAATTGTAAAAATACTTCTTGTGCTAACTCTTCAGCGATAGATTGATCTTTAACAATCCAGATGATTTGTTTCACAGCGTAAGCATAGTACTGCTTAAATAAATCTTCAAAGGTCATATCAGAAGCATGACTTTCTTCATTTTCTATGGTTAACATGTCCGTTTAAACCTCACTTTCAATTTGATACCTGTATTATAGAGAAACCAGAAAAACGGATTTTGTGACAGTTTTTCTGGATATTTTTTTATATTTTTTATCCCGCATTAACGGGCAGTAAGACCCCCACCTCAAAATTCAGCGTAAGCAAAGAAGTTAGGTGGGGGGCGGGCTGCCCGTAAAAGTCCGATTGGGTTCAACTAATAATCAGTGGTGGATGAACACCCCCCACTGATTAAAGTTTCACTTTATTTTGGCATATTTTAAGTCTTCTATTTTCATGAATATGTATAATTACATAAAATTTTAGTGAAAAAGAGAGTATACTTTCGTATTGTGTAATAAAGATAAAGCCCGCCTACGGAAATAGGCGGGCTTTTTTTTACATATAAAGAAAAGACACTCACATGAGTGTCTTTTCCGATAGTTTTTTAGCAGAAGCAAGCAGCTCCAACGATGATTAATAAAATAAACAATACAACTAATAAAGCAAATCCTCCAGCGAAGCCACAGCCGCCACAACTACCACCAAAGCCCATAACAGTTCCTCCTTTTAATAGGAAGGGAAAACCAAGGGGTCACTCATGTGTTTTAACGGATTCCATTTACTTTATGCTTTTACGAATGAATGGAGCAGGTCCTTTTCAAAATAGATTTATCTCGCTATTTGCTGGGTAGTAAGACCCCGATTGGTGAGGGCTGATTAAAGTTTCACTTTATTCTTTAAAAGCGAATAAATGAAAAAAATATCCAAAAATACAGATGAAAATCCGCTTTTATACCTTGCACTAAAAGAATACTAACATTATATATTATAAGGAATACTTGTCCTTAATTGTAAATGAAAGGGGGGAATTGGTATGAGTTATGGCTATGGTCACCCTCCAAAAAAATGCTGTGAACATCATAATGAAACTTTATCAACGGGTATATTACGTAGACATTCCGCTACGTTATTTCTTACTGTGGATGCTATGAATGTTGATCCAGATGATACTCGTAGAGTAACTGTTGAAATGTTTGATTGGTCATCTGGTTCTCCGGTATTGTTACCATTAATAGACCCTTCAACACAAACATTGCCACCTAATCAATATGTTACTTTTCGTTCAGCAGCTCTTCCTCCAGCACTGTTTGCTTATGAAGTAAGAATCATTCGTCCGAAAGATAGAGATGTTGTTACGAATGTTTTTGGTCTTAGTGCAATCGTATTTAACCCACAAGAAGGAAATAATGTTTTACAACATGATTTAGCAAAATTAGACCTTAAATAGATCTTATAAAAGTCTATTTATTGGGTATGATTAAACAAAAGAGTAGGATGTAATCCTACTCTTTTTTTAATGTTAACTAGAATTTTAAAAGAAATCCTTCATCATTTTAGTATCTTTAATATTCACTATCACACTTTCTACCTTATCTTTCTTCTCATCTTTGGCAATTGTAATTTGTTCCTTATTATCAACCCAAACAAGAAACTCTTCTTTTTCGTCATCTTTATATGTAACGGTTATAGTAGAATGCACAGATTGTTTCTTTTTTTGATCTAAAGTGATAGTTTTAGGTGTTCCATTTTGAACTGCTGAAACGATAGATTTTATCATTTCTTCATTATCTGTTTGAGATTTGGACGTAGTATGATTTGTTGTTTTCAGTATTTCAATGTCGGTAATATTTGCGGAGTTTAATTGAAAGGTATTTTGTGTATGTTCTTGCTTAACTTGTGAAGCTTTATCTGTAACCGAGGTACTTGTACAACCTATTAAAGTGAAAGATAGAGCGGTTAGAGCGCATATAGATATGATTTTTTTCATATTATCCCTCCTTACGTTCAATTATAACAATTTTCCGTTAATTTAGGAGGTTATTGTAAGTAGAAGATGTTTTAAAGTGGTAAATGATGTTGTTTATTTTCTATTAAAATCAAAATTCACATAACTTTTTTTGAATTTTATGTTTAACATTTCGAAAATAGGTGTACTACATATAATATAACAAATAATTCATTTTAAAGGAGGAAGTTAAAGATGGAAACGAAGTATAGTAAACCTTTTGTATATGAATTTATTACGGAGAAAGAGGTCATGAATGCAGCGAATGATCTAGTGAAGAAAGGAATAGAACAAAAAGATATTTACGTATTAACACATGAGAAAGATAGGACAGATAGAATTGCAGACAATGCAGACGTGAATACAATTGGGATAAAAGAGGAGGGACTTGGGACAAGCATTATTAACGTCTTTCAAAAAACAGGAGATCAGTTAAGAAATAAGATGCAGGAGTTAGGGCTTAATGAGGAAGAAGCGAACTTTTATGAAGAAAAGCTGGATGAAGGGAAAATCTTGTTATTCGTTAAGGATTTAGAAAGAGTCGGTGAATGGTTACAAGAAAGAAGATGCATGTATTCTATTTAAATTTGTATCCTTTAAATCTATAAATCTATTACGAAAAGGAGATGGGAAATATGAGTGAGAGCGGGCTAAAAGAACAAATTACGGGTAAAGTTGAAAAGAAAAAAGGACAAATAAAAGAAGGAATTGGTGAAGTTACAGAAGATAGAGAGTTGAAAACTGAAGGGAAGTGGGAGAAGACGAAGGGAACTATAAAAGAAAAAGTCGGAAAAGTGAAACAAAAGATAAGCGATGAGTTGGATAATAAAGAATAATACATTTTCATCAAGCTTTGGTTACATACCAAAGCTTGATGAATCCAATATAAAAATAATATAGGAGGTTTAATTGTGGGACTTATTATTACATGTATTGTAGGTGGACTTATTGGTGCGTTAGCTGGAATGATTACAGGGAAAGACTTTCCTTTAGGTATAGTTGGTAATGTAATTGCTGGATTAATCGGATCTTGGGTTGGTAGTGCATTATTTGGTCACTGGGGTCCTGAATGGGGAGGCATCTTTATTCTTCCAGCTTTATTAGGCGCAATCGTCTTTATTTTAATCGTCACATTCTTCTCTAGAATGCTACGGAAAGCGTAAGTATGATAATGAATAGTAATTTTAAGTTTGTTATATATAGCGATAGGGTTAATGAACTGATAAATATACATAAAAAAGCATCCAATTAAAATAATTTGGATGCTTTTTTAATGTAATCTGTATGAAGGTTGCTCGCAATCATCATGTTTATTCAATAAATAATCAGTGAGGATGGCCCCACTGATTGAGATTACACTTTATATTACATATTAAACCATCGTTACTCTTTTACAATTATTTATCCTTACGACCTGCCTTGGTTCTATATGAGATAAGTCCTCGTTATTACCTATATCAACTACAATTGTATTCGTTAGTATATTAATAATGGAACCAACTAACTTTGTAGCATGATCGTGTCGATAAGAAAATTGAACGAAATCTCCCTTTTTAAAGTTGTGCTCTTCCATAGATAGATCCCCCTAAAAATAATGTTTATACATTATACATACACAAATTTATAAGGTTTAAACATTCGGTAGTATTTTTTTTAGTGTTAAGCTGAGAAAGGTGTAGAAAATTTATTTATAATGAAAATAAAAAAATATGTTTAAAACTAATTTTTATGGGTAATTAAATAGTAAAAGTTTGAGATGAGGGGGCGGAAATGATGAATTTGGAAATAAATATTTTGCAAAATGATGTAGGTTATACGGTACAACTTAATGGTGAGATTGATGCATATACGGCATCAGATTTAAAAAATAAGATTATGCCTATTGCAAATGAAAAAGAGGTTCATATTGTAGTAGATTTTCATAACGTAGATTATATGGATAGTACAGGCTTAGGAGTTTTTATAGCTTTATTAAAAGCAGTTAAGAAAAATGATGGGAAGCTAGAGTTTATTGGTGTATCTAAAAGGCTAAAAAGATTATTTGATATTACAGGGCTAACAGAAATATTAAATTTGAATTCCGATTTTGAAAAAGTAGAAAGAAGGTGACTAGGGATGATGGAGAGATTTGAAAAGATAGAAATGAAAATTCCTGCAAAAGCAGAATATGTGGCTATTATTCGTTTAACAATGGCTGGTGTTGCGAATCGAATGGGCTTTGCTTATGACGATATAGAAGATATGAAAATTGCTATTAGTGAAGCATGTACAAACATTGTACAACATGCATATAAAGAAGACGTTGGAGAAATTACAATTGTCTTTGGTCTATATGAAGATCGATTAGAAATTATGGCTGCGGATAATGGAGTTAGCTTTGATTTCAGTAGCTTAAAAAGTAAAGTCGGTCCGTATGATATTAATAAACCAGTAGAACATTTGCCGGAAAATGGTTTAGGTTTATATTTAATCAATACGTTAATGGATGATATACAAATCATGCATGATGAGGGCATGACAGTTTTAATGACAAAATATATACAAAGAGAGCAGGTGGAGAATGATCGAAATCCAATCTCAACCTACAACTCTTACTAAAGAAGACGTTATTAAGCTAATTGCAGAATTCCAACAAAACCAATGTAATGAAGCGCAGGAAAGGTTAGTTGATCATTATAAAAATCTCGTATATTCCATTGCATATCGCTATTCAAAAGGTGGGCCGATGCATGAAGATATTATACAAGTAGGAATGTTAGGGCTCTTAGGCGCAATAAGAAGGTATGATTATTCGATAGGGAATGCTTTTGAGCCGTTTGCAATACCTACGATAGTAGGCGAAATAAAGAAGTATTTACGTGATAAAACTTGGGGTATTCATGTTCCAAGGCGAATTAAAGATTTAGGCGGGAAAATTAAACTTGCGATAGAGGAGTTAACAGATCACCTGCAGCGTTCACCGAAGATTATAGAGATTGCAGATCATTTAGGACTATCCGAAGAGGAAGTGCTAGAAATTATGGATGCGAAAAATAATTATCGAGTATCTTCCTTAGATGATGTAGTTGAAAATTCATCTGATGGAAGTTCGGTAGCGAGAATTGAATCTGTAGGTGAAGTAGAGCAAGGATATGAACAGACAGAAAGACGTCTCGTTTTAGAGGATATTTTTAACGTATTAAATGATACGGAAAAGAGTGTTATTCATTATATATTTGGAGAAAATTTAAATCAAAAAGATACAGGAGAACGGTTAGGTATTTCGCAAATGCACGTTTCTCGTATTAAAAGACAAGCGATAAGTAAATTGAAGCAAGCTGCATTTTTAGATACATAAAAATTTTAAATAATTATGTTTAAAACATGAGGAAAGGGGTACTTATTAAGTATAGGAGGAGATATAAAAATGTCACACGATGTGAAAGAACTAATCGAAGGATTGAATGAAGATTTAGCAGGAGAATACTCAGCAATTATTATGTATAACCATAATGCAGCTACAGTTTCTGGTATATATAGACAAGTATTGAAACCTTTCTTTGAATCTGAAATTAGTGATGAACAAGGACATGCCCTATATTTAGCGGAGAAAATTAAGACGTTAGGTGGTACACCTACTACGATCCCTTTACCAGTGAAACAAGTAGAAGATGTTAGAGAAATGTTAGAATCCGCTAGACAATCAGAATATGAAACAATTAAGCGTTATGAAACGAGAAAAGAACAGGCAGCGAAATTAAATATGACAGAGTTAGTTGTAAAACTAGAAGATATGATTGCAGATGAAACAAATCATATGGAAGAATTAGATCGTCTTTTAAATGATAAAGCAATGGTGTTAAATTAAAAGTAGAAATTTATACAGTGAAAGAACAAATTCCTATTTCTAGGGGTTTGTTCTTTTGTTGTATAAATATGTTTGAGTACGAAATTTTCATTTTGTAACTGAGTATGTAATACTAGAAAAATAGAAAATGATAATAGATTTACATTTTAAATAAGAAAAGGGGAAATAACTTGTGTCCATTTTAATTGTTGATGATAATCCGGTTAACATATTTGTAATTGAGAAAATTTTAAAACAAGCCGGATATCATGATCTTGTATCGCTCAATTCTGCACAAGAGCTCTTCGAATACATACAGTTTGGAAAAGATTCTTCCAGGCATAATGAAATTGACTTAATACTATTAGATATTATGATGCCTGAAATTGATGGACTTGAAGTTTGTAGGCGATTACAAAAAGAGGAGAAGTTTAAAGATATTCCTATTATTTTTGTTACAGCTTTAGAGGATGCAAATAAGTTGGCCGAAGCTCTTGATATGGGGGCAATGGATTATATTACGAAACCTATAAATAAAGTTGAACTATTAGCACGTATGCGTGTAGCGTTACGCTTGAAATCGGAATTAAATTGGCATAAAGAACAAGAAGAAAATCTTCGGAATGAACTAGATTTAGCTACGCAAGTACAAAGAAACTTATTAAGTAGCCCATTAAGAGAAGATTATATAGAAATTGAAGCAAGTTACTTACCTTCATTTAAATTAGCTGGAGATATGTATTATTGGTATAAAATCGATGGAAACCGCTACGGTATTATATTATTAGATGTGATGGGACATGGTATATCTGCTTCATTAGTTTGTATGTTTATTTCGTCTGTATTACGTGAAACGATTAAATCTTTAATCGATCCAGAACTTGTCATTAAAGACTTAAATAAATATATGACTCTTTTACATAATGAGAATGACGATATTCCATATTATTTTACAGCGATATATTTAGTAGTAGATACAGAAAAGAGAACGATTGAATATGTAAATGCAGGACATCCTTCTGGATACGTTTTAGTCGATGAAACAAATGTAGTTGAACTAGATCGCGGGAGTTGTGCCGTAGGATTTTTTGATGAAATAAAAGTTGAAAAGACAGTTATACCTTTTGAGAAGAACGCTCAAATATTATTGTTTACAGATGGTGTTCTTGAAGCAATTGCAAATGATGAATTTGAGTCTGAAGAGAAATTACGTACTTTTACAGAAAGAAAATGGGGAGATTTAGAAGGCGAGATAGAAGGGTTTTATAAGGGAGAACAGAAGAAAGCACAATCAGATGATATGTGCCTAATTATGATACAAACGAATGCAAAATAAAAAGCGTATGAAATCCAAACAGAGGATTTCATACGCTTTTTATCCCGCATTAACGGGCAGTAAGACTCCTACCAAAAAATTAGTCTGAAGCAAAGAAGGTAGGTGGGAGATCAACTGCCCGTAAATGCCCGATTGGTTCAACTAATAATCAGTGGGGGATACCCCCACTGATTAAAGTTTCACTTTATTGTATTTTTTGATAAATTTGTTCGCTAGGATTAAATTGGGTATAATGAGGCATTATATTTGAAAAACGAAGAGTTTCTTTATTTCCTAAACATAGAAATCCATTGTGACTTAAGCTTTCATAAAATAGTTGCTGCACTTGATTTTGAAGTTTACTTGTAAAGTAAATTAAAACGTTACGACAAAGTATAATATGAAACTCGTTAAAAGATTGATCGGTTACTAAATTATGCTGTGCAAAAATAATGTTTTGTAACAGTGAAGGATTAAAATAAGCAAAACGATTATCTGTTGAATAATAGTTAGAAAATGCTTGTGTACCGCCAGCTTGTAAATAGTTTTTCGTGTAAGTTTGCATTTTATTTAACGGGAGGATGCCTTGTTTTGCTTTTTCTAACACATTTGTATTCATATCTGTTGCGTAAATAACCGACTTTTCACTTAATCCTTCTTCGTGAAGTAAGATGGACATCGATAATACTTCTTCACCAGTTGCGCATCCAGCATGCCAAATTCTAATTTCAGGTTGCTTTTTCAATTCAGGAATAACATGCTCTCTTAGCGCTTTAAAAAAGGCAGGGTTACGGAACATCTCAGTTACATTAATCGAGAAATCATTTAATAACTGTTCTAAAACCCCTTCCTCGTGAATTACTTTTTCAATTAATTTTGAAATGGTTGGGATATTAGAGAGCTGCATTCGATTACAAATCCTTCTATAAATAGATGTGCGAGCATATTGGCGAAAATCAAATCCTGATAGTTTAAATACCGCTTCTAATAGTAATTCAATTTCTAAGTTCGTACGCTTATCCGTATCTACTGATGGATCAAAATTATAATACTTATTTTCCACTCCAACTAAACCTCACTTATTTTATTAACCATACACTCATTACCGAATAGAGTTGATGTAAATTTAATGGTTTACTTATATAATCTGAAGCGCCAGCAGATAAACATTTTTCCTTATCATTTGGCATTGCTTTAGCAGTTAATGCGATAATAGGTATTTCATGTAACCCTAAGTTCATTCGGATATTTTCCATCGTTTCATACCCGTCCATATTAGGCATCATAATATCCATTAAAATAAGGTCAATATTTGTATTGCTTTTTAGTATTTCTAAACATTCTATACCGTTTTGTGCAGTAATAATGGTAGCATGTTGTTTTTCTAATGCGTTTTGTAATGCAAATATATTTCGATGATCATCATCGACAATTAAAATGGTTTTCTTTTGGAAGACGTTATTTGTTTCGGGAGTAACTATCGTTTCCTCGACAACTTCAGCAGGAATAACGTCATCTACCGTTGCTGCGACTTCTAAATTGGATAACTGTATATCATGTAATCCATTTGGAAGGTTAGGAATATATAACGTGAAAGTACTACCTTCTCCTAAATTACTCTCTAACGTAATCCAACCACCTAATAATCTAGCAAACTCTTTACAAATAGATAACCCTAAGCCTGTACCACCATATTTCCGAATTGTTGCTCCATCTGCCTGTTGAAAGGCTTCGAAAATAAGTTGATGCTGTTCTTTAGCGATACCAATACCAGTATCTTTTACTGAAATTGTAATCCACTCTTTACTTATAGATTGCATATCATGACTCAAATTGGTTGTTTCTATCGGATTGAAATGTAAAGAGACGGATCCTTTTTCTGTGAATTTAAATGCATTGGATAGTAAGTTTTTAATAATTTGTTCAATCCGTTTTGCATCTGTATAAAACAAATCTGGAATCGTATCACTGTCTTCAATAGTAAATTCGACATTTTTTTGTGCAGCTATATGTAAAAAGTTTTGATGCATATTGGCTGCCATGTCACTTATGTTCGTTGCTTCAAAAATGATGTCTAGTTTGCCTGCTTCTACTTTAGATAAATCTAGTATGTCATTAATTAAAGTAAGTAAGTCTTTCCCTGATGAATGAATGACAGTTGCTAGTTCAATTTCATCATCCGATAAATGATTATCATGATTTTCTCTTAACATTTCAGATAATAGTAAAATACTATTTAATGGTGTGCGTAATTCATGTGACATATTTGCTAGGAACTCTGATTTGTATTTTGAGCTGCGTAACAACTCACTTGCTTTTTCTTCTAATTCTAATTTAGTAATTTGTAAGTCGGCTGTCTTTTGTTCAGCTTCTTCCGTTCTAGACTCTAATTGTTCATTCGTTGTTCGTAATTCTTCGGCTTGCATTTGTAGTTCTTCAGCTTGCGTTTGTAATTCTTCTGATTGAACTTGCAGCTCTTCTGTCATTGTTTGTGATTCATGTAAAAGAGTTTGAATTCGCATACGTCCCATAATACTATGGATTGTCAAACCTAGATTATCAACAGTTTGTTGAATTAAATCTTGATGCAAGTCTGAAATCTCAGTTACACTTACTAACTCCATTACTGCAATTACTTCATCCTCAAATAAGATAGGGATGACTAGTAGGTTTTTAGGGCGTATTTCTAATAATCCAGTAGTAACGTAACGGAATTCTTCAGGTATGTCCCTGAGAATAAAACTTTTCTTTTCTAAAGCAGACTGTCCAATGAAACCTTCACCCATTTTAATAGACTGTTTTCCAACATCAGGACCTTGACCGGCGAAAGAAGCTTTCTTCATATAGTAGACAGTGTCTTCAATTTCTTCACGAACATAAAATGCACCGCAAGAAGTTTGCGTTTTTTGTATAATTCCACTCAGAATTTTTTTACCTAACATCTCAATAGAAGATACACCTTGATACATTAAAATTAATTCTGCAAGCTCAGTTTGTAACCACTCTCTTTTCGATATTTCGTCTAGTAGGTGATTTGTTGTATGAGCAAGATCTTTTATTTCATCATGTGTATTTACATGAATTCTTTCCGTAATTTTTTCTTTGGAAGAAATGGATTTAATAGCTTGAATTACATTTTTAATCGTTTTTGTAATGGAATTCGAAATATAGAGTGAAACGATAATGGAAATACAAGAAAGTAAGAACAATAAACTGTATAACCAAATCTCTAATTTATTATTTTCAATATCTAATTGTGCAGCTCTTTTTTTCGTTAGTTGCTCCTCAGTGCTACGGAAGTTAGTTAGCTGCGACTGTAATGACTGAATTTGAGTCGTGTCGATTGTTTGTACATTATTACTATTATTATTTGTAATGAGTGGGTGAATCTCTTTATTAATCCAACTAGTAATGTTTTCGTTAATCTGTTTTAATTTTTCTTGCTGAGAGGGGTTATCCTCTAATAAAGAAAAAAGATCTTGATAATGTTTTTCGTAATCCTTTTCTGCAGCGTTAAGGGATTGAACGTAATTTGCATCATTAGAAGTGATAAATCCTTTCGCTTTATTTTCAATTGTTAGTAAATCTTTCTCCACTTGATTCGTTAAATTAAGAACTTTAAAATCGTGATCAATAATAAAATTACGAGATTTTTGTAAACTGGAAATCCCATTGTTTAACATAATGAAAGAAATAAGCAAGAACAAAATGATAACTAAATAACCAGCCATAATTTTGTAACGAATACTAAATTTTGCTTTCGATTTCATCAAAAATTCCTACCTTCAAGATTATTAAAAGTTTTCTATTTTAAAGAATAAAAAACGTAATATATATTATATCAGTTTTCATAAGGCCAAACTAGAAATCGCCCTACTGTATTAGGGGGTTCTTTTTTCATAGAGGAAATCATTTTGAAATATAAAAACATATATGAAAGGTAGTAAACGGGGGAATAGAGGATAACAAACATTCTAAGAAGGAAAGAGTGTTCTTAAAGCTTTTTTTGCATCTATTCCTTCAAAAATAAATAATACAAGATCTTTCTTTTTTACAGTAAGGAAAAAGGATACTAGAGTGCTTAAATTTTTGATTGATGTCATTGTTCCATGTTTACTTATAAACAAATTAGCTTGAAATGTTGTCATTAAAGCATAAAAATGATGAATCTGAGTTATTGTAGGTGTTTCATTATAAGAAATAGTAGTAGAGTGAATGGCGTTCATCGTAATATTCCTTTCCATATAGTGAGCATAACAATATAAACATACCCGTTTTAGAAGATGTTAAACGTATAAATAAGAAAAATATAATTAAAGTTTTTTACGTTTAGAAAGAGTTAGGAAGGGTATACATATACTATAAAGAGATTGACTGAAGATGAATTGTAAGATGTCTATGTTTAGTAGATTAGTCTATCAAAATATACTTTTACTTTAAATAAAAAGGAGCCTGGTATACATGAATGAAATGATGATTGATATTACATTTGATTTAATTTACTTGTTAAGTAGTTCACTTGTAGTGCTTTTACTATTCGCATTTTTCGTAAATGGTTATGTTAATAAGAAGGTTAGTGTATACAGAAATGAAGAAAAATAAAGATACATTATATAAAGCTTTAGGAGGTTAATAGTTATGAATGTAGATAGAAAAATAGTAGGTGTTTTTAGAACAATTGATGATGCGGCACTCGTTATTAATGAATTAAATGATAAAGGATACCCAGCAGATAACATTTCAGCTATTGCAAAAGATCAAAAGGAAATTGAACACCTGGAAGAAAAATCGGGTGAAAAAGTTAAGAATGAAACTGCACATAAAGCAGATATCTTTTCAGCGACAGGGCTTGTAGCAGGAGGAGTAGCAGGGGGACTAGGTGGTTTATTAACTGGCCTTGGTATACTTGCCATTTCTGGAATGGGTCCAATTGTAGCAGCAGGACCAATCGCAGCAGCTATTGGTGGAGCTGGTATTGGCGGAGGAGCTGGAAGTTTAATAGGAGCATTTATAGGATTAGGAATTCCAGAAGAACATGCTAAAAAGTATGAAGAATATATTTACGATGGAAATATATTAATTTTAGTAGATGCAACATTAGATGATAAGTTAGAAATTTATAAAATATTTGATAAGCATAATGCTTATAACTCTGATTTCTTTAAATAATATTTACTTCACATATCAATTATGCAAAATATAAACATAGTGAATATCGTTTTTTTGATCTTACAACTTTGGCGCGGCCGAGGAGTCGTATGACTATAAGAGAGGAAGGGCTTATAGTAAAAGATCAAGTTCTATCATGTTATTTAAAAGGGAAGAGGTGCCTTTTCGTGATTGTAAAAATATTAAAGGATAGCAGTAATAGCTTCCTTTGTACAGTTCAAAATAAAAATGGAGACCAGTATGTGAAAAAGTGGTTTAGTAAACATGAAAATAATAAAGAATTAGGACGACCAACTTTTAAAGAAGTAGAAAAAGATTGGAAAGAAAATAGAGAATCGTTTATGTATCCCAATATTAAAGCGCTTTATTCAAATGGAACATAATGCGCGTTTTATTATTACAAAACTGTCACATTCCTGTAAGGTAATTCAATAGATTAGATACTTTTTCCATGTCATAATAAAGTCATAAGAAAGCTTATCAAAACTACAACTTATTAGGAGAGTGTCAGTCATGATTGTAACAACAACTTCTGGAATTCAAGGTAAAGAGATTATTGAGTATATTGATATTGTAAATGGTGAAGCTATTATGGGTGCAAACATTGTCCGCGATTTATTCGCTTCTGTTCGTGATGTTGTCGGTGGTCGTGCTGGTTCTTATGAAAGTAAGCTTAAAGAAGCTCGTGATATCGCAATGGGCGAAATGAAAGAACTTGCAAAACAAAAAGGTGCGAACGCTATCGTTGGTATTGACGTAGATTACGAGGTTGTTCGTGATGGAATGTTAATGGTAGCTGTCAGTGGTACAGCTGTACGTATATAAGTAAATAAAAAACAGGCTCACCCCTTGAAGTTCATGCTTTGAGGGGGTTTTTTGTTTTTAAGTTGTAAAAGTAAAAAGAATGGGATTGTATTTCTTAGAAAAATAGAAGTGCCAGTAGCATAAATGGTATTTCGTACAAAAGAGCGAACTCGTTCAAATTATAGAACAGTTTTAAGGGCTAAATGAAAAAGAAACAGTAATACTACATATATGTAACGTAAGTGCGAATTTTATAATAAAATTGTTATTTGAGATAATGGAAGAATTAGTGGTATAAATAACTTTATAGATAATAATCAAAATAGAGAAGACAGAGTGTTCATAGATGGAATGGTTAAGGGGATTTTCCAATCTGTAATAAAAAACGGAGGTACCGAGAACGTTTTACAGATGTCTGTTACATAAAATTTATAATGGATTGGGGGCAATTTATATTATGTTTTGGTTAGGAGGCTTTTTAGGATACATTGTAGGTTCTATTACTACATGTGCGATACTTTACTTTGGGTATAGAGCCGAGAAAAACAAAAAAGCGAATATGCGAAAGAAAGAGGGGAGAAAAATCAATAAAAAAGGCGTATAGGATGTGGAAGAAAAATTGATAACATTGATGCAAAAATAAAGGACAGTTACATATTTTATATGATTACTATGTACTGTCCCGCTTATTCCTTTTGGATTAACAAAAATTGTTTCCTGTCTTGCTATAAATTTCATAGGCAAAAAAACCAAATAAATAGCCTATTCCGGATCCTAAACTAATGGAAAGCAGTGAGAAATCTGGGAAAAACATGCCGAAAACCAAACCGATTATACAGCCAAAAAGCATTCCTATGGGTATGAAACTATCTAATAACAGTTGAGCTTTTTGAGATTTTTTCTTACCTAATTTTCCTTCTTTATATTTCCGTTCCATTCTTTTTATTACAAATACTACAATTCCGCCGACTAGTATAACAGGCCAAATTGCCGAAATTAGCCACATGTTAGAAGCTCCTTTCACCTTTCAATATAATTGTACCAAAAAATTACAATTATAGACTGCTAAACGTACTATCTAGTCTATTTAAAAGGTAAATGCAAAAGACTTCTTCTTTTGCATTTAATAACTCGTCAAAAACACTTTCCGATACGATAAACTTAACTAAATCTATACAATTCAATCAAATTTACACAAGTTAGTGCTTCAAAGTGTTCTCGCAGCCCCAAAGGGACGAGGGGTATAACACTCCACACGAGGCAGTATCGTTACCTCCTATTATCAAGCATTTATTTTACCCATCTTGATAAATTTATCGCAGCATTTACATCCCTATCGTGATGGCTATTACATGAAACACAACACCACTCACGTATTTTTAAACTCCACTGTCCTTCTGGTTGAACTGAATGGTCGTATTTTACGCCGCAACATGAACAAATCTTGCTTGAAGCGAACCATTTATCAGCTTTTACATACGCAATGCCATACTTCTCGCACTTGTATGATAAACATTGAAAGAAGAAGTTTAATTTTTGAAATGAAAATGATTTCGATAGTTTTTTGTTTTTTAACAGGTTTGAGATAGATAAGTCTTCCACAACAATCCTCATTGGTTTGGTTTTCACCAATTTAGCTGTTGCTTGATGGATATGGTTAGTTCGGATATTCGTAATTTTCCTAGATAATCGCAGGTGCTCAGCTTTCGCTTTTTCATATCCGGCAGATTGAATTTTTGCACCTTTTTTAAATCTCCTAGACATATCTCTTTGTGCTGACTTTTTCCTTTTCAAAAGTTTTTTAACCTTGGCATCTTTTTTTATATTTCGTTCTTTCATACCATTAGAAGCTACAAAAAGCTCTTTTAAACCAACATCCACACCAATCGACTCATTCGTTAGTTCTTGTAATTCAAAGTCTTCTTGGAACCCTACACTAATCCACCAGTGACGACCATCAAAGGTAACTCTTGGATTGGATGGTTTTTTATTTCTTGGTAGTTGTTGGCTTGTTTTCACTTCTCCAATAGACTGAATGTGAACTACTTTCTTTCCTATAATCAGTCTTTCATAATTAGCATAAAATCCTTGGATTACATCTTTTTTGGATTTATAAGAAGTGTGAGAACCATTTTTGTACTTTTTGAACGAATTTTTTCTCGCCGCATCAAAATCTCTTGAAGCCTGTTTAGGAACTTGTGCATTAATGTCTTTTAACCACTCATATTTCTTTCGCTTCTTGATCTTTGTAAATCGTTTCTGTAAAGCTAACTGTGAAACAGATTTTCCAAATAGCTTATAGTATCTATCACTCATTCTTTTACAATAGTTATAAGCAAATCTTGCAGCACCAGCATGGTTTCTAAGCACTTTTTCTTGTTCAGGCGTTGGAATCAGTCTAACTTTCTTCGCCAATATCATCAGAATGTAACTCCTTTAATGAAAGATTTGTTCTTCTGAATCGTAGCGTGTTCCACCAGCATTCTCCTGAGACCACTCGGATGCAAACCTGTTAATTCCGATACTTGACTAACTCGTGAAAATTTCATTATTATTCTCACCTCATCGAACCAAACATAGCACGTACGTTCGATAAAATCAATAAAGTTTGATAGATTCAATAAAATTTATCTTGTTCAACTAAGGGCGCAATTCCTTAGCCAGTTCTCTTATGAACTTCTCATGTTTTCACATGAGCGCAGACTATATGTTTATCTACTTAGAGATAGAGGATTTTTCCACCACCATAGGCTTGTGATGTACTCTCGTCAGTTATACGAGATAGTCGTTGAACGTTCATCTTATCCATTTTGACTTAGATGATTCGAGGCGGAAGACCCATTGTTCTAGTGTTTAGGATTTAACCTTGCACGATCTGATTGATTTTTTCTGCTTTCGCGACATTCACGCTCACTATTTCTAGCCACGTTGTAGTTCAATCAGCTTTAGGGATTGCCCGCAGTTAACCCTCACTACTAGCCAATCACTTGACTAGCAGGGCTTACTGATATATTTAATTAACTTTCGTTATAATTGGTTAAATAAATCGTAACAGTTAGTTACCCTTTCGTTTTCTCAGCGGACTGCACAACATCAACTGCCGCTTTCACATCCGCTAAGTCATATGTAGAATGGACTTTCATAAAACGTAATTGCTCATTTTCTACTAAGCAAATTAAGTGACGAAACGTTTCTTGCCATTTATATGGTGATACCTCTTTATTCCAATGTCGTAAATGAAATATGTTTGCGTGCACTTTCGCTTTCGTGACAATCTCTGCCCAGTTCACTTGTATTCCTGATAGAAGCCCGATCGTTAAAAAGTGCCCGTTTGGACGTAAGGAGAAAGCTAATGCATTTCCATCCGGTCCCCCGATAGAATCAATTGCAGCATCCGCACCGAGCCCGTTTGTTAATTCCATAACAGTTTCATAAAGCGGGGCAGTGGAAGTATCAATTACATATGCAGCACCAAGGCGCAGTAATTCTTCTGTATGCTTATTATTTCTTGTAACGGCAATGAATTGGAAGTTTAAAATTTGTGATAACTGCGCAAATAGATGTCCAATAGCGGATCCACAAGCATTCACTAATAAAACGTCATTACTCTGTAAGTTTAACGTTTCTGTACAAGTAACCCACGCCGTAAGAGGGTTAATATACATTTGCGCCGCTGTAAAATCATCGATGGAATCAGGGATAGGGACTACAAAATCAGCTGACGTCTTCACATACTCCTGCCAAGTACCTTCTGCGCGTAACGGTAAAACACGTTTACCGATAAGGTCTCTCGTAACGCCCGCACCTACATCTTCTACAATACCAACACCTTCATAACCAGGTATGTTAGGTAAAGGAATTCTATGAGCGTACGCTCCCGTTATTGGAATTAAGTCAGATGGATTAATCGGTCTAACTAGCATACGAACGAAAACTTCATTATCTTTCAGTGGTTCTATATTTTTATATTCAACTTGTAATACGTCTTTTGGATTGCCAAACTTATGAAATTGAATGCATGTTCCAAGCAAAGTAATTTGCCCCCTTAGTTTGATTGGGTTTATTATAGCATTTTTGGTTTAGGTGGTTATTTTGTTAGTGATAAATAGGTTTTTTAATTTGCGTATTTATCAGAATTTTATAAAATGTGTATATAACTATAAAATGGGGGGATTTTTTCATGTGTACTAGTTTGACGTTACAAACAAAAAATTTCCAGCATCTTTTTGCGAGAACAATGGATTTCACATTAGATATGAATCAGGAAGTAATAATCATTCCTCGGCGTTATCAGTGGAAAAATATAACTGGTGAAACGATCCGAGCGAAAAAGGCTGTTGTCGGAATGGGAATTAATCATGAAGGAAGGGTCATTATGGCGGACGGAGTAAATGAAGCTGGTATGACATGTGCCACTCTCTATTTCCCGGGATTCGCTACTTATAGTAACAGCATAGATGACCATAAAACGAATTTAGCACCATTTGATTTTGTGGCTTGGAGCTTGACGCAGTTTAATTCTGTTGAAGAGTTAAAAAAATCTGTTGATAACATTTCCCTTATAGATGTACCATTACCAGTTTTAGGGATTACTCCGCCACTACATTGGATTTTAGCAGATAAATGGGGAGAGTGTATTGTACTTGAGCCGACAACTGATGGAATAAAAATGTATGACAATCCAATAGGAGTGATGACTAATAGCCCGGAGTTTAATTGGCATTTACAAAATTTAAGACAATATATTGGACTTAAATCGCAGCCATTTGCACCAACCGAGTGGGGAGACGTACCATTAAGTGCTTTTGGCCAAGGTTCCGGATCGATGGGACTTCCTGGAGATTTCACCCCGCCATCAAGATTCGTGCGGGCAGCATATGGCAAACAAAACATTCAAGGTATAGAGAACGAAGAAGAGGGGATATCGGCTATTTTTCATATCTTATCAAATTGTGAGGTTCCTAAGGGGGCAGTAATAACAGAAGACGGTATATTAGATAATACTATCTATACAAGTGCAATGTGTATGGAGTCTGGAACATATTATTACCATACTTACGATTGTAGACAAATTATAGCCATTCATTTATTCAATGAAAATTTAGATACAGCTGAGATTAAAACGTATCCGTTCCAGCGGAAGCAAAAAATCTTTTATGAAAACTGATAAAAACACCTCCATTGAATTTGCATACTTAGTATGCAAATTCGGGAGGTGTTTTTCTATTAAGCCGAAGCCTTCTTCATTCTCTCAAGTAAACTAGATAACACATGCGTACGATACGATTCTAGTTTTTTACCTTCATAAGTACGGATACCTAATTTTTTAAGTTCTTTTACATACCAACCTTTGCTTCCGAAATACATGTGATCGCTCCCCTTCAACTTTGTTTTTATTTGTTCTGATTGCATATGGAGGTACAGGTAATATAATGAAGGAAATGAATTTCGCGCGAAAATGGTTAACTTTGTTGCAAAAGACATATATACTAAAGATAGTATACAACGAGGTGGACAAGACGTGATTATAGAGAAGCACGAAATTCAAATTGACCAAATTACTAGCGGTAAAGTGAATATCTTTACTTTCTATAGAAATAGAAAGCAAATTGATGATCATTTTTTACGATTGCAAGAACCATCGCTTACAGCAAACTACTTCTTCCATTTTCATTTTGATGCAGAGAGCTTGCATCTACTGCAGGAAGAGTTTCCAGGCGTATATCCGTACGACGGTAGTGAAACGATTCACGACTGGACGGAAAAGATGAAAGCTGAATTGCAACATCAGATCCAAACAGGTAAATGGAATAAACGCGTACGTATTGGTAATCGCATTCTAGATGTGGTGTTTACGTGGTGTGACGAAGATATAGTAGAGTGAAAAAGAAGCGGATGACGCTTCTTTTTTTTAGCGCTGGAATAAAACGAGCTTACCTGCAGTAGATGTACAGCGATGTGTTTTTTCATACAATCCTTTTTCTTGTAAAATAGATTCACCTTTTGCTTTTGCTTCTTTTTCAGTTGCCGCCTCGAATGATTCGTCTAATGCTTTTGAACCATCTTTTTCAAAGACTGTTAGAACGTATACTCCCATGAAAATTCCCTCCAATAATTAAAATCAGAATCTTATAATTATTTTGACATAAAACGCTACAATATGCAAAGAAATATATGACATTGCGTGGTAAAATAGAATGAAACTTTAATCATCGAGAATATTTTCATTCTCGATGATGATTAGTTTTCAGCGATGTTAATTTTAATAAAATGAAACTTTTGAAAGATAGAAAGGATCGTTATTTGTGAAACAAGTAAAGTTTATACATGCGGCTGATTTGCATTTGGATAGTCCGTTTAAAGGAATGGAGATGAATGTTGCGCAGTCTGTTTGGGAGAGAATGAAGCAAAGTACGTTTGAATCATTTGAGCGTATTGTTGATAAAGCGATTCAAGAGCGCGTTGATTTCGTATTACTAGCTGGGGATTTGTATGATGCGGAGACGAGAAGTTTGAGGGCGCAAGTGTTTGTGCGTGAGCAAATGAAGAGACTTTCGCAGTACGATATCCCTGTTTTTATTATTCACGGTAACCATGATCATTTAGGAGGAAGCTGGGCAGCGATTGAGTTTCCGGAAAATGTTCATGTGTTTACGGAGCCTTACGTAGAAGAGAAATCATTTTATAAAAATGGTGAGCTATTAGCTTCTATTTATGGGTTTAGTTATTTGCAGCAAGCGGTAACGGATAATATGACAGCGCAGTATACGAAAATGAGTGATGCGCCTTTTCATATTGGCATGCTTCACGGAAGTGTGGAAGGAGATGCAGAGCATAATCGCTATGCACCGTTTCAAATTCGTGAATTGAAAGAAAAGCAGTTTGATTATTGGGCTCTTGGCCATATACATAAACGTGAAATTTTATCAGAAGAGCCGTATATTATTTATCCAGGTAACATACAAGGTCGTCATCGTAAGGAAACAGGCGAGAAGGGTGCGTACCTTATTGAACTTACGAAACAAGGAACGCACTGTTCATTTTTCCATACGGCAGATGTTGTATGGGATGAGATCGAGGTTTGTATTGATGGACTTGAAACTGTTGATGAACTTATGACGAGCATGTCAACTGCGATGAATGATTGCCGAAGAGAAGAGGAAGGGACGCTTTTAACTGTCGTATTCATAGGGCAGGGCCCACTTTCTCCTTATTTGCGTGACGAAAAGCGTGTGGAAGAGATTTTTCACATTTTAGCATCTGGGGAAGAGCGAAAAGATTTCGTATATGCAATGAAGTGGAAAAATGAGACGGTTTCTTTTGCGGAAATCGAGCGTTTGAAAGCAGAAAATCATTTCGTCGGTAGTGTGCTAAAGGAGCTAGAAGCTTTCACAAATATGGACGGCGTATTGCGCACCATTTGGACATCTCCTGTAGCACGTAATAGTATTGAATCTTTTACAGAAGAAGAGAAGAAAGAGATTCAAAAGGAAGCGGAAAATATTATTTTAGAGCAATTATTCCAGCAAGAGAGGGATAAAAAATGAGAATTGAAAAACTCCATATTTATGGGTACGGAAAATTAGAAAATGTGGAAATGGATCTTTCCTTACTGACGGTGTTATACGGTGAAAATGAAGCGGGGAAATCGACAATTCGCTCGTTTATGAAAAGTATTTTGTTCGGTTTTCCGACGAGAGGACAGCGCCGTTATGAGCCGAAAGAAGGTGGGAAGTATGGCGGAGCGATGACTGTACAAACAGAGAAGTACGGTCGTTTGAAAATTGAACGATTGCCAAAGACGGCATCTGGCGAGGTGACCGTTTATTTTGAAGACGGGAAAACGGGCGGCGAGGAAATTTTAAACGATATATTAAGCGGGATGAATGAAAGTTTATTTGAATCGATCTTTTCATTTGATATGCATGGTCTTCAAAATATTCATCAGCTCGGCGAAGCGGATATTGGCAATTATTTATTTTCGGCAAGTGCAGTCGGAAGCGATGCGCTATTACAGTTAGATAAAAAGCTAGAAAAAGAAATGGATCAGCGTTTTAAACCGAGTGGGCGTAAACCGGAAATTAACGTGTCACTGCAAGAGATGAAGAAACTTGAAGAGAAGATGAAAGAGTGGCAAGGGAAAATTGGCACGTATGAAAAACAAGTGAAGCAGTTAAAAGAAAGTGAAGAGAAGCTTGCTTCTGTTCGCGTGGAAAAAGAGAATGCAGAAAAGCGAAAGCAAGATTATGAAATATTAGCAGCGCTTGAGCCACTCGTTATTGAAAAGCGTGCGCATGAGAAAGTGTTAGAAAATGAGAGCGGGCAGTTTCCTGTAAACGGAATGGCGCGCTATGAAGCGATTAAGGCGAAGATGGAGCCGCTCCAATTACAAGTTGATTCGCTCCATAAGAAAATCGAGACAGTGCAATCGGAAATTGCCTCGATTCAAATAGATGAAGAGTTTTTACAAAAAGAAAGTTATGTAGAAGAACTTCGTATGCAACATATGTCTTACGAAAATGCACGCCAAGAAATGCGTGATATGACAGGAAGTATTGCGAATATAAAAGAAGAAATTGCAGAACTAGAACAACAAATTGGTGCTACTTTTGAAAAGGAAGCGGTTCTTGCGTTTGACATGAGTTTGGCAACGAAAGAATTAATTACGCAAACCGTACAAAAAGCGCGTGAATTAGAAACGCAAAAAGCACAGCTTGATGATCGTTTTAAAGTAGCGCAAGAGCAATTAGAAGAACAAGAAGAAAATATAAGACAGATTCAGAAACAAATGTTAGTTGATGAAGAGCGAGATACGTTAGTTGAGAAAGAGAAATCGTTCCAAGACGCGGCGTTTATCGGTATGGGCGCAGAGAGAATGAAGCGTAAGTATGAGGAAAAAGCAGGAGCGGCTATGCAAAAGAAAAAGAAGTGGCAAAGAGTTTGTCTTCTGTTACTTCTTATTAACACGCTTGTTTTATTCACGAGTTTATTTATTGATAACCGCCCGCTCTTATTTATTAGTGTTATTGTTTTTGTAGGGATTGTTCTTGCCCTTGTTTTATATAAAGATCCGTCAAGTGGATTACAAGAAGAGCTTCTTACTCTTCAGCAAAGTGCTGGCGGGAGACAAAGTGAAGAAGCGCTGTCTGTGCGCTATGAGTTAGAAAAAGATGAAGAGATTCGGAAGCTATTTGAGCGTGAGTCTTATAAATTGCAGCAAATGGAGCGAGCTTATGATAAAGTCGTTTCATCGTATGAGGAATGGGAGAGAGAAACGTTCCAAGCGGGAGAACAAGTAGATGCATATAAAACGCGCTATATGTTCCCAGAATTTTATACGTATGCACACATATTGCCAGCGTTTGAGCGTATTGAAAAAATGCAGCAATTATATCGTGCATTAGATAAGCAAGGCACGCGAAAATCTTCATTATATGAAATAATTTCGCATTTTGAACAGAAACTAGAAACTGTTATCGGTAGTGCGGAGTATAGTAAGCTACACGGGGCACAAAGTCGTATGCAAAATGAGAAAGAGAAGCGCCAAACTTGTAAGCAGTTAAAAGAAAAACTGGCGGAATGGCAAGAAGAATATGAGTTTATGCAAGAACAATTAAAGCAATTACTAGTAGAACGAGACAGTTTATGGCATATTGCAGAGGCTGCAGATGAAGAGATGTTTTTAGAAGCAGGTAAACTAGCGGAAAAACGTGAAGATGCAGAGAAACAAGTGGGGCGTTTATTACCGCAAATTGATTTGTTGGAACAGCGTTTAACGAGCTTATCATTAGCTGAACATTACGAAGCTGACGGTTATGAAGAGAAATTAAAGAGAGAAATTACAGTCGTGCAAAACTGTCTGGTGCAAGAGAAAGAACTGACAGAGCGCATTGCGAAACATCGTATGGAAATTGCGAATTTAGAAGAAGGTAGTACGTACGGCGATTTAATGCATGAGTGGGAAATGAAAAAAGCGCAAGTGCGTGAACAAGTGAAGAA
The DNA here is from genome assembly GCF_002558005.1 of Bacillus sp. AFS012607. Taxonomy (NCBI): domain Bacteria; kingdom Bacillati; phylum Bacillota; class Bacilli; order Caryophanales; family Bacillaceae; genus Bacillus; species Bacillus sp. AFS012607. The sequence goes on from NZ_NTVM01000010.1 coordinate 96,281, forward strand.
GTGGGCTGCTTATGCGGCCGCAAAGACAGTATTAACGAAAACGAAGCAATATTATCATGAAGTGCATCTGCCTCGTATTTTACAAAAATCAGAAGAGTATTTCGTCTATTTAACAGGCGGACGATATAGTAAAATCTTTTCACCGTCAGAGGCGGAACCGTTCATTGTTGAGCGTAACGACGGTATGCGTTTTTACAGTCATGAACTAAGCCAAGCGACAGCGGAGCAGTTATATTTATCGCTGAGATTTGCACTTGCGAAAACATTTGAACATGATTATCCATTTATTATTGATGATAGTTTCGTGCACTTTGATGCGGTAAGGACGGATCGAACGATTGAACTAATAAAGGAAATCGCAAAAGATAGACAAGTAATCTTCTTTACATGTCATGCGCATTTACTCGCGTATTTTACAGAAAAACAGATTATAAAATTAACACATAAGCGTAAAGAAAATGAGTTGTGATATGCTATACTAAAAGTAACTGATTTGGTGGAGGAATTCGAATGAAAAAGAAAATTGCAGAATATGAAGTTGGTGAACAAGTCGATGTTTTCTTGTTAATTAAAACAGCGACAAAAGGTCTAGCAAGTAATGGAAAGCCATTTTTAACAGTAATCTTACAAGATCCAAGTGGAGATATTGAAGCGAAGCTATGGGACGTATCACCAGAAGTTGAGAAACAATATGTAGCAGAAACAATCGTTAAAGTAGCTGGTGATATTTTAAACTACAAAGGACGTATTCAATTACGTGTGAAACAAATCCGTGTTGCGAATGAAAATGAAGTAACAGATATCTCGGATTTCGTAGAAAAAGCACCAGTGAAAAAAGAAGATATGGTTGAGAAAATTACGCAATACATATTTGAAATGAGAAACCCGAACATTCAGCGTCTAACAAGACATTTATTAAATAAGCATCAAAATGAATTTTTAGAATATCCAGCAGCGACAAAGAATCATCATGAGTTCGTATCTGGACTAGCTTATCACGTTGTATCAATGCTAGATTTAGCGAAAGCTATTTCAAATCTATACCCATCATTAGATAAAGACTTACTATATGCAGGCGTTATTTTACATGACCTTGGTAAAGTAATTGAACTATCTGGTCCAATTTCTACAACGTATACGTTAGAAGGAAATTTACTAGGCCACATTTCTATCATGGTGAACGAAATTGGTAAAGCAGCAGATGAGCTGAACATCGATGCAGAAGAAGTATTAATTCTTCAACACATCGTCCTTTCTCACCACGGAAAAGCAGAATGGGGTAGCCCAAAACCACCGTTAGTAAAAGAAGCAGAAATTCTGCACTACATCGATAACTTAGATGCAAAAATGAACATGATGGACCGCGCATTAGGACGTACAAAACCAGGCGAATACACAGAGCGTGTCTTCGCACTTGATAATCGTTCGTTCTATAAACCGACGTTCCATAATTAAAAGTGTGAATAAAGTGGCCTCATTAAGTTTTAAAAGCTTAGTGAGGCTGTTTTCTTTATTAAAAATTAAATGAAATAGTTAAGAAGTACGCATGGGGTTAACGAAGAACGATTAAAACATATCTCACCACTAGAATGGGAGCATATCAACTTTAATATGGCAGATACTTAGAATCGCTTCAGCCTGTATAACAGGCCTAAAAATAAGAGTTGAAACTTGTTTAGCATCTATTTTTGTTAAAAGGTGGGAGAATTGTGCTATGATGTGAGCAAATATAAAACTATCTAAAGGAGGGATTCACATGCCGCATGTTGTGTTTCATGGAATTACTACTGAACAATTAAAACACATAAGCAAGCCATTAGTAGAAGAGCTCGCAGAGATTTGTGAGTGTGGTACGGATAATTTTACGTTGGAACTACCAAGTTCTACGTTTGTATTCAATGGAGAAGAAATAGAAGCGTTTCCTCTTATTGAAGTGAAATGGTTCGAGCGTGGACAGGAAATTCGTGATCGATTTGCCAAGGCCATTACTACATATGTAATGGATTTTGGACTTCCAGAAGTAGAGGTTGTATTTACGGTTTTCACAGAATCAGCGTATTATATTAACGGGAAGCATTGTGCAAGTTAGAGCTATTATAAATGTTTTTGTAACATTTATCCCGCATTAACGGGCAGTAAGACCCCCACCTCAAAATTCAGCGGAAGCAAAGAAGTTAGGTGGGGGATCAACTGTCCGTAAAAGCCCGATTGGTTCAACTAATAATCAGTGGGGGATGAACAAAACCCCCACTAATTAAAGTTTCACTTTATAAGGGATAGAACCACATCGCTATCAAGCTAACTAGACAAAATACCCTCTAAAAAGAAAAAGGCGTTATTCTTTCTGAGAAATCATAGGAAAGGATAACGCCTTTATATCAATTTTAATATAATCGATTCACTTCTTTATAAAAAGTTTGGTTATTTTATTGAAGCTTATTCCACAAACACACCCGTTTGTTCACTTTTTTACTGTTTGAAAGCCATACTTTTTATATTGATTCATTTATTGGAAAAACCGAAAGTTTTAAACGCTCTCTATTACATATTTATTTTTGGAAAAATAGCCTAACTCCAAATACTAATAATACTGTGCCAGTAATACCCTCTATTGTACGGTTCACCTTTTCTTTTCTTAAAAAAGTTCTTAATTGACGTATTAGAGAGATATAAAGTAAATACCATATTGCTGTCAAAGTCGTAAATGTGAATCCCAACAAAAGAAATTGGAAGAAATGACTTTGATTACTCACAATAAATTGGGGTAGAAAACTAAGGAAAAATACAGCCGTTTTTGGGTTTAAGATTGCCGTGGTAAATCCTTGTCTAAAACTTTTAACCGTTCCAATATCCTTAGAGTTTATTTCCACTGAACTTGACATATCTTCTTTTTTAGAAAAGGCACTTTTAATTGACTTTACAGCTAAATAAATTAAATAAAATGCCCCAGCATATTTTATTAATGTAAATAGCATAGCAAATTTCATTAAGATAGCAGAGAGTCCTAGTGTAGCCATTATTGTATGAATCATCATTCCAGATACCGTTCCTAAGACGGTCTTTATCCCACCATTTCTACCATGAGAGATAGTGTTTTTTGTAACTAAAGCAAAACCGGGACCAGGCATCATTATAATAAGGAGTGCTGTAAGGATAAATAGCATATAATTTTCCATGTTATGGTATTTCCTTTCTGATTTTTAGTTTCGCTTATAGTATAGCTTTTTTCCTTAAAACATTAAATATAAAAAGTGTGATCAGGATAGTATCATAAACTTTCAAGGAGTTATAATTGAATTATAGAGGGCTTCACTTGAATAATGTTCTTCTGTAAATGAGCGTTTTAATAGAATGTCAATTACGTAAATAATCAGATTTTACACCCTAAATGTTATTTAACAAAAAAATCTTGAATTCGAGATTTTTCGCTTGCTTTTCAATCACTTGAGGTGTAAATTGATAGTAACGAAAGCGATTGAGTCATATGAAAAACATACACTCAGTTGTTTTCGATTAAAAAACAAAGTAACTTATACAGTAAAAACTAAGATGAATTTACAAAAACATAATTAAGAATAAATTGAAAAGCTAAAAACCATATTAGTTGTGGGAAATATTATTTTTTTAGTTATCACTTGACTAGTAAAACGAAACGGAGGAATAACCAATGTATAAAATTAAAGGGCATCATCACATTTCAATGGTTACGAAAAATGCAAATGAAAATAATCACTTTTATAAAAACGTGCTTGGCTTACGTCGTGTGAAAATGACAGTAAATCAAGATGATCCGTCAATGTACCACTTGTTTTATGGAGATAAAACAGGAAGTCCAGGTACGGAATTATCATTTTTTGAAATTCCATTAGTAGGAAGAACATATCGCGGTACGAATGCGATTACTCGAATTGGATTACTCGTTCCTTCAGAGGAAAGCTTACATTACTGGAAAGAACGATTTGAGAATTTTGATGTGAAACATAGTGAAATGACAACATATGCAAATCGTCCTGCTTTACAATTTGAGGATGCTGAAGGTCTTCGCTTAGTACTACTCGTTTCAAACGGAGAAAAAGTAGAGCACTGGGAAACTTGGGAGAAATCAGAAGTTCCTGCAAAGCATCAAATTCAAGGAATGGGTTCTGTGGAAATGACAGTTCGTAGACTTGATAAAATGTCGAGTACACTTACAGAGATGTTCGGTTATACAGCGGTTAGCCGTAGCGAAGAGGAAGCAATTTTTCAATCCATTAAAGGAGAGGATTTTGGAGAAATCGTTGTGAAATATTTAGATGGACCTACTGAAAAGCCGGGCCGAGGGAGCATTCACCATTTAGCAATTCGCGTGAAAAACGATGCAGAGCTTGCCTATTGGGAAGAACAGGTGAAACAAAGAGGCTTCCAGTCTTCAGGAATCATCGACCGTTTCTACTTTAAAAGCTTATATTTCCGTGAATCAAACGGAATCCTTTTTGAAATTGCGACAGATGGACCAGGATTTACAGTTGATGGAGATGTGGAACATTTAGGAGAAAAACTTGATTTACCACCGTTCTTAGAAGATCAGCGTGCAGAGATTGAAGCGAATTTAGCACCTATTGAAGAGAAGTAATAGGAGAGAAAATATAAATTAAAAAATATTGGAGGAATATAAAATGAACCAATTAAAAGGAATTCACCACGTTACAGCGATTACAAGTAGTGCAGAAAAAAACTATGAGTTTTTCACTCACGTTTTAGGAATGCGTTTAGTTAAGAAAACAGTAAACCAAGATGACATTCAAACGTATCATTTATTCTTTGCAGATGATAAAGGTAGTGCAGGAACAGATATGACATTCTTTGACTTCCGAGGTGTTCCGAAAGGAGTACACGGTACAAATGAAATTTCAAAAACTTCATTCCGTGTTCCGACTGATGCAGCATTAGAGTATTGGGTGAAACGCTTTGACCGTCTTGAAGTAGAACATACAGGAATTAAAGAGCAATTTGGTAAGAAAACTCTTTCTTTCGTTGACTTTGATGACCAACACTATCAATTAATCTCAGATGAACTTGATAAAGGAATCGAATCAGGTACACCTTGGCAAAACGGGCCAGTACCATTAGAATATGCAATCACTGGTTTAGGACCTGTATTTATCCGTATTGCAAACTTTAGTTTCTTCAAAGAAGTGCTAGAAAAAGTTTTATTATTTAAAGAGGTTGCGCAAGAAGGAGAATTCTATTTATTTGAAGTAAATAAAGGTGGAAACGGTGCTTCTGTCGTTGTAGAACATAATACGGTTCTTCCAGAAGCACGACAAGGTTTTGGTACGGTTCACCATGCTGCATTCCGCGTAGAAGATCGCGCTGTATTAGAAGAATGGATTGAGAGAATCAGTAGCGTTGGACTTCCTTCATCTGGTTATGTAGACCGTCATTTCTTTGAATCATTATACGCAAGAGTTGCACCACAAATCTTATTTGAATTTGCAACAGACGGCCCAGGGTTTATGGGAGATGAGCCATACGAAACACTTGGCGAAAAATTATCTTTACCTCCATTCCTAGAGCCAAAACGTGAAGAAATTGAAAAATTAGTTCGTCCAATTGATACAGTGAGAAGTACGAAGGAATTCATTAAAGAGTAAAAATAGAGATAGTAAGTAGGAGAGCAAGTAGTTTTAGCGGAGTGCTGGAACTGCTTGCTTTTTTATTTGTCCTGTTAAGTTTTCTGACAATTGTTTCTCAAGTTATTAAAAAGGAAAAGTTTGGTATAATTAATTAAAATATTTAATTTTCTGATAATTATTTTTCAATACATAGAAAAGGAGTGGTAATATACAATTTTGATAATTGTATAAAAATCCTAATTTTATAATTTTGGAGAAAAGGGGATGCGAGTTTATGGGAGCAGATGTAGTAACGCGGGAGCAAATGAGACACTTATTGGATGATTGGTATCATTCAATGTTAAAACAAGATGTGGTTAAAGCGAAAGTACTAAATGAGGAAATAGAGTCCAAGGTTATTTATATTAAAGAAGATCAGTATGCGGCATTTTATCACGCATTATTAAAATTCCGTTATCATGTGCTAATTGATAGTTTGAGTATTACAGAGAATAGTTTTGATGAAATTAATACCTTTATAATTCCTGATGACGCACTTTTAACACATTATTATCACTTATTTAAAGGTATTCATGCAATGTATATATCAAATTACATTGAGTCACAAAATCACTTTGAAGAGGCTGGGAAATTAATTAAATATATAACATCTTCGTTGGAACATGCTGAATTCAATTATAGATTTGCATATTTGTCTTATCAAACGTATAAACCATTGATGGCGATTGATCAAATACGTTTAGCAAAAGATGAATATGAAAAACATCCTGGCTATGAAGTTTGTATTGCTTTGTGTGAGAATATTTTTGCAATGGCTTGTATTGATTTAAAGCAATATGAACAAGCCGAAGAGAAGTTGAATTTGGCATTAGATGTATTTCAAAAGATAGATAATGAAAGATTTATTACAATGGTTCGTCATAATTTAGCATGGTTATATGCAAGTCAAAACCTTTCGAGTTTAGCAATTCGACATTTAGTAGAAGTAATAAAAAGTAATCCCAAACATTTCAAAGCAATGTTTGTATTAGCACGTGAATATTACAAAATTGGAAAAATCGATACTGCCGCTGAATTAATTGAAAAAGGATTAGATATATGTAATAAGATACAAAATAAAGAATTTCAGCACCGTTTTGTAATTTTAAAGGAAATGAATCAAAAGACGTCTAGTGTATTATTAGAATCCACTATTTTAAATGGGATTTTATATTTTGAGAAAGAAGGTTTGTTGGATTGTATTCAAGAATATACTGAGATTTTAGCTATGCAATTTTATAAAGAAGAAAACCATGTAAAGGCAAGTAAATATTTTTATATAAATAATCAAGCACAGAAAAAACATTTAGAAAAAGGGGCGTTGAAATAATGAAAAAAGTAGGCGTAATAGCAAAAGGATTAATTTTTGTAGGGATTCTTTCATTGGGACTTAATTTTTCTTCTACTACACAGCAAGCAGTTAATATTGGTGACGGAGGAGCACCAGCAAGACCAGACTACGTTAACATTGGCGACACAGGAGGAGCACCAGCAGATAATAGGGGCGACGGCGGAGTAAGCCAACTATAATAACAAAGAAAGGGACTTCAACATGGAGTCCCTTTTTCTATTTTCAGGCCATGTAGAGAAAAGAATTGACTTACTTTAAATATGTAACTATAATAGTTACAGAATAACCATTAGTAATAGAAGTGAGTTATATTTTTTTAGTATAATTGTAACTGTTTTAGTTACAATTAAAAGGATAACATAAAACAACCAAATAATGTAAAAACTTTAAATAGCAACTTGAGAAAGGAGACGGGAATTTTGAAACGGTTTAAATTTTATTTCATTAGCGGTATTGTGCTCGTTTTGTTAATCGTATGTAACTTCGTTGATAAGCCGATCGCGAAGGTTGGAGAAGTGAAAGATACTGTTATGATGAAGCTGCATACGAAAGAGAGTATGGCGCAAATTGATGGGCAGACGATTTACTTTAAGCAAATTGGTGAGGGGAAGCCGCCTTTACTTATGCTTCACGGGTTTGGTGGTTCTTCAGATGGGTTTAGTGATATTTATCCGGAACTTGTAAAGGACCATACGATTATCGCGGTTGATATTTTAGGATTTGGACGTTCTTCGAAGCCGGTTGATTTTCAGTATTCGTTTCCTGCGCAAGTGAATTTATATTATAAGTTAATGAAGAAGCTCGGATACGATCAGTTTGCGGTGCTTGGCCATTCGATGGGCGGAGAGATGTCCTTGAATTTAGCGTATTTATATCCGGATGCAGTAACGCATCTCATCTTGGCGGATGCTACAGGAATTGAGTCTTTCCAGCAAAAAGAAAGTTATGAAGTACCACCGCTATCGACGGACTTACAAACTGTAACCGAGATTACGAAGTATAATAAAAATGAAGTGAAAAATAGTCGTGATGATAAAGAGCATTATGACCAGCTTACGAAAATGAGAGAGCGCCGCATTGCGATGGAAGCTGATAAAATTAAGGTACCGACTTTAATTATATGGGGACGACATGATAAAAGTGTTTCTTGGAAAAATGGTGAACTGTATCATGGGCTATTTGCAAATAGTACGTTTCATATTATTGAAAAAGGATACCACGCACCGTTTCGTCAGGAACCAATTGAGTTTATGGAATATGTACAAGCATTTTTCGCGAAGCATCCACAATAAAAATTTTAAGCATAAATCCACTTCTTTCCTCATAAAGTGAAACTAATAAGGCTTGTCTAAGGAAAGGAATGAAGTGATTTGGAAACTTTACCATGGTGGGTGTATCTTGTAATTGTCGGGATTGTACTAAGTGGCTACATGGTTTTATATACTTCGAAAAAAGAGCAAGATATGGATAATGAGTTTATTGAAAAAGAAGGCGAAGTATATATGAAGCGTTTAGAAGAAGAACGTGAGAAACGTAATCAGGATAGTGATAAAGATTCGGTATTGCTTTAATAGAAATTTTGAAAGGCTACCACCTAGTAGGATTTTACATCTAGGTGGTAGCTTTTTTTCTTCTGGGGAGCAGTATATGTTCATCAAGCTAAGGTTATATTAGTTTAATTTTACATGTATAAGAGAGTCATCATAAACTTTTATTGATGGCATTTATATATATTTTTCTTCATAAGAATGGAACTAGCGGGGATTTTACTGGGGGGGATTAACAATGCATAGGGATGAAACTTCATTACATCCGGATACAGGTGTTACATCTGTAATGTTTGTTGAGCGTTCATTAAATGAAATTCGTTTTTGGTCTAGAATCATGAAGGAGCATTCTTTTTTTCTACGTTTAGGATTTAGATGCGAGGATACTCAACTAATCGAAGAGGCGAATCAATTTTATCGATTGTTTGAACATATTGAACAAATAGCGCATTCCTATACAAATGAAACAGATCCTGAGCAAATAAAAAGATTTAATGCAGAAGTACAACAAGCCGCAACTAATATTTGGGGATTTAAACGAAAAATTTTAGGATTAATTCTCACATGTAAATTGCCAGGACAAAATAACTTTCCACTTTTAGTTGACCATACAAGTAGGGAAGCGGATTATTTTAGAAAACGTTTAATACAATTAAATGAAGGTAAATTAGATGCTCTTCCTGATGCTATTATTAAAGAAAATGTTTTCTTTTTAAGGATTATGGCAGACCATGCTAAATTTATTGGCCATCTTCTTGATCCATCGGAAAGAAAGCTTGTAGATACAGCACGGAATTTTAGCAATGATTTTGATGAATTGATGTATCAAGCAATTGACTTAGAATCTATGAAACCACAATCCCAAACAGCTCCTCTTTTAGATCAATTTTTAGATCAAAATCGCGTGTCAGTTGCATCTCTTCGGGATTTTAAGAAAACAGCACGTGATTTAATTGAGCAATGTAAAATAAAGAGCATCATTCATCCATTATTGGCAGACCATGTTTTCCGTGAAGCTGATAGATTTCTTGAAATCATTGATATGTATGATGTTCATCTTACAAATATTCAATCACAACCTAGATATTAGAAGATAAGGAAAGATAGTATTTTTTCCTTAAGCCGAGAAGTTAACAATTTATTGTTAGCTTCTTTTCTTTGTGATTAAAATTTTCTTTTAAGGACTACATAAATCCCTTTGACCAAATATGTAATTCTTTGTAAAATGATATATATGGAAAGATTATGAATATACAGGAAATCTATGGATAGTAGATTTTAATAAATTATTCGGGGGAAATTTATTAGTTAAGTATATTAACTTGTTTGCACTACATTTTACAAATAAAGGGGTATTAGTAATCATGAAAGCAAAGAAATTAGTAAGTTTAGCGTTACCAGTTATGTTATTGAGTGGTTGTATTACAATTGAAACTGATGGTAAGAAAGCTGAGCCAAAGAAAGAAGAAACGCAAAAGGTAGAGAAAGAGAATAAGACTTCTGAAAAAGAGAGTAAGTCAACTGATAGCAAGAAAGAGGATAGCTTATCTGTAGCGAAAGGTGAAGGTACAAATAGTAGTTCATCAAGTAGTCAACCAAGTTCTTCTTCAAATAATTCAACTTCTTCTAGTTCTTCAACTGGTAAGGTAACTGGTTCAGATGTTGAAAGGTACAAGGCAGATATCATAAATAGTGCTACTCAAATTGAAGATACAATGAAATTAATTGAAGGAATAGCAGATTCAGACGTAAAATCATACAAACAAAAGAAAAGTGAAGTACAACTGAGTTTAGGTGGAGCAAAGGCAACTGCAACGAAACTGAAGAATCTACAAGCACCTCCTGAATTACAGGGAGAACAAGTGAAGATAAAGCAATCGATGGAACTGTATGCGGATTGTTTCCAACTTCTCTTTGATGCATTAGACCAAGAAGACGAGAGTAAAATGCATCAATCATTAAGTAAAGCACAAGAAGGTTCGAAACTGTTTGAAGAGGCAGCGAAGAGTATCGGTAGTAAAACCAACTAAGAATAAATTATTTTAAGGGGTACTTGTGGGTGCAGTTGGTGCAAGTGAAGAGTTAGGAATTAGTTATGGAAACACATTACAAATTTATCATATGGACGATAATGTTCGTATTCGATATGTAAAACAATAAATAATTGGTGAAAAACTCTGTAATAAATTTTACAGGGTTTTTTATTAGTTTTAATTTAATTTCTTCATTATCTTTCCAGACGCTGTCCATACTAGTATAAGTTGAGAAATGAACAAAACGATAATGATAGGCAGTTGATGTAACTCCATAGTAACTGTAACCATCTAAAGCCCAATTCATACACTATGGTGGAGGATTTTCACCTAATAACCGGATGAAAAAGGGGTGTAATCATGAAGAAACGTACTGTTAATGAAGCGGGAGGGAAAGTGCCGCAACCAATCCGCAGCGACGGAGCAGGTGCAATTGATTCTGGACCTCGTAATGTTATGCGAGATATTCAAAATCCGAATATGCTTGTTCCACCTATAACGGATGCAGGATTAGTTCCTAACTTGAAGTTTTCATTCTCGGACACTTCTATGATTTTGAAACACGGCGGGTGGTCTCGGGAGATTACTGCTCGGGAACTACCAGTTTCGACGACGATTGCTGGGGTAAATATGAGCTTAACGGCCGGTGGAATACGAGAACTTCATTGGCATAAAGAAGCGGAATGGGCGTATATGCTTTTAGGACGGGCACGCATAACGGCTGTTGATCAAAATGGACGGAATTTTATTGCTGATGTTGGACCAGGTGATCTTTGGTATTTTCCGCCTGGTATTCCGCATTCCATTCAAGGATTGGAACATTGTGAATTTCTACTTGTTTTCGATGATGGACATTTTTCTGATTTATCTACTTTAGCTATTTCTGATTGGTTTGCGCATACGCCAAAAGAAGTGTTGTCGGCTAATTTTGGAGTACCTGAGAGTGCTTTTCATTCTATCCCTTCAGGTCAAGTTTATATTTATCAAGGAGAGGTGCCAGGTTCGCTTGAAAGTCAGGAAGTTCAATCACCGAAAGGGGAAGTTCCTTTAACATTTAAACATGAACTGTTAAAACAAAAGCCAATTAAGACTCCTGGTGGTAGCGTTCGAATTGTAGATTCTACAAATTTCCCTATTTCAAAAACGATCGCAGCAGCGCTCGTTGAGGTTGAGCCTGGTGGAATGAGAGAACTTCATTGGCACCCGAATAATGATGAATGGCAATATTATTTGACAGGAGAAGCGAGAATGACTGTGTTTCTTGGAAATGGTACCGCTCGTACATTTGATTATAGAGCTGGTGATGTCGGATATGTACCGTTTGCGACGGGGCATTATATTCAAAATACAGGTACCGAAACATTATGGTTTTTAGAGATGTTCAGAAGCAATCGTTTTGAAGATGTATCGTTAAATCAATGGATGGCACTGACTCCTAAAGAAATAGTGGAGAGTAATATACATGTTGGCCCGCAAGTAATGGATTCCCTACGTAAGGAGAAGTGGCCTGTTGTGAAATATCCGGGGTTTTCATATAGTCCGAAAAATGATGAGTAAAAATGAAAATTTGCGTTATTCTTTCTGGAGACTGATAAGAAGGGATGGCGTATTTTTTATGCCTAATCTAGTCTTTATCCCGCTATTTGCCGGGCTGTCTGTAAAAGCCCGATTGGTGAGGGCTGATTAAAGTTTCACTTTATTAGTATCCGCTCTTTGTATTATTGTTCGGGAAATTATTATTGGAGCATAGTATAGGGAAGATACATATAAAATAGCACTATTATAAGCTGTAACGCATAAGTTGCACAGGCGATGCAACGATAACTAGCTTTACTCTTCATCATTTATTTGAACATAATGGGCATAGAGAGGTGATAAACACAGTATGATTTTTAGTGAGCGTTTAAAAGAAGAAAGGGAAAAAAGAAATTGGTCGCAAAATGATTTGGCTGAAAAAATTCATGTAAGTAGGCAATCTGTTTCGAAATGGGAGACGGGAAAGAACTATCCGAGCATTGAAATTATTATTCATTTAAGTGATTTGTTCGATATTACGATTGATGAACTGCTAAGGAGTGATGAAGAATTGACGCAGAAAGTAATTGAAGATAGTAAGAAATTGGCATATCCAAAATGGAAGGTGTTTTTTGATAGTTTATTTATGATAGGGGTATTTTTACTTATTGCAAAAATCGTTGTATGGATGCTAAATAAATTTGCTGGAGCAAGTATTGCAATTGTAGCAGATGCGCCATATGTAATGAATCTTTTGCCCCTTGTATTCATGATTATAGGTGGTATAGGTTCTGATAAGTTGAAGAAAATATATAAATAGAGGAAAGATTTGAAAGAAATCCCCTACACTAGCTGTTCTTTTCACTTAAATTGTGTACTATAAAGGATAGGATGACATAAAGAAGGGGATATAGAGAATGGAATTTCATGAACAGAAGATTTTGCCGGCAGTGAGGCAAATTAAAGATTTGGAAAAGCTATTACATAGTTCGTATGAATATATCGTTATTTTAGATATTCATGTCGGCCAATTGAAGAGTGTTATATCACTTGCGAAGCAATATTGTAAAAAGGTGTTTTTACATGTGGATTTAATTCATGGCTTGCAGAGTGATGGGCATGCGACGGAATATTTATGTCAGGAGTTTAGGCCGTACGGGTTACTTTCGACAAAGGCGAGCGTTATTATGAAGGCGAAGCAAAAAGGTGTTGTGGCAATACAACGCATCTTTTTAATCGATTCGAGTGCGATGGAGAAGAGCTGCAATCTTTTAGATAAGACGAAACCGGATTATATTGAGGTGCTTCCAGGAGCAATGACGGATATTATCGCTGAAGTGAAAGAGCGTACTGGTGTACCGATTTTAGCAGGTGGTTTTATTCGTACTGTAGAAGATGTGGAAAGAGCTTTAAACGCTGGTGCGACAGCGATTACGACGTCAAAACGCGAACTATGGAAACATTACCAAAAAAAGTGACGAAAATGTGAAAAAATTCTGTTGACACCGCTTTCATAAGAGGTTAACATTATAGACAAGTTAATAAACGTGACGGAGAAAAGAAGAGATCCACATTTCATTGTTTCTATATAAATTTATATAGAAGCGTGCAAAGCTGTGGGTCTTTTTCTTTTGACAAAAACGAATGGCCATTCATTTTACCTCTATCACATTTGGAAGCGTTTAAATTGATTGTGGAGGGATACTATGTCAGCATTTTTAGGAGAGTTAATAGGGACTGCGTTGTTAATCGTACTTGGTGGCGGCGTTTGTGCTGGTGTAAGTTTAAAGAAATCGTTTGCGAAAGATTCAGGTTGGATTGTTATTACAATGGGCTGGGGCTTAGCAGTAGCGGTTGCAGCGTATGCGGTTGGATCAATTAGTGGGGCACATTTGAATCCAGCTTTAACGATAGGACTAGCATTTAAGGGAGCGTTCCCATGGAGTGACGTACCAGGTTATATCGTAGCACAAATGATTGGGGCAATTATCGGGGCAGTTATCGTATATTTACATTACTTACCACACTGGAAAGAAACAGAAGATCCAGGAACAAAGTTAGGTGTATTTGCAACAGGTCCAGCAATTCCGAACACATTTGCAAACCTTTTAAGTGAAATGATTGGAACATTCGTTTTAGTATTTGGTATATTAGCAATTGGTGCAAATAAATTTGCAGATGGATTAAATCCATTTATCGTAGGTTTCTTAATTGTAAGTATTGGTTTATCATTAGGTGGGACAACAGGATACGCAATTAACCCAGCACGTGATTTAGGTCCGCGTATCGCACACTTCTTCCTTCCGATTGCAGGAAAAGGCGGTTCAAACTGGAAGTATGCATGGATTCCAGTAGTAGGTCCAATTTTAGGTGGATCACTTGCAGGTTTATTCCATCAAGTTGTATTTGAAGGAAAGCAAAATTCAGCACTTATTTATGTGATTATCGCAACTGTGATTGTACTAGCAATCTCTTATATGACAAGTAAAAAAAGCGGAAGCAATACAAATAGTAGAAAAGTAGCATAAGGGGGAAACCGATATGAAAAAATATATTCTTTCATTAGACCAAGGAACAACAAGCTCACGCGCAATTCTTTTCAATAAAAAAGGTGAAATTGTTCATTCAGCTCAAAAAGAGTTTACACAACATTTTCCAAAGCCGGGCTGGGTAGAGCATAATGCACAAGAAATTTGGGGATCTATTTTAGCAGTTATCGCAACTTGCTTAAGCGAAGCAGATGTAAAACCAGAACAAATCGCAGGTATCGGTATTACGAACCAACGTGAAACAACGGTTGTCTGGGATAAAACAACTAGTAAACCAATTTACAACGCAATTGTATGGCAATCTCGCCAAACAGCTGAAATTTGTGATGAGTTAAAAGAAAAAGGTTATAGCGAAATGGTTCGCGAAAAAACAGGTCTTTTAATTGATGCATACTTCTCTGGTACGAAAGTAAAATGGATTTTAGATAACGTTGAAGGTGCAAGAGAGAAAGCAGAAAACGGTGATCTATTATTCGGAACAATTGATTCGTGGCTTGTATGGAAACTATCTGGTGGTAAAGCACACGTAACAGATTATTCAAACGCATCACGTACGTTAATGTTTAATATTCACGACTTACAGTGGGATGATGAGCTTCTAGAAATGTTAACAGTACCAAAGAGCATGCTTCCAGAAGTACGTCCATCATCTGAAATTTACGGAGAAACAATTGATTACCACTTCTTCGGCCAAAATGTACCGATTGCAGGTGTAGCTGGTGACCAACAAGCAGCATTATTTGGACAAGCTTGTTTCGGTGAAGGTATGGCGAAAAATACTTACGGAACTGGTTGCTTCATGTTAATGAACACAGGTGAAAAAGCAGTAGCTTCTGAGCACGGTCTATTAACAACAATTGCATGGGGAATAGATGGTAAAGTAAACTACGCATTAGAAGGAAGTATTTTCGTAGCAGGTTCTGCAATTCAGTGGTTACGTGACGGAATGCGCATGTTTAAAGATGCAAGTGAGAGTGAAGTGTATGCGAGTCGCGTTGAATCAACTGATGGTGTATACGTTGTACCAGCATTCGTTGGACTAGGAACACCTTATTGGGATAGTGAAGTACGCGGCGCTATGTTTGGTGTAACACGCGGTACGACGAAAGAGCACTTCATTCGTGCAACGCTAGAATCTTTAGCTTACCAAACGAAAGATGTATTATGCGCAATGGAAGCAGATTCAGGTATTGAACTGAAAACATTACGCGTTGATGGCGGAGCAGTTAAAAATAACTTCTTAATGAAGTTCCAAAGTGATATTTTAGATGTTCCTGTAGAGCGTCCAGTGATTAACGAAACAACGGCTCTAGGTGCAGCATACTTAGCTGGTCTTGCGGTTGGATATTGGAAAAACCAAGATGAAATTAAATCACAGTGGCATATGGACAAACGCTTTGAACCAACGATGGAAGCGGAAACAAGCGAAGAGCTATATGCTGGATGGAAAAAAGCAATTGAAGCAACAAAAGCTTTCAAATAATCATAAACAGTGTTATAATGGTGACAAGTTAATAATTCGGTAGGAGATTTGGAGAGACCACAACGCGCTATAGAGGCGAAATCTATAGCGGAGTTTGTGGTCTCTTTTTTCGTTATCAAAGGGAGGAATTACCATGAAATTTTCAAGTAAACAACGTAAAGACGTATTAAACGGAGTAAATAAACAAGAGTTAGATGTGATCGTAATTGGTGGAGGTATTACTGGTTCTGGTATTGCATTAGATGGAGCAACACGCGGGTTATCAACAATTGTGTTTGAAATGCAGGACTTTGCAGCAGGTACATCAAGTCGTTCAACGAAGCTTGTACACGGTGGTCTACGTTATTTAAAACAACTTGAAGTGAAAATGGTAGCAGAGGTGGGTAAAGAGCGTGCGATCGTATATGAGAACGGTCCCCATGTAACAACACCAGAGTGGATGTTACTTCCGTTCCATACAGGCGGTACGTTCGGATCATTTAGTACATCAATTGGTCTTCGTGTATACGACTTCTTAGCAGGTGTAAAACGAAGCGAGCGCAGAAAGATGTTTAACCGTGAAGAAACGCTAAACAAAGAGCCTCTTGTAAAAAAAGAAGGATTAAAAGGCGGCGGTTACTACGTAGAATATCGTACAGACGATGCGCGTCTTACAATTGAAGTAATGAAAGAAGCAATTGAGCATGGTGCGAAAGCTGTTAACTACGCAAAAGTAGACAGTTTCTTATATAAAGATGGAAAAGTATGCGGTGTACGTGTAATCGATTTACTAGACGGTGAAGTATATGAAGTTTACGGTAAGAAAATTGTAAACGCAGCTGGTCCTTGGGTAGATACACTTCGTGAAAAAGATAACTCGAAAAAAGGAAAAGTACTTCAGTTATCAAAAGGTGTTCACTTAGTAATTGATCAAAAACGTTTCCCACTTGGGCAAGCAATTTACTTCGATACACCAGATAAACGTATGGTGTTCGCGATTCCTCGCGGAGGAAAAACATACGTAGGTACAACAGATACGTTCTATGATAAAGACGCAGCTGTACCACAAATGACAACAGAAGATCGCACATACATCATTAATGCGATTAACTACATGTTCCCAAGCGTGAAAATTACAGAGAAAGACATTGAATCAAGCTGGGCTGGTGTACGTCCGTTAATTTATGAAGAAGGTAAGAATGCATCTGAAATTTCTCGTAAAGATGAAATTTGGACTTCTGAATCTGGTTTAATTACAATCGCAGGTGGTAAATTAACAGGATACCGCAAAATGGCTGAAATGGTAGTAGATTACGTAACGAACTTACTACAAAAAGAAGGTCATAGTGCATATCCGAAGAGTGATACGAAACATATGCCGATCTCTGGTGGACATGTAGATGGTTCACACGGATTCCCGGCATTCGTTGCGAAAAAAGCAGACGAAGGTACGAAATCTGGTTTAACGAAAGCACAAGCAGAAGAATTCGCAAAATTCTATGGTTCTAACGTTGATGTACTATTTGGCTTAGCGAAAAAACATAAAGACGAAGCGAAAGAATACAACATGCCGCTTGACGTTCTAATCCCACTTGTATACGCAATGGATTACGAAATGACAGCAAAACCAGTTGACTTCTTCGTACGCCGCAGAGGCGCTGTATTCTTCAACATCCACTGGGTATATGAGTGGAAAGAAGCAGTAATCAACTACATGGCTGCGAAACTAGGCTGGAGCAAAGAAGAACAAATGAAATATACAGCTGAACTAGAAAAAGCATTAACAGACGCTGTAATTCCTGTAGATCAACAAGAACAGGCAGCTGCGTTAGCATAAAATAGAGAACCACCTGAAGGGGAGCCTTTAGGTGGTTTTTTTATGGGTTATTTTTCTAACTATGTTGTATAACGACATATGTTGTTATACTATGTATATAAGGTGGTGGTATTGTTGGACAAAGAAATCTTGAAGGGAAGTATAGATATTTTATTACTTTCTATCATTGCAAAACGTGATACATACGGCTACGAAATAGCTCAAAGTTTAAAGGATGCAAGTGAAGATTTGTATAGTATGGGACAGGGAACTTTGTATCCTGCTTTAAAGCGATTAGAGAAAAAGGAGTTTCTTGAATCTTATTGGAATGAATCTGAGAATGGGATGAAAAGGAAATTCTATACTATTACAGATAAAGGGAAAAAAGAATTGCAGAAGAAAGTGAACTCTTGGGAGAGTGTAACAGCATTAATTCAAGCTTGTCAGAAAGGAGTTATTTATGAGTGAATTTGATGAGTATATTAAGTCTATTTTAGCCTATTCAGAACTTAGTGATATTGAACAGGATGAGTTATTTCTAGAAATGTATGATCACTTGAACAGCTTGAAAGAAGAATATATGGAACAAGGTATGAATGAAAAAGAAGCGATTTATAAAGCAATTCAAAGTTTTGGAGAATCAAAATTTATTGGCGTAGAGATTAATAAATCGGTATACGAAGTTCCTAGGCCATTAAAGGTATTATCAAAAATTTTATGTATTCCTTATATAATCATTTGTTTTATTGTCTTTTTAGGAACGTTTATTTCAACTTCTACATTTGACTCTGTTCGCAGTTTGACAGGTGGTGGGACTGTCTATCATCCCATTGAATTTTGGCAGCAATTTTTACATATATCTGATTTAGAAACGTTATTACAACTTTTTGGAATAACACTTTGGCAAGTTAAAGATTTTATTGCACATCCAGGTCCTTGGGGAAACTCAACTTATTGGTTAAGCGTTTTACAACATATAATATTAGTAGTTCCATTCGGATTTTTCGTTCCAGTGCTGATTAATAAAGTGACTAACTATAAGAAAGCTCGTAAGTGGTATGTTATGACCTTTCTTGTTTGGGAGATATTACATTTACTAACTTTGTCTGATGTTTTTGATGTGTGGCGGATTGCTATAAATATGCTCGGTGCGTCGGTAGGATATCTTTTATTTATAAGCATGATACAAATAGATAATAAATTCAGGATAATGCGCAAGAAGATATTTGAAAATTAGCTTGCTATTCTGTAGTTTAAATTATACAAATTTAGTTTGATGGTAATAGAGTATTGCTGAAAACATAGGTGCTATATAGTGAGAGGATTTTTTATATTCGTAATAGGTGTTGTTCCTTGTTTATTCATCCTGTTATGAAACGGGTACATAATCCGTCTTTTATTGGTGCTATAAATGATGAGAGCGGCACAGCTGAACTAGAAAAAGTCTAGAACAACAAGAACAGGCAGCTGCGTTAGCATAAAATAGAGAACCACCTGAAGGGGAGCCTTTAGGTGGTTTTTTCTCTTGACTAAAAATAAATAAAATGTGTTACAATGATGATAGAGTATTTAGTGTGAATTTTGCATAAAATAAAAAAGACAGAAGCCTGAGAAACTTCTGCCTTTGTAACCTAACTTGCTATTGTGGTGGTAGTAGGTGCGGTTATAAGACAATTACATTAACGTTTTAGCCGAGAACCGCCCTTACCTTTTCCACGAAGCAGGGTGGTTCTCGCTTTTTTGTATACAGAAATTAGCCATGGACCGAAGTATCTTCTACCGATGACAACGCCAGCTCCGGTTAGGATACCATACACTAATTTAATTACAAACATCGCGATCATATTATCACCTCCCCCTTTTTTCAAAATGGAAGAGATGATTACCACACCTACTAGTTATAGCTTATTAAGTTACGTATTCATTGTATTATGTTTTAAAATAGGGAACAAGATATATGGATGAAAATTCCTAGTTTTAAGCAGAGCATTAGTGTCAGGGGACAAGAAGTAAATAAATATTCATAAAAAAACGGTATGGACATTACCATCCGTATTTTTTTATGTATTTATAAAACTTTTCCATACAGTGCGTCGTCTAATATATGGGAAGGAGGAAATGATGTGGATGAATTAACGATAGAAGCGTTTGAAATAGAAGATAAGGAGGAACTTATCGACGAAATAATGAACAAGTATGGGCAAGAAGTCCTGCAGCTTGTGTATTCATATGTGAATAATAAAGAGATTGCGGAGGATGTAACGCAAGATATATTTGTAAAATGTTATAAATCTCTTCATACATATAAAGGGAAATCGAATGTGAAAACGTGGTTATGGAGAATTGCGATTAATCAATGTAAGGACTATATAAAAAGTTGGTATAACAAAAAGGTAATCGTTACAGAGGATGAATTTGCGTATATTGGGATTCAAAATGATAGTGTCGAACAAACTGTCATTCAAAATGCGGAGGATAGTAGGTTGGCTTCTGCGGTAATGAGTTTACCGATAAAATATCGAGAAGTCATTTATCTATTTTATTATGAAGAATTATCAATTAAAGAGATTGCTACAGTAATAGAAGTAAAGGAAAACACGATAAAAACGAGACTGAAAAAAGCGAAGGAGCTTTTGAAGAAAGGATTGGAGGAATAATCAAATGGAAGATCGATTAAAAGGCTTGCGAAAATCAATGGAGAACACAACGTTTAAACATTTGAGTTTTTCTGATCAGCACCAGAAGCAGGTGCGAGAAAAAATTAAGCAATCGTCCGAAAAGGAAGAAGATATCCTTTTAGCAGTGTTACAACTTCTTATGAATGAAAAAACGGGTTATGAATTGATGCAGTTGCTAAGAGGGAGAGGGATTCAAAAATTCGAAGGTGGTGAAGGGTCTCTATACACTTTATTACATCGTCTAGAACAAAATCGCTTTATCCAATCTAGCTGGGATCACGCGGGAGCTAAATATTATCAATTAAATGATAAAGGAAATAAAATGCTGCGAAAGGCAGAGAAGAATGCTACGAAGGCACGATTTATATTAAAAGGATTAGTACAGGAGTGAGAAAAAATTGAGCAAAAAAGGGGAGCGTTTTTTAAAAGAAGTTACGAACCATATTAAATCAAAAGAAGCAAAGGACTTGGTGGCAACAGAACTAGACTTTCACTTGAAACAGACGAAGAATATGTGGATAGAGAAAGGCTTAAGTGAGGAAGTTGCTGAAGATAAGGCTGTTGAACAAATGGGAAGTCCAATTAAGCTTGGCCAGGAACTTAATAAACTACATAAGCCAAAGGTTGATTGGTTCTTAATTGGTTTATTAGTGGCTGCGATGGGGCTAGGATTTTTGCCAGTTATAGCTTTTGGATATACGAATGATGTAATAATGAATAAGGTGATATTTGTTATTCTCGGTGTTGTAACAGCTTTTGGGATGATACTGATTGATTATCGGAAATTAGAGAGAATGGGAGGGTTGTTTTACACAATCGGGGTACTCATTCTGTTAATGCTATACTGTTTTCCGAACGCTTCGTTGACTGGAGAACCGTTAATAAAAATCGGTCCTATTGAAATTGATTGTTTAATAGCAGTACCGTTCTTTTTTCTAGCGTGGGCGTCTTTTTTCAATAATAGTAGGTTAAAGGTTATGCATCTTGTGGTTTTATATTTATTTTCTTTGTATTTATTTTTGATTGTATCAACCCTTTCGTCAATTTTTGTTTATATGACAATGGTATTCGTTATGCTTTGGTGGAGTAAGTTAGGAAAGAAAACGGCGTTGATTATTACGATTGTACCCATTTGTTTATTTATTATCAGGGCATCGGTATCCTGGTCTTCAGGATATCACTTAGATAGAATTTTAGGGTATTTAAATCCGGAGAGTGATGCAGGTGGTGCAGGATTTATGTATATACGTTTAAAAGAGGTAATGTCGTCGGCTGGTTGGTTTGGTACATCTGGAGATACAAAATTCATTCCTGCTGCGGATACTGATTTTGTATTTGCAAGTTTGACTTACTATTATGGGTATTGGCTTGCGCTAGTTCTTATCTTCGTGCTTTCTCTTTTTGTAGCAAGATTAATAGTCATATCTTATAAAATAAATGATCGGTATGGTAAATTGCTGCTCGCTGGTGGAGTGACTCTTTTTGTATTCCAATTCATTTATAATGTTGGAATGATACTAGGATTATTGCCGCATGCTGCTATATCCTTACCTTTTATTAGCTACGGATTAACGCCAACTGTATTTCATGCGCTTATAATGGGGATCGTGCTGAGTGTGTATAGGCGTAAGGATATTTCAATTAGAATGAGAAAAACACCTTGAATCATCAAGGTGTTTTTGTTATAAGCTCAAAACTATCCGAATCAGCCCCAAGCACAAAAGGACTAACCTCGCCAACGCTATAAAGGTGCAATTCATGCATCGCTCGCGTACAAGCAGTGTAGAACAATCTACGAACGCTCTCATCGCTGTACACATCTTTAGAAGCATCGTAAATAATAACAGCGTCAAATTCGATACCTTTTGCTAAGTAAGCAGGTATCACAACAATGCCTTGCTCATACTCGGCTGAGTTACTCTTCACGAGTTTAATATTCTCGATATGACGGAGTGCTTCGTATGCAGCGGCGCTTTCAGTTGCGGATTTACATATAATCGCGATTGTATTGTGATTTTGTTTTTGTAGTTCGGTAACTTTTGTAGTAATATGCTCGTGCAGTTCGCTGTAATCAGCTATTTTCGTTACTGTAGGTTTCTCGCCATCGCGTTCAAAGGCGTGAATGTTCTTCCCTTCCGGTACGAGAGCACGTGTAAATTCAATAATCGGTTTTGTTGAGCGGTAGCTACGAGTTAAGTTAATACCGTTCGTTTCATCTGGTCCGTATAAGCTAGTAAGTGTATTGAAATTCACTGCCTCACTCGCATGGGCAAATATCGCTTGGTTAAAGTCTCCGAGTACCGTCATTCTTGCAGCAGGGAAGAGACGTTTTAAAAACTCGAACTGAAACGAAGAATAATCTTGCGCTTCATCTACGAGTACGTGTTTAATCGATCTATTCGTTTGGAAGCCTTCGATTAATTCTTTTAAAAGTAAAAATGGAGTCGCATCCTCGTAATATAGCTTTCCTTCATCAAGCATGTTTACCGTTAAAGAGTAAATGTCATCCCATTCTTTCGGTTTTTCTCCAGTAACCCACGATGCGTCTGTGAAGAGTTGTTTATAGATTCCTGTGAAATTGATGAAGCGCAGTGTTTGAACGCCTTTACGAAGTGGCTTCAATTTTTTACGGACAATCATACGTCCCAGGACTTTCGTTTCTTTCTCATAGTCATTAAAAGAGTTGTCGTCAAACTCGCCTTTTTTCTGTAAATATTTATAAGCCTTTTGATATTCATCTTTACTAAGTAATTCAATTTCTTCTTCTACCCAAGGCTTTTTCAGTTCTGCTTTTTCGATTGCATCTATTTGTTTATTTAGCCAATCCGTTAACTTTTCAATTCGACTATGGAAGCGGAGGGAGGAGTCAGTATTATAAAATTGCTCTGTAATCTCTTTTGCAGAGACGATCAGTTTTCCTCTAAATTTCATTCCTCTAAATAGCATGCCTGAAGATTCAAGAGTTTGTCTGTACGCTCTAATCATCTCGAAAAATTGAGTGGATGCTTTAAATCGGATGCTCGCATTTCTCGTTTTATAGGTAGGGCTATTTGTTTCAGTTAACATATATTCCAATTGCTCATAAGGGTCTTCAACATCAAATGACTTACTTAGTCTATGGTTTAAATATTCTTGGAATGTTACTTGCTGCATATTTTCTTCACCGAGTTCAGGTAGTACGTTAGATACGTAGCTATTGAACATAGAGTTAGGTGAGAAGAGAATAATTTGATCCGCTTTTAGCCATTCGCGATATTTATATAGTAAGTAGGCAATTCGCTGCAGGGCAGCTGATGTTTTACCACTACCAGCAGCTCCTTGAACGATAAGGAGTCGGCCTTCATCGTGACGGATAATTTCATTTTGCTCACGCTGAATCGTAGCGACGATACTTTGCATATGTTTGTTCGTACCTTTTCCGAGTGCTTGTTGCAGAATTTCATCACCAATTGTGAGGCTCGTATCGAACATGGAATCAATCTCGCCATTTTGAATAATGTATTGTAATTTTTTCTCCACATTACCGCGAATTACGCCGCCTGGTGTGTTGTACTCAGCTGGTCCTGGTGGGTAGTCGTAATAAACACTTGAAATTGGGGCGCGCCAGTCATAAATAAGAAAGTTTTCTCCGCTTGCATCAGTAAGGGTAGAAACACCGATATAGATTTGTTCTGCGGCAGGTTCGCCTTCTTCAGTGAAATCGATGCGTCCGAAGTAAGGTGCTTTTTGCATACGTCGCAGCGCGGCAAGTCGATTAAATTTGTGTTTATGGGTGATTTGTGTAACAGCTAGTGATTGAGCTTGTTGTCTTAAGTTGATAACTGTTTCAAGGTAATCATCAAAAGTATCTGTATTCACTTTAACGTCATCCCAGAAGTGTTTACGGATGTTGATTACTTCTGCCCGGCGTCTACCAGTTTCGTTTTCCAGCTTATCAATTTGCTGCGTAATAGTTTCGATTACGGTATCCAATCGTTTTTGCTCTAGATCAAGTTTTTTGTTCATACGTAAGCACTCCTTTAAAAGTGAAAAATAGAGGTTGACTGAAGAAAGATTTTGTTGTACAATTAAGATACGGATAAATACGTTCTTTATGTTTTTTAAAACGTGTTTCTGTACTAATTTAACATAGTTTTTGAATTTAATCAATGATAATAAGATAAACCTTGGTTCCGTGTAGCGTGGATCAAGGTTTTTTTGTGTTTTTAAGAGGGAGTCACACTTGTTGTCGTTTTTTGTCGGTAAGTCGATATATTTGAAAAATCGCCGATATAATTTCATTTACCGAATCTGGATATAACTATCGGAAGAAGAGGGTATAAAAAAAGCTCGGGCCGAAGCCCAAGCTTTTTACTTCATTATTTCTTTTCTTCTTTTTTATCGTCAGCTTTTTGCTCTTTGAAAAGATCTTTTAAATCTTTATCGTCAACTTTTACGTCAGCTTTTTTGATTTCTTTCATCATTAAGTCATTCATAAATTGAGCATCTTGCGTTTTTTCTTGAGCTAGTGATTTTTTAATATCAGCTTTTGATTTATCGAAAGTTGCATCTGCGTGATTATCAGTTACTTTAATAATATGGTAACCGAATTGTGTTTTTACAGGTTCGCTTACTTCATCTTTTTTCAACTTTTGAGCTGCTTCTTCAAATTCTTTTACCATTTTCCCTGGTCCGAAGAATCCTAAGTCGCCACCTTTTTCTTTTGAACCTGTATCTTCAGAGTATTGTTTTGCTAATTCTTCGAAAGATTTACCTTGAGCAAGTTCATCTTTCACTTTTTTAGCAGTTTCTTCATCTTTTACAAGGATATGACTTGCTTTAATTTCTTTTTTATAATCCTCGAATTTTGCTTTTACATCTTTATCAGTAATCGATTGTTCAACCGCTTTTTCTTGAGCTAATTGAGCACGCACACTATTTTTGATAGTTTCTTCTTTAATACCTTGTTGTTTCATTAGTGTATCGAATTGATCACCGTATTGTTTTTTCATTTCATCGAACTTTTTGTCTACATCTTTGTCTTCAACTTTGTAGTTTTTAATAAGAACTTTTTCCATAACCATGTTGTTTAGTACTTGTTTACCAGCTTGTGTCTTCATTTGATCGTAGAATTCTTCTTTTGTAATGTCACCAGCTTTAGATGTAACGATTTTGTCTGATGATGATGTTCCACATGCTGATAATGCGATTACACTTGTTGCGGCTAAGGCAAGCATAGCTTTCTTCATTCAATAAACACTCCTACTATTATGTATTTTTAATTTATCCTACACCGATGAATTTTAAATTCATAAGAGCCCGATTAAGTCTCACTGATACTTTTGCTTTTTTGTATTGGTAAAGCGCGCTTAACAGGGCTTACCGTGGCTGAGGATAAAGTTTTGATGAATGTTTTGTTCTATAGTATAAGCAATATGTACAAAATTTAATATATCATATTTCGACGCGTTTTCATATTGATAAAGAAAAATTAACCAGTACGTGTCAGATTTTGAAAGTGTGCCATATTGGGCGTATGCCGCATATACAGAATAGAGGAGGGGATGGGGATGAATTCTCAACTTATTTTATTACTTGTACTGTTTATTTTATTGGTTATTGTAGGTATAATTTGCTTATAGAGGAAAAAAGTGAGGAAGGGGCTTTCCTTCCTCACTTTCCATGAAATATAATTTCTATATAACTAGAAATTAATAAAATTGTTATACATACATTAATAACCCGAAAGACACCGGGCTGGCGGCTCGCAGCTATTTGTTTTCGTTCACACAGTGTATGTGTCATGAAATTCGTGTAAAATATAACAAGAAGTGCGAATGCGACAAAAACAACTGTTATAAGTGTCATGAGGCGAGACCTCCTTTTGGCTAAAATACATATACATATATTGTATCACACGATATTTTGTTCGTGTTACAAAATTCAGAAATAGAAGACTTTGTGTTAGAAAGTGAGGGAGAAAATGGACGTTGTTAGAAGATTAGAACAAGCTGAATACTACGTAGACCTACTATTTAAAATGATTGATGAAGAGAAGTGTCCATTTTATTCTTTGATCATAAAGAAAAAAGCTCGTAAAAAAGATATTGAACGTATACTAAATCTTTGTGAAAAACTGAACGAGCAATATGTAGTGGAGAAAGCAGAAGGGCTTCTTTTGTTCGATGCGCTGTTAGATCAATTTGAAAAAGCGCTTCCACATCAGCTCGAAGTAAACGAAACTGCGGAAGCGCTAGCAAAACAAGGTTTATTTAAGCCGCTTATGAATGAATTCTTAAGCATGATTGCGAAAAAATAAATAGATTATTTCTTAACTAACTTTTGATCGGATTCTGTAAAGTTCTCTTCAATATCTTCTAATGATTTCTCAAAAATATCGATAAAGTCTTGTCCGTAAATATTACGCAGGATTGCAATCAGTTCGATATTTTCTGGGAACTTCCCATAAAAATTACGAAGTGCAAGAGCCCCATTAAACACTGAATTATTTTCAGGATCATACTCCTCCATTAAGCGAAGTAGTAATTCTTCCCCTTTGTCTGTAATTTCAATGTACGTATTTCGTTTATCATCTTCCTTTTTTGAGAATACAAGATAGCCGCGTTCTTCCAGCTTTTTCGAGAAGTTAAACGCCGTTGATACGTGCATAACTCCAAACTTAGCAATCTCAGAAATAGAAGCCCCTTTTAAATGATAAGCGATTGTTAAAATATGATGTTCATTAATATTTAAATCGTAAGGTTTAATCCACTGCTGCCAATCTTTCTCTACACATTTCCATAACGCTTTCGATAATTGAGCAATGCGTTGGCTGAAAATCATCGCTTCTTTTACCGAGTAATCTTTTTCTCCACTTTTCATGTACTCACCCACTTTAACATTCTTTTTCATTACTATCTATTATGCCAGTAAAATAAAAATTAATAAAGTCTTTTTGTAAGAATTGTGAAAATTTTTTAACAAAATGACATTCTATACAAATCATGCATAACTATGGAAGCGTTTTATGAGTCGTGAATACATGCGTTGTCCTTACATGTTAATTGATAACATATATTGTAAATGCATAAAAACACGGCATATCTATACGATATGCCGTGTCAAGGTCAATTTATATAAAAAATATTTGTTATATGCAAAAAACTAAGCAGGAATTTGTTTACGCTTTTTCTGGAACAGCTTCTTGTAGTTTCTCAATTGACTTTTGGATGTCCAAAATTTCTTTCTCAATATGGCGCTTGTTTTGAGAAATATCTTGTTTCCAGTTAGAAAGCGTGTCTTGCATGTCATCTTTTAGTTCTTGAAACACTTCTTTACCTTCTGAAGCAGTTTCAACAATTTGACGCTTTAATAATTTCGTATCAGCTGTAATATCAGCTAAAGTCTTTTTAATATCATTTCCTTTTTCTTTTAACTTGCCGCGCATGTCTTTACCAGAAGAAGGAGTTGAGAAAAGAACGGCTAGTCCAGCAACTGCTCCCCCGCAAATAACACCTGTAATAAAGGATTTAGCTTTTGACATAAAAGGAGACCTCCTTATTTTTTGTTCGTATTCATGATGTAAAACAATATGCATATCTTTCTTATATGTGCTATGCACAAACAATCATCCCTGAGCATTTTAAGTGAAGAAACAAGCCATGCGGAATTTGATGACTTCAGGGAAGTGGCTTGTTATGTATTACGCCTTCTTATAGTGTCATTATTTCACACTATTTGCAATTGTACTTGCGATGTTTTGTAAATTTTCCATAGTGTATTCATTTTGGTGTGATTTCCAAACAGCACCGAAACCATCTTTTTCACCGTAGCGTGGAATTAAATGAAGGTGGAAGTGGAACACAGTTTGTCCAGCTTTTTCACCGTTATTGTTAAGTAGGTTAAAGCCAACTGGATTAAACTCTGCTTTAATCGCATTTGCGATTTTTGGAACGACAGAAAAAATGTGTGATGCGATTTCTGGCGTTAACGCAAAAATGTCTTGTTTGTGAACTTTCGGAATAACAAGAGTATGTCCTTTTGTTACTTGACTAATATCTAAAAATGCAAGCACATGTTCATCTTCGTATACTTTTGAGCAAGGGATTTGCCCGTCAATGATTTTACAAAAAATACAATTGTCTGCTGTATGATTCATTGATCTCATCCTTTCAAATATCCTTAGCCGTATTTTACCATAATTACATAAGAGAACAAACACGAAAAACAGGAAGCTGACTCAGCTTCCTGTTTTCTGAAGAGGGATTGAAAAAGCATTATCGTAATTTACGTTTCGCAGACACCTCATTTATTTAAGAAATGCACGGTAAATCGGCTAAAGTTTCTGCCGTAGACACCCCATTTTCAAGTGAAATGAATTGCAATCTTTCATAAAAGGAAATTGTTTATTTTTTAAAACAGTATATGCTCTTTCGGAGACACCCCGTTTCGAAAATGAAACAAATAATCTGGTTATGTGTAAATTTCATTGTCCAACATGGACACCCCATTTCATGATGACTTCACTATGTTGTTGTACTCATCAATTGGTGGTTGCTTTTTCAATGTGTTCCTTCTTCAATAATTATGATGTCCGCTTTCGGGAAAATATATGCTAATAAATTTAAATTTTTTTTTTGAGTACATGGATACTATGTAGTACAGCATAATTTTTGGTAAGATGAATATAGAATGAATACTAATGAAGAAAGTGGTGTCGTATGAGCGAGTTATTGCGTGTAGAAAATGTTACAGGAGGATATACGAAACGACCTGTATTAAAAGACGTTTCGTTCTCTGTTAATAAAGGCGAACTTGTCGGCTTAATCGGTTTAAATGGAGCTGGTAAAAGTACGACGATTAAACATATTATCGGTTTAATGGAACCGAAAAAAGGAACTGTCACGATTAATGGGAAAACAATTCGTGATGATATGACAGCGTACCGTTCTAGCTTTTCATTCATTCCAGAAACGCCGGTATTATATGATGAATTAACGTTAGAAGAGCATTTGAAATTAACAGCGATGGCGTACGGCGTCGATGAAAAACAATATGAAGAACGTGTAGGACAACTATTACATGAATTTCGAATGAAAAATCGTTTAAAATGGTTTCCATCTCATTTCTCAAAAGGGATGAAACAAAAAGTAATGATTATGAGCGCGTTTTTAGTTGAGCCATCTCTTTACATAGTAGACGAACCTTTCGTTGGATTAGATCCGTTAGCAATTCAATCTCTTCTTCAAATGATGGATCAAATGAAAAAGAGTGGAGCCGGTATTTTAATGAGCACACATATTTTAGCGACGGCAGAGCGTTATTGTGATTCGTTCATTATTCTGCATCAAGGTGAAGTAAGAGCGAAGGGAACATTAGCTGAACTGCAATCACAGTTTAATATGCCAGGTGCAACGTTAGATGATATTTACATCGCGCTAACAAAGGAAGAAGATTATGAATAGCACAGCGTTATGGAAAGAACGATTTCGTCACTTTCTAAAAGAAGTTCGTACATATAGTAAATACGTATTTAATGATCATTTGAAATTTATTTTCGTGTTCATCATCGGTGCGGGAGCGTATTATTACCAGCAATGGTTACAAACGTTAACATCTTCCTTTCCAACTGCGCTCGTAATGGCAGTATTAATTGGACTCGTGTTAACAGCTGGATCCATTCAAACGTTATTAAAAGAAGCGGATCTCGTTTACTTACTGCCAGTTGAAGAAAAGTTAAAACCTTACTTCACCAAGGCATTTCTTTTTACATTTATGATTCAGTTATACATAATCGCAATCGTAGCAGCTGCGCTTGCTCCGTTATACTTCCAACAAATGAAGCAAACCGGTGCTGGCTACATATGGATTGTCCTCGCATTTGTCATTGTAAAAGCGTGGAATTTATTCGTCGCGTGGGAAAAATCATTTTTAACAGATCAAAATATACAAAGAGTTGATTGGTTTATTCGTTTTATCTTAAACGGTTTATTTGTATATTTCCTTGTAGAACGTACTTCAGTTCTTGTTATTGGCGGAATCGTTCTGCTCATGGTGTTATATCTTGCTATCATGCATCAAATGGTAAAAGGAAAGCCGCTAAACTGGGAGTATTTAATTTCTGAAGAAGGTAAGAAAATGATGCTGCTGTACCGAATTGCAAATATGTTCGTTGATGTACCAGCATTAAAAGAAAGAGTATCTCGCCGAAAATGGCTGGATTTCATTCTGTCGATAATCGGCGAAAAGCGCACATATTTATACTTATATACGAGAACGTTTTTAAGATCAGGTAACTATTTTGGATTATATGTGCGTCTGCTCGCTCTTGGAGGAGTTATTCTTTACTTCATTCCATTTTTATACGGGCGATTTATCGTAAGTTTTATTTTCCTATACTTAATTGGCTATCAGCTATTAACTTTATGGAAACATCACCGCATGAAAATTTGGCTTGATTTGTATCCAGTAAAGGTAGATGAAAAGAAGAAAGATTTTCTTACTTTATTAAATGTGATTCTAATCATCGGGAGCGTAATCTTTACAGTTATATTTGCACTAGCAACGAAAGATTTCATGATGACAGGAATTTTACTTGTCGTAAGCATATTATTTAGTATCGGTTTCGTTTACCAATACGGTGCGAAGCGCATTGAACGTTTAAATTGAAGGGAATGAACCTATGATTACATATGAAGAAAAGGTTATAAAAGAACTGGAGCAGTGGAAAGCTACATTCATGAAAGATTCTTCTATGATGACACGGTTCTCAAAGAAAGTGCAGACGAAAGTACAACAGCTTATTCCGGCGAAAGTGCAAAAAGTCTTAACAGAAACGATTCGGATGATGGTGCAAACGATCAGCGCCGGATCAAACTTTATAAAGCCGAAGCTAAAAGAGACGACATGGTCACTGCAAAGACGTGATGACGAAGTGCGTAAAAAAATGGATGAGTACAAAAAAATAGCTGCGGCAGAAGGAGCAGGGACGGGGGCTGGTGGTATTTTACTCGGTCTTGCTGACTTTCCGCTTTTACTTACGATTAAAATTAAATTTTTATTCGATGCAGCAACGTTGTATGGATTTGATACAAGTAAACAAGAAGAGCGTCTTTTTATTCTTCACGTTTTCCAACTCGCCTTTTCAAGTGACAATCACAGAAAAGAAATATGGAAAGCAATTGAAACGTGGGATACAGAAAAAGAAAATCATATGGACTGGGAAAAGTTCCAAACAGAATACCGAGACTATATCGATTTAGCGAAAATGCTTCAGCTCGTACCAGTAATCGGTGCCCCGGTAGGCGCATATGCGAACTATCAATTGCTGCAAAGACTTGGAGAAGTGACAATGAATTGTTATCGTATGCGATTGCTAAATAGAAAGTAAAAAAAAGCATCCTAAATGTGTGATTTAGGATGCTTTTTTTAGAAGTTAATTTCGCTATAGCCAACTCCGACTACAATCAATATGATAAAGAGCACAATAATGGATGGAAATCCACTTTTATTATCGTGACCAGCCTCATCGCCGCCTTTATCCCGCTGTTTATGAGGGCTGATTAAAGTTTCACTTTATCAAGAACTTCCTGTGTAAACTCTTATTAACTTGCAAATTATTCAGTTTCATTTTATAATTTATTTACCGACCGGTAAGTAAAAATAAGTGAGGTACAGTATGACAAAGAATTTACAAACATCGCAAAACATTGTCGAGGCATCATTTAAACTCATGGCAGAGCACGGCATTGAGAAGATGAGCCTTTCCATGATTGCGAAAGAGGTAGGTATTTCAAAACCGGCTATTTATTATCATTTTTCTTCTAAAGAAGCGTTAGTCGATTTTTTATTTGAAGAGATTTTTTCTGATTATCATTTTGCAAATTACTTCGATAAAGAGCAGTATACGAAAGAAAATTTTGCAGAAAAGCTAATCGCAGATGGTTTACATATGCTCTCTGAGTATGAAGGGCAAGAAGGAATACTACGGGTTATCAATGAATTTATCGTAACTGCATCGCGAAATGAAAAGTATCAGAAACGATTATTTGAAATACAAGAGGATTTCTTACATGGTTTCCACGATTTATTGAAGCAAGGCGCGAGACTGGGCGTTGTGTCACAACATGCAACGGAAGAAAACGCTCATACGCTAGCGCTTGTGATCGATAATATGAGCAATTATATGCTCATGGGATTTCAGTTAAAATATAAAGAAATTTGGATTCGAAATGTGAAAAGCGTCATGAAGGAGGAGTAAAAATGAAAATGCAAAAAAACTGGTGGCTCGGTTTTCTTGGATTCATTGGAGTTTATAAAATTCCAGGCATGATAGAGGCTTTTCAAGCAGATGGAAGTTGGATGAAGTTAATCGGTTTTATTTGGCTACTTTGGTTCGGATATTTTATTCCAGAGAGGAAAGAAGATTAAATTTTAATTTTCTGTAAAGTTATGTAAAATATAGATTAAGAGTATTCGTATATTAGATTACTAGATTTGGAGTGGTTACATGGATCCATTGAAAAATGAAATTAACCCTGACATGGTCAAAGTGTGGAAAATTCGTGCTGTAATTGAAGAAGGGATCGGTATACTCGTCATTTTAGCTTACCTTTTCCTCATGATAAAGTTTGATTGGTGGGCGTGGATTTTGTATGTGATGATTGGGCTAACAGTTGTGTTCGCGCCATTTTCGTACTTCTTATTCCCGAAACTACGTCAACGTTATTACAGCTACCAACTAAATGAAGAAGAACTTGAAATTCAGCATGGTCTTTTCGTCGTAAAGCGCGTATTAGTACCGATGATTCGTGTGCAGCACGTTACGATTGAACAAGGACCAATTATGAGAAAATACGGATTAGCAGAATTACACATTTCAACAGCAGCAACTTCTCACAGCATTCCAGGCTTAACGATGTATGAAGCAGAAATGTTGAAAACGAAAATCGCAGAATTAGCGAAAGTGAGTGATGAGGATGTATAAGAGGCAGCATCCAATCACGATGTTATTAGAATTGAAAATAACAGATTTTATACCACTCATTATTTTCATGTTTAGCTTAAACGGAAAATTCCCGTTTTGGTATTTAATTCCCGCAGCATTTGGTTTACTCACCGTTTTTTCAGCATTTGAAAAATGGTATTACACAACATATTGGGTTGAAAATAACGTATTACATGTGAAAAAAGGTCTCTTCGTGAAAAAGGAGAGCTACTTAAATAAAGAACGTGTTCAAACGATTAATACAAGTTCTAACGTACTATATCAAATGCTCGGTTTGAAAAAAATTCAGATTGAAACAGCTGGTGGGGGCGATGAAGCAGAAGTTAGCTTAGCTGGTATTACGGCAGAAGAAGCGGCGGAGCTTATTGCTTTGCTAAATGAGCCAACTCCAGAAGTGAAAGCAGAAGGAACGTTAGACGAAGCAACAGAAAATGTAGTAGAAAAAGCAATTGTTACAGAGGAAAAACAAACGACAGAATATAAATTAACTTGGAAAGAGATTTTATTAGCATCTGTTACATCTGGTCAATTTGGACTATTATTCTCTTTAATCTTTTTCGTTTATCACCAAGTAGATGAGTACATTCCGAAATGGATAGAGAATGGCGTAAAGTCGTATGTAATGGAACATGATATATATGGCTGGATTTTCATGGTAGCCATTTTACTCGTTCTTTCTTGGATTATATCTACAATCGGTTACGCGTTAAAACATGGCGATTTCACAGTGAATCGAAGAAATGACGAAGTTCGCATTTCACAAGGATTACTTGAGAAAAAAGAGCTCGTACTAAAATTGCATCGTATTCAAGGTATTACGATAAAAGAAAGTATTTTACGCCAACCATTCGGTTATTGTGCTGTGCAAGTAGAAGTCATTCAAAGTGAGGGAAAAGAAGAAAAAGTTACACTGCATCCTATCATTCGAAAAAATCGAGTGCAACAGTTACTCGCCCATTTACAATTACCATACGAACTGAATGCAAACATTATTGCATTACCAAAAGCAGCATTACGCCGCTATCTCATTGATAGTTTCATTTTCTTCGCAATGCTAGCAATCCCGTTTATTGGAATAAGTATATACTCTGAAAAGCACTTCATCATGTGGGCATTAATTCCGCTCGCGATCCTCATCTTTACACTTGGATACGCAACATTTAAAACAAATGGTTACAGTGTTAACGGAGAACAAATTACACTTGTCTATCGTAGCGTCGGAAAATACACAGGACTTATTAGAAGAAGACACGTCCAATCAATGGAGAAGACACAATCATATTTCCAGCGCCGCGCGGATTTATGTACGTATAAGTTTTCTAGTGCATCATCTAGTTATAAAATAGAGCATACGAGAGTAGAAGACGCGGAGAGAATGCAGGATTGGTATAAGAAGAGAATGAGGGAGGAATAATTTGAGAAAGCTTGCCTATTATGAAGGGCAGGCTTTTTTTGTTATAAGGAAATGAGTGGTTTAAGTGATAGAGCAGTACAACTACAGCACACATGTATTAATATGTATGAAAAAAGGTAATATTCTTCTATTTTAGAGGAATCTGTGGAATTTTTGATATAAATGGTATACTAAAATATAAATAGTATTAGGAGGTTATATATGATAAGTCAGTTGAAAAGAGAAGCACTTGATGCATTAAAAGGAAGATGGGGATTAGCGGTAGGGGCAACTTTATTAATTGGAATCCTTATTGGAGCTGTTGAAATGCTAACAACAGGTATTTTTTCGATATTTTGGGGTTGGGAAGAAGCAAGTGATTCACTCACAGTAAGTATTATTGTAATGCTTGTTATTGGTCCATTAACAATAGGTGCCTATTATCTTGTTTTAAATGCAATTCGTAGGACTGATGCTCGCATTGGTCATATATTTAGATGGTTTAGCGATGGAAGTAAGTTGATGAAGTCGTTTTTAACATATTTACTAATGTATGTATACTTGACTCTATGGACATTACTTCTTATTATTCCAGGTATTATTAAATCATTTTCTTATTCTATGACATATTTTATTTTGAATGATCATCCAGAATATACAGCGAATCAAGCGATTACTGAGAGTCGTCATATGATGAATGGACATAAAATGGATTACTTTTTACTATGCTTAAGTTTCTTAGGCTGGTTCATATTAAGTATTCTTACTATAGGAATCGGTTTCTTATGGTTAGTACCTTATTTCTACTCGACATCGGCAGCATTTTATGAAGAGATTTCAAAAGAATATTATAAAAAAGAGAGCACTACTTTCTAATAAAACATATAAACTATCTACCCTAAAGAATGTAGGGAGCAGATAGCAGATGGTTTAGGTGTTTTGATATTTGTCCTATTTTCGGGATTCACTTCAGGATAAGGTATAGATTTTTATATAGAAATGCTTCCCTCTATGTTTTATCATAGAGGGTTATTTTTTTATGTAAAAATGATAGGAAATAATGAATAATATATGTAAAGAAAAAAGCGAGGTGAATGAGAGTGAGCAAATTTTTAATACCGTATTCATTTTCTATATTAAGTTTCTTTATTTCAGCAACAGCACTTGATTTATATGATAGGATGGGAAACGATAGTGAGCTGGTTTCGCCGAACATAATTGGAAAGATAATTCAATCTACTGCGCAAATGGGAGTCCTTACATTGTATTTCGGAGTACCTATTATTTTAGGTGGCTGTCTACTTGGTGAGCTATTGTTTAGAGGTATCATTTTACGATTTAAACTAAGCTATATTATATCTTTATTATTATATCTATTTTTAGCTTTTAGTATTGTTTTCGTAACGGTAGGCATTCCAACTACATATGAAGATTCTAATACATTTTTCATAGGGATAACTATGATTTGTGCTGTTACATTCTTTGTGAGTCGGAATATATGGGAAAACAAGTTAATAATGGAGTGACAAAATGAAATACACCTGTCCATGTTGCGGATATAAAGTTTCACTTTATTGGATCAGTTAGAAAACCGACTAGTGAAGATGTGAAGGATGCTAGTTGGCCGCGAATTTGTTAAGTAAAATGTTATTACTCGATTCGATGGGAGTAATAACATTTTTTATTTAATGCTGAAAGAATTACTGCCGTCTTATAAAGTAATAAGAAGGACTAATCGGTAAATTTTATTGATGGATATATTAGGAATGAATACAAAAGTATAGATGTATAGTCGACTTTGTGTATTTAATGTTATCATATTGAATGATATGGAAATTTTTAATAGAATAAGTAACTAAAAATTCAAAGGTAATGAAGCTTTTGTTGTATAAAGAAAATACTTAGTAGTAATCAACAATATTAAAAATAAGATTCGTATTTATATAAATTTAGTAGAAATGGGGTTTTAAAAAGGAATGAGTATCAGCATAACGCGGCAAAAGATTTTGGCGGCCGCTTCTCAAATTGTGCAATGTAAAGGGGTTGCTAAATTAACCTTAGAAGCAGTGGCAAAAGAGGCGGGTGTAAGTAAAGGTGGATTATTGTATCACTTTGCAAATAAAGAAGCTTTAATAGAAGGTATGATAGTCAGAGGGATAGAGGATTATGAGGGCGCTATTTACAATAAAGTAGCGGAAGACTCAGAGAGGAAAGGGAGATGGGTTCGCTCTTTTGTAGAGGAAAGATTAAGTAATGAGAGAAGAACAGAAGAGTTGTCTAGTAGTATGATGGCAGCATTCATGTTAAAACCTGAATTACTTGAGCCATTACAACAATCATTTCAGCAACTGCAAAAGAATATAGAAAACGATGAGATAGATTCAGTTTGTGCAACAATTATTAGATTAGCAGCAGATGGATTATGGTATTCGGAATATTTAGGGGTTGGCAGACTAAGCCCCGAGTTAAGAGAAAAAGTGATTCAAGCTCTTATTGATAATTCATATAAATAGAATATACGAACTATATAATACGAAAACAATTCACCATTACTTATTTAATGTAGTGGTGAATTGTTTTTTTTATTAGAAAAATAGAACAATTTTATAGAGTATTGAATTATAACCGTCCAGACGGTATAGTAATATTTGGTTTAAGAGGAAAATGAAACAAAAAAAGAATAAAAGATATTTTTAGCACACTATTCGAAAGGATAGGCCGCAAAGCTTAGAGTCTACGGTAATACATATTGGTTACTAAGATCGTCTGGTTGCACATTTTTGATGCAACCGGACGGTCTTTTTTTGTTATATAAATATAAAAAAATAGGAGGGAACTATGCAAATGAAAAGTACTAAAAGGCATATTTCAATGGTTTCATTAGTTTTTCTAGTATTATTTTCAGTGCTGAATGTGTGGGCTCCAGTTATTCAAGCTGCTGTGATGAAAAGTCCAGTGGACGAAATTAATATTTCCCGTACTGATGGCACGACATCTGAACCGTATCAAGCCTCAGATGGTATGAAAGTAGAAGTGAAGTGGTCAGCTAAAGAAAAAATAAAAAGTGGAGATCAATTCACAATTGATATGCCAAAAGAGTTTCGAAAAGACCTTATGAATATGAGTTTTCCTTTAAAAGATGCTGAAGGAAAAACAGTTGGTACATGTGAGATGAAAAAGGGTCTATTAACGTGTACTATGGGTGATTACGTAGAAGGAAAGAATAACATTAAAGGCTCTTTATTCGTAGAATTCTACTTTGGTCTAGAAGCATATGATGGTGTTAAAGAAATTCCATTAGAATTTAACGTTGATGGTCAAATCGTCAATAAAGAAGTAAGTGTAAATAATACGACAGAGAGACCGAAGCCACAGCCCAATACGGAAAATTTATTGAAATGGGGTTCTTATAATCAAGAAGATCCTTCAATTGCTGATTGGCTTGTATACGTAAATGCAACTGGAACAGAAATGCAAGATCTTAAATTAACAGATACATTAGGACCTGGGCATGAGTTAATTACAGACAGCGTAGTATTAGAAGAGGCTGTATTTGAAGATGGTTATGCACCAACAAATATTAAGCCAGCAGATTTATCTAACATTAAAATAAATGCAACGAAGACTGGATTTACAATTGAGTTTCCAGACAGTTCAAAAGGTTATATTTTAAGATATAAAACAAAGGTTACAAATCCTGCTGCAAAGCCTCATAAAAATACTGTGAAATTAGAAGGTAAAAATATTAAAACTGAAGAAAAAGTAGGACAAGTATTTGTAAGTGGTGGAGGAGGATCCGGTTCAGGTGACAATAATCCACCTAGCATTGAAAAAAATATAGTTGATGAGAATGGCAAGCTTGTAGAGAATGAGCAGTTAACACAAATGGATCAAGTTATTCAATACCAAGTTGGTACACATATACCGAACGATCCTCCTAAATACACATCTATGGTAATTAGTGATGATTTAGAAGATGTTTTAGAAGTATTAGAGGCAAAAGTGTATGATCAAAATGGCCAAGATATTACTTCTAAAGGAACGTTAAATATAGATAAACAAAGAAGTGAAGTAACATTTACGTTTGGTGAGAGTTTTGACTATAAGTCATATGAAGACCAGATAATCAATCTCAGTATCAAGGCGAAAATAAAAAATAATGCAGACTTATCTTCTTACGTAGATAAGAAGATTCCTAATAAAGCGGAATTGCATTTTGATGATAAAACATTAACATCAAAAGAAGTAACTATTACGCCGCCTGAAGCTCCAAAAGATGGTACAGTATTGATTCATAAAACAGATTCTGAGAATCCGAATAAAGGGTTAAAAGGTGCCGAATTTGAAGTTCGAAATAGTGCAAATGAAGTTGTTGCAAAACTAAAAACGGACGAAAAAGGTTTTTCAGTACCTCAAACTTTAGCTCCTGGGACGTATAAAATTTATGAAACAGTAGCACCAGAAGGATATCAAAAATTAACAAGCCCAGTAGAGGTTACACTTCAAGCTGGAGAAACAAAAACAATTGAAATTAAAAATACTATGCAAAAGGGTCAAATTGAAGTAAAGAAAATTGATTCGGAAAATGGTGAAAAACCATTGGAAAATGCAGAGTTTGATATAGTAAAAGACGGTGTAGTAGTCGAACATATTGTTACAGATAAAGATGGTAAGGCAATCTCTAAACCGTTAGCACCAGGAAAATATATTTTAAAAGAAACAAAAGCACCTGAAGGCTACCAATTAAAAGAAACAGAGTTCGAAGTAAATGTAACAGGGGACGGCATATTCCCAATACAAGTGGAAAATGCAATGGTAGACAAAGGGAATATAGAAATTACAAAAGTGGACAAAGAAAACGGGGCAGTATTAGCCGGTGTCGAATTTGAAGTCCAAGATGAGAAAGATGGCGTAGTAAGAAAAGTAGTAACAGATAAAGATGGAAAAGCAAACGTTTCAGATCTATCAGTAGGAAAGTACAAATTAGTAGAGACGAAAAGCTTACCAGGTTACAAAAATCTAGCAGAACCAGTACTATTTGAAATTACAAAAGGTATGACAAAAGCTTTATCAATAAAAGTAGAAAATGAGCAGTTAGACAAAGGCTCAGTAGAAATTACAAAAATAGATAAAGATAGTCAAAAAGTATTAGAAGGCGTAGTCTTCGAAGTGCAAGATGAGCAAGGAAAAGTAGTAACAGAAGTAAAAACAGATAAAGATGGTAAAGCAAAAATCTCAGATTTATCAGTAGGAAAGTACAAATTAGTAGAGACGAAAAGTTTACCTGGCTACAAAAAGCTAACAGAACCAGTATCATTCGAAATTACAAAAGGTATGACAACAGTCCTATCGTTGAAAGTAGAAAATGAACAGTTAGATAAAGGTTCAGTAGAAATTACAAAAGTAGATAAAGACAACAAAAAAGCATTAAAAGGCGTAGTCTTTGAAGTGCAAGATGAAGCTGGAACAGTAGTAAAGGAAGTAAAAACAGATAAAGATGGTAAAGCAAAAATCTCAGATCTATCAGTAGGAAAGTACAAATTAGTAGAGAAAGAAAGTTTACCAGGCTATAAGAAACTAACAGATCCAGTATTATTTGAAATCAAAAAAGGCATGACTGAAGTTCTATCATTAAAAATAGAAAATGAAATGGTAGATACGGGAAATGTAGAGATAACAAAGATAGATAAAGATAATAAAGCACCGTTAGCGGGAGTAACATTCATCGTCCAAGATGAAAAGGGTAATGAAGTTACAAAAGTAACGACAGATAAAGATGGAAAAGCAAATGTTTCAGATTTACCTGTAGGAAAGTATGAATTAGTAGAGGTAGAAAGTTTACCTGGTTATAAAAAGCTAGAAAAACCAGTATCATTTGAAATCAAAAAAGGCATGACCGAGGTTCTATCATTAAAAGTAGAAAATGAAATGGTGGATACAGGGAATGTAGAGATAACAAAAATAGATAAAGATAGTAAAGCTCCATTAGAAAATGTTGTATTTGAAGTACGTGATTCAAAAGGAAAAGTAGTTACGAAAGTAACGACGGATAAAGAAGGAAAAGCAAATGTTTCAGATTTACCTATTGGGAAGTATGAGTTGGTGGAAGTAGAAACACCGGCAGGATACAAACCACTAGAAAAGCCAATTTCATTCGACATTGAAAAGGGTAGAGTAACAGCATTAAAGCTAACAGTAGAAAATGAATTAGTAGATACAGGAAATGTAGAAATTACAAAAGTAGATAAAGAAAATAAAGATGTTTTAGCTGATGCAGTCTTTGAAATTCAAGATGAAGCAGGACAAGTAGTCGCTAAAATAACGACAGATAAAAAAGGAAAAGCACAAGTTACTAATTTATCAGTCGGCACATACAAGTTAGTAGAAGTAAAAGCACCAAAAGGATATAAACAATTAGTAGATTCGATTATTTTCCAAATTGAAAAAGGCATGACAAAATCTCTTGCTTTAACAGTAGAAAACGAAATGTTAGACAAGGGAAATGTAGAAATTACAAAAGTAGATAAAGATAGTCAAAAATTATTAGAAGGCGTAGTCTTCGAAGTTCAAGACGACAAAGGCAAAGTAGTAACAGAAGTAACGACAGATAAAGAAGGAAAAGCAACAATTTCAGATTTATCAGTAGGAAAGTATAAATTAGTAGAAAAAGAAAGCTTACCAGGTTACAAAAAATTAACAGAACCAGTATTATTCGAAATCAAAAAAGGTATGACGAAAGTTTTATCATTGAAAGTAGAGAACGAACTGTTAGATAAAGGTTCAGTAGAGATTACAAAAGTAGACAAAGAAAGTGGCGCGTTATTAGAAGGCGTAACATTCGAAGTGCAAGATGAAAAAGGCAAAGTAGTAACGAAAGTAAAAACAGATAAAGAAGGAAAAGCAACAATTTCAGATTTATCAGTAGGAAAGTATAAATTAGTAGAAAAAGAAAGCTTACCAGGATATAAAAAACTAGCGAAGCCAGTATCATTCGAAATCAAAAAAGGTATGATAGAAGTCTTATCATTAAAAGTAGAGAATGAACAGTTAGATAAAGGCTCAGTAGAAATTACAAAAGTGGACAAAGAAAGTGGCGCGTTATTAGAAGGCGTAACATTCGAAGTGCAAGATGAAAAAGGCAAAGTAGTAACGAAAGTAACAACAGATAAAGAAGGAAAAGCGAAAATTTCAGATCTATCTGTAGGAAATTACAAACTAGTAGAAGTAGAAAGCTTACCAGGCTACAAAAAGCTAACAGAGCCAGTATCATTCGAAATTAAAAAGGGTATGACAGAAGTCTTATCATTAAAAGTAGAGAATGAACTAGTAGATAAAGGTTCAGTAGAAATTACAAAAGTAGATAAAGATAGTAAAAAAGTATTAGAAGATGTAGTCTTCGAAGTGCAAGATGAAAAAGGCAAAGTAGTAACGGAAGTAAAAACAGATAAAAATGGTAAAGCAAAAATCTCAGACTTATCTGTAGGAAAGTACAAATTAGTAGAGAAAGAAAGCTTACCAGGTTACAAACAATTAACAGAACCAGTATCGTTTGAAATCAAAAAAGGAATGACAGAAGTTCTATCATTAAAAATAGAAAATGAAATGGTAGATACGGGAAATGTAGAAATTACAAAAATAGATAAAGATAATAAGGCACCGTTAGCAGGGGTAGTCTTTGAAGTTCAAGACGACAAAGGCAAGGTAGTAACGAAAGTAACGACAGATAAAGCTGGAAAAGCAACAGTTTCAGATTTATCAGTAGGAAAGTACAAGCTAGTAGAAGTAGATAGTTTACCAGGCTACAAAAAATTAGAAAAGCCTGTACCATTTGAAATTACAAAAGGTATGACAAAATCTTTAACGTTCACTGTAGAAAATGAAATGGTAGATACGGGGAATGTAGAAATCACAAAAATAGATAAAGACAGTAAAGCACCATTAGAAAATGTTGTATTTGAAGTACGTGACTCAAAAGGAAAAGTAGTTGCGAAAGTAACGACAGATAAAGAAGGAACAGCAACAGTTTCAGATTTATCTATTGGAAAGTATGAGTTAGTAGAAGTAGAAACACCGGTAGGATACAAACCACTAGAAAAGCCAGTTTCATTCGAAATTGAAAAAGGTAGAGTTACAGCATTACAATTGACTGTAGAAAATGAATTAGTGGATGTAGGAAATGTAGAAATTACAAAAGTAGATAAAGAAAATAAAGATGCTTTAGCTGATGCAGTCTTTGAGATTCAAGATGCAGCAGGACAAGTAGTCGCTAAAATAACGACAGATAAAAAAGGACAAGCACAAGTCACTAATTTATCAGTTGGCACATACAAGTTAGTAGAAGTAAAAGCACCAAAAGGATATAAACAATTAGTAGATCCGATTACTTTCCAAATTGAAAAAGGTATGACAAAATCTCTTGCTTTAACAGTAGAAAATGAAATGTTAGACAAGGGAAATGTAGAAGTAACAAAAGTAGATAAAGATAGCCAAAAAGCATTAGAAGGCGTAGTCTTCGAAGTACAAGATGAGCAAGGCAAAATAGTAACTGAAATAACGACAGATAAAGAAGGAAAAGCAAACGTTTCAGATCTATCAGTAGGAAAATACAAATTAGTAGAGACGAAGAGCTTACCAGGTTATAAGAAGTTAACGGAACCAGTATCATTCGAAATTAAAAAAGGTATGACGAAAGTCTTATCATTGAAAGTAGAGAATGAACAGTTAGACAAAGGTTCAGTGGAGATTACAAAAATGGCTGCTGAAAGCAAGGAAGTCTTATCAGGAGCTGTGTTTGAAGTTCATGATGAAGCGGGCAAAGTAGTAGTGAAAGTAACAACAGATAAAGATGGAAAGGCAAAAATCGCAGATCTATCTGTAGGTAACTACACACTAGTAGAAGTAGAAGCACCAAAAGGATATGAAAAATTAACTAATCCAATTCCATTTGAAATTACAAATGGAATGATAAATGCAGTTCAATTAGAAGTATTAAACAAATTGAATCATTTAGCACCACCAGTTCCAGAAACACCAGATCCAGAAAAGCCTGGAACACCAGATCCAGAGAAACCTGGAACACCAGATCCAGAGAAACCTGGAACACCAAATCCAGAAAAACCTGGAACACCAGATCCAGAGAAACCTGGAACACCGAATCCAGAAAAACCTGGAACACCAGGTCCAGAAAAGCCTGGAACACCGGGTCCAGAAAAACCGGAAAAAGAATTACCAAAGACAGGGCAGAAAATGCCTGTGGAACCATATATGGGAGCACTTCTTGTAATGATGAGTTTTGGATTACTCGTATTAGGTAGAAAACAGCAGAGATAATAAAAGTGAAAAGGTATCCTCAAAGTATTTGAGGATACCTTTTTTAACATAAAAAAAGGCATCTAGCAAAAGAACTAGATGCAAATAAAAACACTTGGGAAGACAAAATTCTTCCCGTTTCCCGTATGTAATTATATCAAAAAAATTATAAAAAACTAGTTATATTTAAAATATAATTTTAAAAAAAGTTATATACATAAATAATTGCAATACTCGCAGTTTTCTCTTTCTGAAAAATACATTTCTTTAATTTTGAATATTAAGACTAATGTTGAAAAATCTTCAGATAATTAGAAAAAATAACCAAGAGGATATATAATATTGCTTAAGAAATAGTTTTAATGGATTACATATATTTCATTTGGTGTATTAATTGAATATCATAATTTTTAATTTTATTAAGCAAGAATCTCGGTTACTTATTGCATTTCTAACATAGGGTGAGAAAGAAAAATACAATAGTGTGGAGGTTTTTATAATGACGTTTGTTCTTAGTAAAATGAGTGGCTTTAGCATAGAAGAAAAGGTACATGAATTTGAATCTAAGGGATTCCTTGAAATCTCAAATGAAATCTTTTTACAAGAGGAAGAGAATCATCGTTTA
Source organism: Bacillus sp. AFS012607 (assembly GCF_002558005.1). Taxonomy (NCBI): domain Bacteria; kingdom Bacillati; phylum Bacillota; class Bacilli; order Caryophanales; family Bacillaceae; genus Bacillus; species Bacillus sp. AFS012607. Next base: position 141,198 of record NZ_NTVM01000010.1, read on the forward strand.
TTAACACAAGCACAGTTAGATTATTATAATTTGGAAGATGATGCGTACGGTGAATGCCGTGCTAGATCTTATTCAAGGTATATAAAGTATGTTGATTCACCAGATTATATTTTAGATAATAGTAATGATTACTTCCAATCTAAAGAATATAACTATGATGATGGCGGTAAAGTTAGACAGTTCCATAGCATAAATGATAGTTTTTTATATAATCCTTTAATTCAAAATATCGTGCGTTTCGATACTGAATTTGCATTTAAAACAAATATAATAGATACAAGTAAAGATTTAATTATAGGTTTACATCAAGTAAGATATAAAGCTACTAAAGAAAGACCATCTTTTAGTTCACCTATTTGGTTACATAAAGATGATGAACCAGTAGTGTTTTTACACCTTATGAATTTAAGTAATACAGCTATTGGCGGAGATAATTTAATAGCTAATTCTCCAAGGGAAATTAATCAGTTTATAAGTTTGAAGGAGCCTTTAGAAACTTTAGTATTTGGACAAAAGGTTTTCCATGCCGTAACTCCACTTGGAACAGAATGTAGTACTGAAGCTTTTCGTGATATTTTATTAGTAACATTTTCTTATAAGGAGACAAAATGAGAGAGAATAAAATAATTATGATTTCTGGAGCCAATAGTGGTATAGGTCATGCTTGTATAAAATACTTTTTAGAAAAATCCTTTCATGTAATAGCTCTTGATATTAATAATAATAACTTAATAGATTATATGAAAACAGATATGCCTTTGAAAGTAGTGCAAATTGATTTAAGTAATAGTGAAGCGATTCATAATCTTTTTACTCAATTAGATTTAGAAAAGCTTTCTCCTGATATATTAATAAATGCTGCTGGTATTCGAGAGATAACACCTGTTTTAAATTTATCCGATGATATGTTTAAAAAAGTAATTGATGTAAATTTAGTAGCCCCATTTATACTTTCTAGGGAAGTAGCGAAGCGATGGTGTGAATCGAAAATAAAAGGTTGTATTGTGAATATAGCATCGGTTTCTGGATTAATGGCTGAACCAGAGCGAGCTGCTTATGTGGCATCAAAGCATGCCTTAATCGGATTGACTAAACAGATGGCTATGGAATTTGGGAAGCAAAATATAAGAGTAAATAGCATTTCTCCTGGTGTTATTAGAACTGAACTTACAGAAGAATACTTTAGTAATAAAGCCTTGATGTCTATGATAAAAAGTAATCAATCTTTAGATACTTGGGGGTTGCCGCAGGATATTGTTTCATGTATTGAGTACTTGATTTCTGATCAGGCCCGCTTTATTACTGGTTCTAATTTTGTAATTGATGGTGGTTGGACTGCTGGGAAAAACTTGTAGTTGAGTGTTTTTGAGGAAAAGCACCTGTCCTTTTTTAGGCTGGTGTTTTTCTCACTATAAACAGATTTTTTTATTGGAGGGGGATTAATTTGCTTCAAAAAAGTTTTAAGCAAGAGAAAACGGTACCGGCCTTAAAGATGATAGCGTCAATGGTTATCTTTGGATCAGTTGGATTTTTTTCTGTTCAAACAAACTTGCCTTCGTTTGAATTAGTGTTTGTAAGGTGTATTTTTGCGACAATATTTTTAAGTGTATGCTGGTTGCTTACAGGGCAATATAAACAAGATAAATGGGAACGAAAAGAAGTTATTCAAGTTTTAATATGTGGCTTTTTCTTAGTATTTAATTGGGTTTTCTTATTTAAAGCCTTTGAAAATATGTCAGTTACAATTGCTATCTCAGTTTATCATCTTGCACCAGTAATTGTACTGTTAATTGGAAGTATCGTCTTTAAAGAAAAATTAACATTAATATCTATCATTTCAATAATTGTGTGTTTTGTGGGAGCTTTATTAATTGCTGGTATCGATGGAAGCTTCTCTGTAGGCTCATTAATGTCTTCAGGTATGATATGGGGATTTCTTGCAGCTCTCTTTTATGCATTTACAACTTTATTTGGTAAAGGGATTAACAAAATGAGTGCGTATGCAATGACATTTTTACAAACATTCTTGGGGATATTTCTTTTAATACCATTTATAGATTTAGATGCTTTTAGTGGCCTCACTCAAAGTAATTGGACATATATTATAGCTACTGGTTTTATTCACACTGGGATAGTGTATTATCTGTTTTTTGATAGTTTACGCCATTTATCTACAAAAACAATCTCAATATTAGTTTTTTTAGATCCGGCAGTGGCAATATTATTAGATACTGTACTTACTGGATTCCGTCCAACTTTAATGCAAATAACAGGAATTCTTTTTATTTTTATTGGCATGACTTTAACATTAAAAAAATCTAAAGATAAAAAACTGAGTCAAAAAGAAAATCGAATTGAAAGCGATGCTAGTATATCTCAACAATGATGAAATATATTGTGTATAAAACGATAAACCTTGCATGAATCATGCAGGGTTTATTTGGTCTAATATAATTCATATTTATAATATATGTTTTTTAACATGCTTTTGATTCACTTATATTTATTTGACTATAAATTTACAAAAATGTATATAAAACCTTATTTTTTGATAATATATAAGTAATAAATTCATAGAATTGGAGTGATGAGATGCAGCCGTTAGAAAGGGAGATTCATTCTAATATGCTGAAAGTGTGGAGGATTCACGCTTTAATTGGGGCGGCAGTTATACTAACAGTCGTAATTGCATATTTCTTTTTCATGATTAACTTTAACTGGTGGGGGTGGTTGTTTGGACTATTAGTAACAGGAGCCATTACATTTATTCCACTTGATTATTTTGTGTTTCCAAATTTACGTCAGCGCTATTATAGTTACAGATTAAATGAAGAAGAGATTGAGATTCAAAAGGGAATGTTTGTTGTAGAACGCGTACTTATTCCGATGATCCGTGTGCAGCACGTAACGATTGAGCAAGGGCCGATTATGAGAAAGTATAATTTAGCAGAATTACACATTTCAACAGCCGCAACTTCTCATAGTATCCCAGGTTTAACGAAAGAAGAAGCAGAACAGCTGAAAAGACAAATTGGAGAACTTGCGAAAGTGAGTGATGAGGATGTATAAGAGGCAACATCCGATCACGATATTGTTAGGTATTAGGGTTGCGAGTTTGTTGCCACTTATTATTCTTGTTTTATTTAAACCTGATGAACAAGTGGAACCTTGGTATTTATTTTATCTTTTCCTTCTGGTTGTTTTATTCATCATGGCTATTTTTTCAGCAATTAAATGGTATTTTAAAGTGTACTGGATTGAGAATAATATGTTACATGTAAAGCACGGTGTTTTTGTAAAGAAGGAAAGCTATTTAAATAAAGAGCGTGTACAAAATATTAGTACGTCTTCTAACTTCATTTATCAAATGCTCGGACTCATGAAGTTAAATATAGAAGTAGCCGGTGGTGGTAATGAACCAGAAGTGATGTTGGCTGGTATTAAAGAAGACGAGGCAAAACATTTAATCTCTGTATTACATAAGAAAGAAACTACTGTAAAAGAAGAAATAGAAGAGGAAGAAAGCAAGACGGTTTATCAGTTAACAGCGAAAGAGGTTTTAGCCGCAGCGATTACATCTGGTCGGTTCGGACTAGTGTTCTCTGGACTAGTACTTCTTTACACAAAGTTTGATTTTGTTCTTCCTGAAGGATTCACAAGTAAAGTAGAAGCGTATGTGATGGGAAACGGTGTTTATAAACTAATTGTAATTGCATTAATTTTAATGGCAATTTCATGGATTATTTCCACGGCTGGATATGTGTTGAAATATGCAAACTTTAAAATTGGGCGAAAAGGGGAAGAGATTCGTATCGTTCAAGGATTATTTGAAAAGAAAGAGTTTGTCTTAAAATTGCACCGCATTCAAGCGATTACTGTAAAAGAAGGTATGCTTCGCCAGCCGTTTGGCTATTGTGCTGTTGAAGTGGAAGCAATTCAAAGTATTGGAGCAGCAAGTAACGAAGTAATGTTGCATCCATTTATGAAGAAAAAAGATGTACAGCACCTGCTCACATATTTAGAGTTACCTTATGAAATCGAAGCGGAGATCGTTCACTTACCAAAAACAGCGTTGCGTCGTTATTTCATTATGGGCTGGTTAATAAGTATCATACTCACAGTTCTAATTGCCAGCGTGAGTATATATTTAAAACGATATATTGCGTTGTTTGTTATTTTACCGTTATTTATCGTGTTTTTGTTACTTGCGTATGCTAGATATAAAAGTGGTGGTTATGAATTAAGAGAAAATCAACTAACGGTTGTATATCGTAATTTTTCGAAATATACAGGAATAATGCGAAGAAGACATGTTCAAGCAGTAGGTTATAATCAATCGTATTTTCAAAGAAAAGATGAATTATGTACAACTCTTGTAGCGGTAGCCGGGCGCGGTTATGAAGTAAAGCATATGAGAAAAAAAGATTCGCTTCGTATATATAATTGGTACAAAGAAAAAGGAAACACCGGTGTGTAATGGTGTTTCCTTTTTGTCATTAAATCGATATCTTTAGTCGAATCGTTGATATATTTCAAGATGTGATAGATAAATTGAAAAAATCGTTGATATATTCAAAGGTATGATAGATATATTCGAAAAACCGTTAATATAATTTCACGTACTGTCAGTGTTTTATCACTTTTTAATTAAACTAACACATCAAAAGTAGTCACGAACGACGGACGAGAGAAAATACTCTTTTGCTGTTCGGCATGTGGATGCGCCTGTGCCTGTGCTTGTCCTTCTGCTTGTGCAGGACGTTTTTTATGAGCGTTTTCGAATGAACGTGATTCTGTCCAGTCTTTAAAGTTTTGCTCCGTTTCCCACATCGTTAAGATGACATATGTATCGTTACTTAATGGGCGTAGAACACGGATCGCTTGGAATCCTGGTTCGTTTTCAATAAGGCCTGCACGGTTTTTAAAACGGTTTTCAAATACTGGGCGACCTTCGTCTGTTACAGAAATATTGTTACAAACGATATAGCCAGGTTGTCCTTTAAATTCACCGACAGCATCTAGTACGTCATACTGAAGTGAGCCTTCTACAGATTCTTCTGTATTTTCTTTATAAAACATATTTTTCTCATCATTTTTTGCAGTGAAATGTGATTGTTCTAGAGGTGTTTCGTATGAAATAATAGCCTTCATTTTAATGCCCCCTTAATAGTTTGTTTCTATTATATCAACTCTCTTAAAAAACTTCGAAGATTATATACATAAAGATACTTCTTTTTCAAATAATAAATGTACCATCATTTGGAAAGAAGGCCGATGTATGAAGAAAGTAAAGTGGACTTTATTAGGTGGCGTCGCAACGTTTATAGTAGCGATTGTACTCTATAAACTTATCGTGTTAGCTGGTGGCTATATGATGGATGAAAAGCAGCTCGTTTTCCACTCTTCATCACGTATCGTTGACCAGAAAGGGAAAGAAATTACGAAATTATACGTAGAAAATAGGGAGCTCGTACCGATCGAGCAAATTCCGAAGTATGTGCAGCAGGCGTTTGTTGCGGTGGAAGATTCTCGTTTTTATGAGCATCAAGGAATTGATTATCCGTCTATATTCCGTGCTCTTTATAAAGATACGTTAGCTGGAGAAAAGCTAGAGGGCGGTAGTACCATTACGCAGCAACTCGCTAAAAATGTCTTTTTAACTCGTGAAAAAACATTTACGCGCAAATTGAAGGAAGTCGCAATTTCTCTTCAATTAGAGCAAAAATATACGAAGCAACAAATTCTTGAAATGTATATGAATCATATTTATTTTGGTCATGGGGCTTACGGTATTCAAGCAGCAGCAAAGCTGTATTTTAATAAAAATGTTGAGGATTTAACAGTAGAGGAAGGGGCAATGCTTGCAGGTCTTCCGAAGTCACCAAACGGATATTCACCGTACTACTCTGCAGAGAAGAGTAAGGAACGCCGCGATCTCGTGTTGTCACTTATGCATAAACAAGGCTATTTGACTGCAGAAGAAAGCGTTCGTTATCAAGGGAAGATAATTGCTCTATATAAAAACTTAGATGAAAATGAGCTTGCATATATGCCGTATATTGATATGGTCATAGATGAAGCCGCTCGTTTATACGGGTTGTCTCATCAAGAAGTACTTCGCGGAGGATATACGTTTGTCGTACCTATGGATGAAAAAATTCAAAAGGTAGCGTATAACCAGTTTCAAGATGCAAGGAATTTTCCTGGGAAAGAAGAGGGGGCTCAAGGTGCATTTTTATTAATGGATAATCGTACGGGAGGGATTAAAGCGGCGATTGGGGGAAGAAAGTACGTCCCGAGAGGATTTAATCGTGTTTTTGCCAAAAGGCAGCCCGGATCTGTTTTAAAACCACTTATCGTTTATGCACCAGCACTAGAAACGAAAAAGTATAATCCGTATTCTTTATTAACGAATGAAAGAAATTCTTTTGAAGGGTATGAACCTCGAAATTATAATCATGAGTATTCAAAAGAAATGACGATGTATGATGCGATTTTAGAGTCGGCAAACGTACCAGCAGTTTCTCTATTAAATGAGTTAGGGGTAGAAGAAGGAAAACAATATTTAGAAAAAGGAAATGTTCATATTGCAGATGCTGGTTTAAGTACAGCACTTGGCGGATTGAAAAATGGTGTTTCAACATTTGATCTTGTAAAAATGTATCGTTCATTTTTAGCGAATGGCAATATTATTGAGCCGCACGTTATTGATAAAGTATTAAATAGACACGGTGCAGTCATTGGGGAATCACCGAAAGTAGAGACGAAAATTTTTTCGAAACAGACGGCATGGTATATGACGAAAATGTTAGAAGGAGTTGTGAAGGAAGGGACAGCGAGAGCAGGTGTATATAACGGTGCGTTAGCTGGAAAAACGGGTACAACTTCATTGCCAAATGACGATAAGGGAGCAAGAGATATGTGGTTCGTCGGCTATACACCGAACTTAGTAGGCGCTGTTTGGATTGGTTATGACCGTACGGATAAGGAACATCAGTTGCAAGGAGAAAGTGCATCTGCGACAAAATTGTTTAAGAAAATTTTAACGAAGGCTAATGTAGAACATAAAGAGAAGTTTATGAAGCCTGAAGGTGTGGAAACAATCGGTGCTCCGATTCGGCTGCGTAGAATTGAAGATGTAAAAATGAAACTATCATTTAGCCCTTTCGGTTTATTTAAAGCAAAATTAAGTTGGACGCCACTTCCAGATAACAGAATTATGTACCGAATCTATAGAGTGGAGAACGGAATTCATACGCATGTTAGCACTGTAAATGGTGCTGGAGAATATGAGGAAAAGTTCGTTAACATATTTTCAAAACCGAGCTTTTACGTTGTACCATACAATACACAAACGAATCGCGAAGGAGAAAAGTCAAAAGTAGCTAAACCATAGTTTTTCTCTGTGTTATAATAAGAATGTTGTGAAAATAGTAAGCGTTTTTACGAATGTTTGTGTCAATTTAATGAACAACGTACATAATATTATGCATTTTGTTTTTACAAGCTGTATAGTAAAAAAAGATAAATATCGAACGTATTCGAAGCATTGGTAAGGAAGGGAGCAAGGGTCTTGGTAAGAACTATAAATGAGACATTTTTAAAAGCATGTAGGGGGGAACGTACCGATTATGTACCAGCATGGTATATGCGTCAAGCAGGTCGTTCACAGCCGGAATATAGAAAGATTAAAGAAAAGTATTCTTTATTTGAAATTACACACAATCCAGAGTTATGTGCTTACGTTACAAAATTGCCGGTTGATCAATATAACGTAGACGCAGCAATTCTTTATAAAGATATTATGTCACCACTACCTGCAATTGGTGTGGATGTAGAAATTAAATCAGGTATTGGGCCAGTTATTGATAACCCAATCCGTTCTTTACAAGACGTAGAAAAACTAGGGGAAATTAATCCGGAAGATGACGTACCGTACATATTAGATACAATTCGTTTATTAACGACAGAAATGTTAGACGTACCGTTAATCGGTTTTTCAGGGGCTCCATTTACATTAGCGAGCTATATGATTGAAGGCGGTCCATCTCGTAACTACCATAATACGAAAGCGTTCATGTATGCAGAGCCGAAAGCTTGGTTCGCTTTAATGGATAAGCTAGCAGATATGGTTATTACATATTTAAAAGCGCAAATTAACGCAGGAGCAAAAGCAGTTCAAATTTTCGATTCTTGGGTTGGAACAGTAAATGTAGCAGATTACCGCGTATTTATTAAACCAGCAATGGAGCGTATTTTTGCAGAAGTTCGCCCTATGGGTGTACCGATGATTATGCACGGCGTAGGAGCTGCACACTTAGTGAATGAGTGGCACGATTTACCGCTTGATGTAGTCGGCTTAGACTGGCGTTTACCAATTGAAGAAGCACGTGCACGCGGCGTTCATAAGGCGGTACAAGGAAATATGGACCCTTCATTCTTACTTGCGCCATGGTCTGTTATTGAAGAACATGTAAAAGGTATTTTAGATCAAGGGATGAAAGAGCCTGGTTATATCTTTAACTTAGGACACGGTGTATTCCCAGAAGTAAATCCAGATACATTAAAACGTTTAACTACATTTATTCATGAATACTCTAAAGGGCAGTTAGCGAAGTAAAGGAGAATTGCTGTATGAAAAAGAAAATTGGTTTGCTTGTAATGGCATATGGAACGCCATATAAAGAAGAAGATATTGAACGTTACTATACACATATTCGCAGAGGAAGAAAGCCAAGTCCTGAAATGCTGGAAGATTTAACAGAGCGTTACCGTGCAATTGGTGGTATTTCTCCTTTAGCTACTATTACATTAGAGCAAGCTAAGAAGTTAGAGAAGCGTTTAAATGAAGTGCAAGATGAAGTAGAGTACCATATGTATCTTGGTTTAAAACATATTGAACCGTTTATTGAAGATGCGGTGAAAGATATGCATAACGACGGAATACAAGATGCAATCGCACTTGTTCTTGCACCTCACTATTCTACGTTTAGCGTGAAATCATACGTTGGACGAGCACAAGAAGAAGCTGAGAAACTTGGGAACTTAACAATTCACGGCATCGATAGCTGGTATAAAGAGCCGAAATTCATCCAGTACTGGGTTGATGCAGTGAAAGGTATATATAACGGTATGTCAGATGCAGAGCGTGAAAAAGCAGTATTAATCGTATCTGCACATAGCTTACCAGAGAAAATTATTGCAATGGGCGATCCATATCCAGATCAATTAAATGAAACAGCTGATTATATCGCGCGCGGAGCTGAAGTAGCAAACTATGCAGTAGGCTGGCAAAGTGCAGGAAACACACCAGATCCTTGGATTGGTCCAGATGTACAAGATTTAACGAGAGAACTAAATGAAAGGCACGGTTATACTTCATTCGTATATGCACCAGTTGGATTTGTTGCTGAACATTTAGAAGTTTTATATGACAACGACTTTGAGTGTAAAGTTGTAACGGATGAAATTGGCGCGAAATATTATCGTCCAGAAATGCCAAATGCATCGGACGCATTTATTGATTGTTTAACAGATGTTGTATTAAAGAAAAAAGAATCTGTACTGTAAGAAGAAAGGGGGAGCCTGCTTGAGGAAAAAAGTTGTGATCGTCGGCGGAGGCATAACGGGATTAACAGCAATGTATAACTTACAAAAAAATATTCATGAAAAAAACTTGCCGATTGATACATTACTTATAGAAGCATCGGGTAAACTTGGCGGAAAAATTCAAACCGTTCGAAAAGATGGATTTACAATTGAACGCGGACCGGATTCTTTCTTAGCACGAAAAGAAAGTGCAGCTAGATTAGTGAAAGAATTAGGTCTTGGCGATGAACTTGTAAATAATCAAGCCGGTCAATCATTTATCCTCGTAAACAATCGGTTACATAAAATGCCGAATGGATCAATGATGGGAATTCCAACGCAAATTACGCCGTTTCTATTTTCCCGGCTGTTCTCCCCAATTGGTAAACTAAGAGCTGGTTTTGATCTATTAATGCCGAGGTCAAAGCCAGTATCTGACCAATCACTCGGACAATTTTTCAGACATCGTCTTGGAAACGAAGTGGTTGAAAACTTAATAGAACCGTTACTATCGGGTATTTATGCAGGGGATATTGATGAAATGAGCTTAATGTCAACATTCCCGCAAATGTATCAGATTGAGCAGAAACATCGCAGTATTTCACTCGGCATGCGTACGCTCGCTCCGAAAGAAGAGAAAGCTAAACCGAAAAAAGGAATCTTCCAAACAGTGAAAACAGGTTTAGAATCTATCGTAGAATCTCTCGAAGCAAAGATGCATGAAGGTACGATAATAAAGGGAACTCGCATTGAAAAAGTTGCAAAACAGGGTGATGGTTATACAATTACTCTTAGTAATGGAAAAGAAATAGAAGCGGACGCCATCGTAGTGGCAACTTCGCATAAAGTATTGCCGTCCATGTTTGCTCAGTACAAGCAGTTTCGTTTCTTCCGTAATATTCCGGCCACATCCGTTGCGAATGTGGCACTTGCTTTCCGAAAGTCAGCAATCCGGCGCGATATTAATGGTACAGGATTTGTCGTATCACGAAATAGCGATTACACGATTACAGCATGTACGTGGACGCATAAAAAATGGCCACATACAACGCCAGAAGGAAAAACACTCCTTCGCTGTTACGTTGGACGTGCTGGTGATGAAGCGGTTGTAGAACAAACTGAAGAAGAACTCGTTCAGCTCGTACTAGAAGATTTAAGAAAAACGATGGATATTACAGAGGATCCAGAATTTACAATCGTAAGCCGCTGGAAAGAAGCGATGCCTCAATATACAGTAGGCCATAATGAGCGAATGAAAAAGCTCACAACATTTATGCAGAAAGAGTTGCCTGGTATATACTTGGCAGGTAGCTCCTATGCTGGTGCTGGACTTCCAGATTGTATTAATCAAGGTGAGGAAGCTGCAAAGCGTGTATTATCCCATTTGGAGAAAGTAATAGATGCTGAATTAATCGCACAATAAACTATAAGAAACGCCTTCAATCATATTGAAGGCGTTTCGTTTGTTATATAAAATATTTATTCGCCAATAAACATATATAAGTTATTTGGCTTTATAACGGCATCTCCTGCATAAATAACCCACTCTGTTAAGTTATCAAAATCTAAATGATAACTATTTCCTTCACTCATATCTTCTATAAAATATGGTTCATTAATGAGTATTCCTTGAATGAAATCTTCCGTAATGTTTTGCATTTCAAACCACATATGTTCACTTTTTCCTTCTTCGTAGGAGACACCAAACTTAGCAAGGAAACGAAAATCTTCATTTGATTGTTCAATGTGAAAAATGTTGCTGAAATACCCGAAAGTATTTTTGGCATTGTAAGCCATACGATTGGTTTCACTATTTGTTTTATAGAACATGAGCCCTGTAGCTTCCTCGTGTTCTTTGAAAAAACTTTCAATATATTCTTCTGAAGTATTAAATTTGAATAAGAGAACGGATGGAGATTGATGGTATTCATCTCGGGCATCCATTCCGCCTAAGAAAGTATTTTGTGCATCTATTGGTTGTAGTTTCACTTCTTCATCCTCGATTGAAGATAATTGGTCCATACTCGTTTTATGCCCTATATAAGATAATCCTTTTTCCCACGGAATAGCGACTGTATGTATAGAACCTTGTTGACTATGCGCGATAACGATAGGCTCATTCATAGGGACTTGTCCATTTTCAACCGCATTATTAGCAAATGTTTGAAAGAGATCGCTAATGCCGTAGTAGGAAGAAATGCGATTTGGAATAATTAACTCTATTTCAGTTACGCCTGCTCTTAAAAGACCATGTGTATGAAACCAATATTGCGTAGGCTCATCATCTTTATCGTCTTCATAAACAGAATGAATAACGTACAAGTCAGGAATGTCAGGTAATAATTCATTTTCAACGTGATATTCAATATAGCTTCTAGATATCACTTTCATTGATGCACTTGAATCGATTACAAATAACAAATCTGGGGCGAGATTCCATAAAAACTGTAACTGCTGGAAAAAGCAGTCCAGTACATCGCCTACAAATAGCGTACGAGTGAAAATTTCAGTGCCGAAAGCCGCATCTTCAAAATTACGATCTACGATTGTAGAATCTTGTCTATTGTACATTTTGTATTCTTCTGGGTCATTCGCCTCATCAATATGCAGTTCATACGGTATGATTGCTTCATCCATATGTAACTCAACAATAAGGCTTGTCTCATCACTATAAACAATTTTTAACTCATCAACTTTAGTAGCGATAGTCTCTAGCCGCTGTTTTAACTGCTCAATTGTAATTCTAGTTGGTATAACAGCAATCATATCTGAAAAATGACGTTCTAATGTTCCATTCATAGCTGCGCGGTATGTTTCTGTTTGCACTTCCATCCAATCACTCCTATTCAAATGAATCCATTTTACATGCCAATCAAATGTCGATATTTTCTGTTTTCTCTCTCTAACATTATAGAGTGCATTTGTAGAAGGTGTAAAATTATTATTTTGTATTATAGGTTGAAAGCTTGTAAATTAAATAAATCTTTTGTAAAATTTGTCGAAAAATAGTTCTATATAACGAATCATTTGTTATGATAGAAATGCTGAGAAAATATGAAATATGGAGAGGAAAATGGCTGTGAAGAAATTGTTAAGTGTCTTTTTATCATTCTTGCTATTGCTTTCATTTACTGGAACTTTAGCGCAAGCAGAAGAAACTGCTTCTATGTCAGTAGAAAAAGCAATTCAAGTATTTAAGCAGCAAGGGAAAACGAAGGGGATAGTGGAAGGGTACATTGTTGGATATACGCAAAGTTCTTCTAAATATACGAAGGATCCAGCTAAGTTTGATGATACAAACGTAGCAATTGCAGATTCGCCAAACGAAACGAATCCAGACAAAATCATGCCTGTTCAGTTGCCAAAAGGTGATGTGAGAACGGCAGTGAATGTAAAAGATCATCCTGAAAATATCGGGAAGAAAGTTAGTTTGACTGGGACTCTTGAATTATATTTTAGTAACCCAGGTTTAAAATCAGTAACAGCTTATAAGTTTCAAGGTGAAGGCCAAAACCGTGTTAGCGATGTAGTAGCTTCACCGAACGGTGGAGAAGTTGCTAAAGGAACAGCGGTAACATTAACGACGAATACAGAAGGGGCAACAATCTACTATACGTTAGATGGCTCTAATCCTACTAATAAAAGTGTTCGTTATAATGGACAAATTGTAGTGAATGAAAATAGTGTAGTGAAAGCAATCGCAGAAAAAGAAGGGCTTACTTCTTCAGCAATTTCGACGTTTTCGTTTATTATCGTAAATAATGAACAGGTTCGTATTCATGACATTCAAGGAAAATCACATATGTCTCCTTACAACGGGAAGAAAGTATACAATGTGGAAGGCGTTGTCACAGCGCTTGATAAAAACGGCTTTTATATAGAAGACAATCAGCTAGATAATGATCCAGCTACTTCAGAAGGTATGTACGTATACAAAAAAGATGCGAATGTAGCAGTAGGAGATCTTATTCAAGTTGATGGAGTAGTAGAAGAATATGTTGGACCAGGATATGCAGAGCGATTTGAAACAGACTTAACGACGACAGAAATTAAGGCGAGTCGCGTTGTTGTAATCGCAAAAGATCAATCTTTACCAGCACCGATTGTACTTGGGGAAAACGGTGTGAAAATCCCGGATCAGATTATTGATAATGATGCATTTGGTTTATTTGATCCAAATGAAGATGCAATCGACTTCTATGAAAGTATAGAAGGTATGCGTGTTACGATGCCAACACCAAAAATTATTGCACCTCAGAAAAACGGAAATTTATATGTAACAGTAAAAAATGGTGGAGATAAAATAGTAACACAATATGGCACACCTCTATTAGATGAAAATCGATTAAACCCAGAGCGTCTTTCTGTAAAAGTGCCTCGCGATTATGTAGCAAAAGTAGGAGATACTTTCACTGGAGATATAACAGGGGTAGTAGGATATGATTACGGTTCTTTCCGTATTTCGCCAATAACAGAATTGCCAGCTGTAGTGGATGGTGGATTTAAGCAAGTAGGGGCAAATATTCAGCCTCGTCTTGATAAGTTAACAGTTGCTACATATAACATTGAAAACTTCTCGGCGAATAAAAAAGAAACAACAGATGAAAAAGTAAAAGCGTTAGCGTATTCTATTAAATACAATTTAAAAATGCCAGATATTATCGGTGTAGAGGAAATGCAAGATAATAACGGATCAATTAATGACGGTACAACAGATGCGTCATTGAGCGCAAAACGTATCATTGATGCAGTTCTAGAAATTCGTGGACCGAAGTATGAGTATGTAGAAATTGCTCCAAACAATAATCTAGACGGAGGAGCACCAGGAGCGAATATTCGCGTCGGTTTCTTCTACAACCCATCACGCGTGAAATTAGCGACGGTACCGAAGTTACTTGATAAAAATGTGGTTCGCATTGGAGACGAAAGTTCATTATTTGAAAGTACACGTAAACCGTTAGCGGCAGAATTTACGTTCCAAGGACAAAACGTTGTTGTCGTTGCAAATCACTTAAACTCAAAAATAGGGGATGCAACGCCATTTGGAAAAGTGCAACCGCTCGTATTAAAAAGTGAAGACAAACGAATTCAGTTAGCACAAGAAGTAAATCAATTTGTACAAGGAATTCAGAAAAAGAACACAAATGCACCAGTTGTTGTGTTAGGAGATATGAACGATTTTGAGTTTGCTAAACCACTAAAAGCACTAGAAGGAACAAACTTAAAGAATATGTTAAACACAGTGCCGAAAGAGAATCGTTACACGTACATTCACGAAGGAAATGCACAAGTGTTAGATCATATTTTAGTAACAAACAACATCGCACCGCACACAATTGTAGATCCAGTGCACTTAAACTCAAACATAATGAAAGAGCACGGACGTGTAAGCGATCATGACCCAGTACTTGCTCAAATTGATTTGAAGAAAGCTTCTTAAAGAAAGGAACGCTTAGGTGACTGAGCGTTCTTTTTTGTTTCTGCATCAATAGTATAAAGAGATGATTCCTTTTTTTGTAATCTGATGATAAAATTAATTGAATATTCAGTCGTTAGGAGGGCAGCGATGCAAGCACGAATAAATGGAAAATTAATGAATCAGTTTGCAATTTTTTTTAGTACGATCGTCATGCTTCAGTTTGTAGCTGATATAACAGGACTTACAAGTAATTTAGACATTACGTATAACTTAATACATACAGCAACTTCTTATATAACATTTAGTTTGGCGGTTATTTTCACTTTAATAGGTGCAAGAAGAGAATTAAGTAAATATGCAATTGCTTCATTATGTTTAGTAGTGGCGATTAAAGCAATTTATTTTGTAGCGGTTGTTATTTTATGGGGATTGGCTGGTACACCGTAAATGAATAGTAAATAAAACCCTAATTTCCAATATAGTAAGGAAATTAGGGTTTTATTATACTTGAAACGCCTTTCTACACCGCTCTCTTCTTTGCAACCTTCTTCTATATTTTTTTCTATCACGCTTTACTCCTTGTATGTACATGAATAAACTAACGAGAAGGAAAAAAGTGCATTGCATCGTTAAAATATACGGCGACATGCCATGCAACGGTTGTTTTGGGTCATATAAATGAAAAGGCGCTCCGCCTATTGTAGGGAATATCGTATTTAGCAGGACGTATGGAATGGAGGCAACTGCAAATGGGAAGAGAATCGCCATATAGTCCTTTTGTGACCACGCAGATGCTGCAAGTCCTAAAAGGGCCATTAAACCTGCAAATAAAAAATTAATTCCGATATATACAGTAATGTAAGTGAGGGGAGATTCGTAATATAAGTTTGCAAACATCCCATTATCATTTATAATGCCTGAACCAGCCGTCGGTTCTCCGTCTGGAATGGTTAATTTGCAAAATAATAACGATAAGATGAATGGAAATGTATAAAGAAGTCCGCCACAAAAGAATGTAACGATATATTTCGTTACTGAATAAGGGAACAAAGAAATCCCTTTACTTACAAACGGTTTAAAACCATCTGATTTATCCGAATTGTAACTTGTACTAAAGGGGAAACTAGCAATAACGGGCATTAATAATAAATAAACATCCATTTCATTGTCGCGAAATCCAATCCATTTAAAAGCTGTTGTTACAAACGCATCCGTTCCATCCCCAATGTAACGAATTACATAATAATAATGGTAAATAAAAATAAGAGCTAGTCCACTAAACATAATAATTAAAGAAACACGATTACAAAAAGCTTGCTTTATATTTAAACGAAGCGCACGCATCATGACTGAAAAAGCCTCCACTATTTTGATAAACTTGTCTATTTTCTATATTACTATTAATTGTAAAGATTTTCTTGTTTTTTTATTTGATTATTTGAAAAAGAGGAATTTTGTTGTTGTGAAGTAAGGTTTAATCATATATCTTAAGAACACCTTTTCTTTTTCTCTTTCCTTCTGATACACTATGACAGTATTATATAACTTGACTGGAATTTTTTTATACTGGAAATAATAAAAAAGAGAACTTGTCTAGAATGTAAGCGTGTGGTAATATCAAAGGTGTACTGATTGACTATATTATCCAATTGGTCATTTTTGGAGGTGAAGATGTGGCGATAGATCGAAAACGTTCTATTATTGAAGCTGCAACAAAGTCTTTTTCAGCGTTCGGTTATAAAGCAACAACGATGGATCAAGTAGCGAAGTTAGCGAATGTAGGAAAAGGAACGATTTATACTTTTTTCAAAAATAAAGAAGAGCTATTTGGTGAAATTATTTCTAATTTAATTACAGAAATGAAGCAAGTTGCAGAAAGTGCAATTCGTTCAGATGTTTCATTTTTTGAAAATGTACATAGAGCATTATATAGCATCTTGGAATTTAGAAAAGAACATCAGCTCATGATTAAATTAATTCAAGAAGAGCGCGATATGGGAACGAAAGAAGTACAAGAAGTCATGCAACAAGTTGATGTGGAAATCGTTTCTGTTATTCAATCGTATTTAAAGATTGCGATTGAAAAAGGTGAAATTAGCAAATGTGATCCCGAAATTACAGCATTTATTATGCTTCGTCTATATGTATCGCTTATTTTTGATTGGGAAAAAAATCATGAACCGCTAGAAAAAGAAAAAATTGCAGAGTTATTTGAACTTTATTTACTAAAAGGATTGTCAAACTAAGATAATCCTTTTATTATTATAAAAAGTGACCAAATGAACAAAATGGTCATATATTTAATTTAAGGAGGGAAAATAGAAATAGTAATTTCATATTGAATAAAAGTTGCATAGTATAAATTTGGGGATAAGGCATATGTATGAATAAGTATAGCCTTTTTATTTGGGAGAAAATGACCAAATGAACAATTCGGTCATTTAGAAAAGGGGGAGAAATGATGAAATGGAATCAGTTGCTTCGTAAAGAGTTTACTGAAATTATAAAAAGTAAAAAAATATTAATTCCAATTATCGCGGTATTATTCGTACCAATTTTATATGCAGGTATGTTTTTATGGGCCTTTTGGGATCCGTATAAACAGTTAGATGATTTACCAGTTGCGGTAGTCAATTTAGATAAAGGTGCAGTATTTGATGGGAAACCAATTGAGGTCGGAAAAGGGCTCGTTGATAACTTAAAAGATAATACAAGTTTCAAATGGGAATTTGTAAGTGAAAAAGAAGCGAAAAAAGGAATGGAAGGTAGAAAGTATTACATGCTAGTACGCATTCCAAATGACTTCTCAAGTAACGCTACAACGTTATTAAAAGATGATCCAAAACCATTAAACTTAGAATACATTCCAAACGAAAGCTTAAACTTCTTATCTTCACAAATTGGCGGAACAGCAATTGAAAAAATTAAAGGTGAAGTATCAAGTACGTTAACGAAAACATATGCAGAGAAAATGTTTGATTCTATTCAAGACGTCTCAAAAGGATTAGCAGATGGGGCGGAAGGAGCAAATAAACTACACGACGGATCAAGTGAGCTGCATGATGGTTCCAGTAAAGTGACGGATGGCCTTCATACACTTCAAGGGAAGTCTGGAGAGATGAAGGATGGAGCTCAGAAATTAGCAGATGGATCTAATAAGTTAGTAGCTGGATCAGGAAAAGTAACAAGCGGTTTAAATACGTTAAGTAGCAAAACGGGTGAAATGCAAAAAGGAATTAGTGAATTGCGTGATGGATCTGAGAAAGTAACTAACGGTTTGAGCTTATTGGCAAGTAAAACAGGTGAATTAAAAACAGGAACAACTGAACTATCAAATGGCATGGAAAAACTTGCGGGAGGGCAAATTCAATTAGAGAAAGGTTCTCAAGAAATTCAAAAGGGTTTGCAAGAATTAGATAGTAAAGTGAAAATTTCTGCTGCAGGTTTAGAGGAAATGCAGGCGAAAGTTCCTACAATATTAAATAAAGTAAATGAGAAAATAGACGGAGCTGAAAAAAACGTAAATCAGTTAAATGGATTTACTCAATCAACAGCAGGAGATGCCAAAAATGCAGCGCAAGATGTAGCTAATTTACAAAAGCAAATTGAGAGTTTACCAAAAGAATATCAAGAGCAGTTACAACCGTATATAACAAATGCGGCAAAAAGTACAGCGACAGTTCAACAAAAAGTTGCTGTAGTATCGGGTGGAACAAAGCAATTAAACGAAGAAGTAAATCAACTAAAAGGTGAAATAAATCAAAAGGCAAGTGAAATGCAAAACAAACTACCGAATTCAGGTGGGATTAACACTTTAACGGATGGTATTACGAAATTAATGAATGCGCAAAACGAATTTGTAAGTAAGTTTCATGGATTTGGTGAAGGATTAAATAATGCCAAAGTAGGTGCAAATAATTTAAATAAGGCGTCAGATCAATTAATTGATGGAGTAACTCAATTAGCAGATGGTTCAAGCAAAGTAACAGGCGGCTTAGGTACATTATCCGCGGGAGCAAATCAAATGTCAGGAGGAATAACGCAATTAACAGACGGTTCAAGCCAAGTAACAACTGGCTTAGGTACTCTAAATGGTGGCCTAAATCAAATGTCAACAGGCTCAACCCAGCTAATCGACGGCGTAAATAAACTAGCAGATGGATCAGGAAAAGTAACAGATGGCCTCGTGAAAGTAAACGACGGTTCAGGCGAACTTGCTGAGAAACTGGGCGAAGGAGCAGAAAAAACTGGTGAAGTAAAAGGGACGGATAAAACGTATGATATGTTTGCAAGTCCTGTAAAGGTGAAGACGGAGAAAATGGCGGAAGTTCCTAACTACGGAACTGGATTTACACCGTATTTCTTATCACTCGGTTTATTCGTTGGGGCATTACTATTATCAATCGTATATCCATTACGTGATACAGTTGGCGTTCCAAAATCAGGATTTAGTTGGTTTATTAGTAAGTTCGGCGTGTTACTATCAGTCGGTATTATTCAAGCGATAGTAGCAGATGTTATATTACTGTTCGGATTAGGTGTAGAAGTACAAAGTATTCCGTACTTCATACTCTTTAGCATCGTTACAAGTTTAGCGTTTATTGCATTAATTCAATGTTTAGTAACAGCATTCGGTGATGCAGGGCGTTTCATCGCCATCATCACATTAATTATGCAGCTTACAACAAGTGCTGGAACATTCCCGTTAGAGTTAATTCCGAAGTTTTTACAACCATTTAATGCTTGGTTACCGATGACATACTCTGTATCAGGACTGAAAGCAGTCGTATCGAGTGGAGACTTTGACTTCATGTGGCAAAACATAGGAGTGCTCATGATCTTTATCGTTGTATTATCACTTGGAACGATCGCTTCCTTAACTTTGATGCACAAACGACAATTTAAAAATATTGCTGAAAATCAATCGGCTGAAGCGTAAAAAAAGCACCTTTTTGGTGCTTTTTTATTTTAATAGAGGGAATCTTTTCCTTGGTTCATCTATAAATCTTTCTAAAAGCTATAGAAACGAAAGAAAAGGAATTACAACAATTTACAGAGAAACATAGGATAGAGGAGTTGATATGATGAAAGGCAATCTTACTTATTATTTTATCGTAAATCCGCTAATAATCTTTCTTGTTTATGCCCTTTCACCTATGTTGTTTCATAAAGAAAAATATATAAATATAAAAGATGCACTAGGAATAGTTTTAGTTTACTATGTGCTAATTAGTGGGTATTACTTTATGTGTGTTGTAAGTGAAAGAATGAAGAAAAATAATAGGGATAAACAATAAAGTTGTATTATTTAAAAACCGATGGAGGATAAAAAATGACCGAAAGTGAAATGAAATTCCGTGATACGACCATTCGTAACTTTTTCGATAAAGAGGATCGTTTAAAATCGATTCCAGGTCAAAAGAAGAAAAAACTAGTATTGATAGAGCATTTAGTTAGCAAGTTAAATGCTGAAAATCAATATACAGAAAAAGAAATTAATACATTTATAAAACAATATCATGATGATTTTTGTACAATTAGACGTGAATTTATTGTACATAGGTTTATGGATAGAGAGGATAGTATGTACCGTATAAACGGGAGAGAAGTTTGGACGAAGTGGGAGGAGTTAAAATAATGAATCAGCGAGGGGATCCCCGCTGATTATAAGCCTGTGCTAGTCTTGCTGTTTCTTTGTAGTAAGTCTATGAACGCTTCAACATTCGAACTCGTAATGTATCCAAGCGTTATATATTCATCTTCATAGTAAAATATTATTTTTTTGTCAAAGATTCTTCTCTTCGTTTCTATGGATAGAATTTTTTCATAATCAAATTCGGCAATGAATGTGTTTTTATATTGGCTAAAAAAGAGAAGTCTTTGATTAGTAGCAAGTAACATGCCAGGATACGGGACTTTATGCGTAATCATATAGCCAGTAAGTGAACATTTTAAAGTAGATAAAATTTTTTCTTCTTTATGTAATAGTTGTTTTGCATCTGTTAAGATAGGGTTCATTCCATATATTCCTTTTATTTTGATTTATGAATATTGTATCAAGAGTAAAAAGATTCTCAATATGTAATATTGCATATTGGACGTTTTATAGTTTTAATATTATTTTTAAAAAGAAAAAGTACGAGGTGATTCAATGATACGGTTAGTAAAAGAGACTGATGCAGAAGCAATTATGAATATTAGAAAAGAAATTATATTATCGGAAACTACTACAAAATTTTTCATAGTATCCCCAAAGAAGTTACCGAATGATAGTAATGCAGAAAGAGAAAAGATACGGAAAAGCAATGAGAAAGGTAATCTCTATATCGTGTATGAAGTAGATAGGAAGGTAGTTGGCTTTTTACTTTTCAACCGATATGAACTAGAACGGTTACAACACGCAGGCACAATGGGAATGGGGATTAAAGAGGCGTATTGTAATCAAGGCATCGGCACGAAATTAATTGAATTTCTTATTAGTTGGGCTAAAGGGCAGAAAGGTTTAGAGAAAATTTGCTTAGGTGTAGTTTCTGTTAATGATCGGGCAATTAAAGTGTACAAACGTATGGGTTTTGTAGAAGAAGGGAGACAACGAAAGCAAATAAAGTATGAAGATGGATCATATGGAGACGATGTATTGATGGGCTTTTATATTGAATAAAGGATATATGGTATTAAGAAAAGGAATGTACCTACCGTAAATGTCTAAAAGCAGTATATTGCCCCTCCATTAACAGACTTTTACCTATGTATAATATTAATATAGTAAAATCATAACAACCGATATTGCAGTTTCCAATAATATACTATATAATCAATTTAAGAAAACGTTTTCATGCAAAGGGGGAGAATTTCGTGTCGACTATAGAGGACGTGGCGAAATTAGCGGGGTTATCAAGGACAACGGTTTCTAGGGTGATTAATAATCATCCATATGTTTCAGATGAGAAGAAAAAAAGGGTTCAATTAGCAATGAAGCATTTAGGCTTTGTTCCTAATTCTGCGGCGAGAAGGCTTCGTAAACAAAAAACGGAAACAATTGCGGTGCTAGTTCCAAGGATTACAAATCCTTTTTTCAGTAGATTTATTGAAGCAATCGAGATTGCAGCTTCTGAACATAAATATAAACTGATTATTTGTCAAACAAGATATTTACCTGAAAAAGAGATGGAGTATTTACAATTATTATCTACGAAACAAGTAGATGGGATTATTCTATGTTCACTAGAAAATCCGTGGGAAGATGTAGAGCCATACTTACAGCACGGTCCAATCGTGTTATGTAATGAATATATTGAGGAAGCAAATATTCCAACAGTGAAGTTTGATCATGCGCAAGGAGCATACATAGCTGCGAAGCATGTGTTAGATCAAGGATATCGCAATCTTATTTTTTGCCGTGGTAACGAAACCAAATTAGTTAGCCAGCAGCGAAAAATGGGCTTTTTACGTGCAATAACTGAGAAGAGCCGCCAAGTAGAAGCGATTGATTTTCTTGAAAACGCTTTCTCTTGGGAGGATGGAAAACGAATATTCCATGAAGTATTAAAGGACAAAAAAAATCCTACCGCGATTTTGGCAGGAGGCGATGAGGTAGCAGCTGGAATTATCTCAGAGGCGAAGCACCATAACTGGAGCATTCCAGATGATCTCGCTGTTATCGGTTTTGATAATCAAATATTATCACAGATTACAGAGCCAGGTATTACGACAATTGAACAGCCAATCGATGAGATGGCCCGAAAAGTTGTCGACCTGATGATGGATAAAATCCATACGAAAAATTATCGACAAAAAGAATTATATGAGTTTGAACTGGAGCTCTTGGTGAAAGGTTCAACGATGAAGAAGGATACGATGTTATTAGCCTAGTAGACTATGTCTGCTAGGTTTTTTTATGTTCATAAACTACTATTCTTCGTGAACGCAGTCATCACATTTGTTATGGTATGCTTCGTGTTGCTCATCAATTTCTTTCCCACAGTGCGCACAAGTTTTCGTCGGTAAATTTCTGAAAAACTCCATTGGTTGATCAATCATGTCAATCCCTCCATTTCCATTTCTTACTATTATTGTATTAGTACAAAAAATAAAAGTCAACAACTGTTTTATAACAAAATTGAAAATTAATGAAAAAGTTTAGGAAATGGATTATAGTTAACAATGTAGAATGTAAGTGAAACATGCATTCCTACTCGGTTTTAGAAAGGATGGATACATATGAAAATGACTGTTGTCGGCTTTTGGGGCGGATTTCCAGAAGCGGGAGAAGCAACGTCGGGGTATTTGTTTGAACACGATGGTTTTCGTTTACTTGTAGACTGTGGTAGTGGTGTACTAGCACAGCTTCAAAAATATATAACACCATCTCATATAGATGCAGTTGTACTGTCACACTATCATCACGATCATGTTGCGGACATTGGGGTATTGCAATATGCGAGATTAATTACGAGTGCAACAACAAGGCAACTACCGGAATTACCAATATACGGTCATACGTTTGACGAGAATGGATTCCATTCTTTAACACATGAACCACATACGAAAGGAATCGCGTACAATCCAGAAGAAACACTTCAAGTTGGACCGTTCTCGATTTCGTTCTTAAAAACTGTTCATCCTGTTACATGCTTTGCGATGCGTATTACAGCTGGAGATGGTGCTGTAGTATACAGCGCTGATTCAAGTTATATTCCTGAATTCATTCCATTCACGAAAGATGCTGATCTTTTCATTTGTGAGTGTAATATGTATGCACATCAAGAGGCTGCAAAAGCAGGGCATATGAATAGTACAGAAGTAGCAAGTATTGCAAAAGATGCGAATGTAAAAGAACTTTTATTAACGCACTTACCGCATACAGGAAACCCATCTAATTTAGTAACAGAAGCAAAACAAATTTTCAGTGGCCATATTACGCTAGCGCATAGTGGCTACGTATGGAACTCATGAGGTGATACGATGTTATTTATTGATAATAAAGGAATTACAGATCCTAGAATAAACTTAGCGATTGAAGAATATTGTGTGAAAAATTTAGATATTAACGAAACATATTTACTGTTCTACATTAACGAACCTTCGATTATCATTGGTAAAAACCAAAACACAGTAGAAGAAATTAATGCAGATTACGTAAAAGAAAAAGGTATTCATGTCGTTCGTCGTCTATCAGGCGGAGGCGCAGTATATCATGATTTAGGAAACTTAAACTTCAGCTTTATCACGAAAGATGATGGAGATAGTTTCAGCAACTTCAAAAAATTCACAGAGCCTGTAACGAAAGCGCTTGGTAAATTAGGTGTAAATGCAGAACTAAGTGGTCGTAACGACATTTTAGCTGAAGGAAGAAAAATTTCAGGTAACGCGCAGTTCTCAACGAAAGGTCGTATGTTCAGTCACGGTACGTTACTATTTGACTCTGAAATCGATCACGTCGTATCAGCACTGAAAGTAAAAATGGATAAGATCCAATCAAAAGGAATTAAATCAATCCGTAGCCGCGTTGCGAACATTACAGAGTTCCTAAACGAAGAAATGACGACAGAAGAGTTTAGACAACTTCTTCTAGAAACAATTTTCGAAGGAGAAACAGAAATCCCAACGTATGAATTAACAGAAGAGGATTGGAAAGAAATCCATAAACTTTCTGAAGAGCGCTACCGCAATTGGGACTGGAACTACGGAAAATCACCGAAGTTCAACTTACAACATTCACACCGCTTCCCAGTTGGACAAGTTGACGTTCGTCTGGAAGTGAAAAAAGGAACAGTAACAGAATGCAAAATTTACGGCGACTTCTTCGGTTCACTAGATGTTCATGATATCGAAGAGCGTCTAACAGGCGTTCAGTTCGATAAAGATACATTCACTGCAGCTTTAGAAGGCGTAGATATCGCACGCTACTTCGGTAACATTACAACTGAAGATTTCTTACATTTATTCTTCTAAAAATGAGGGAGGCTGCCATAACGGGCAGCCTCTTTTTTTGCGTAGATTGTCGCGTTTTTTCGGTAAGTCGATATATTCGAAAAATCGCGGATATAATTTCATTCACCATAAAATCACAGGACATCTGCCTCTTATAAAGGAATATATATATTCAAAAGGAGGCGGATTGATATGAAAAGGGTAATGTACGTTGTATTATTACTCAGCTTTGTCATCGGAATGACAGCGTGTAACAGTGGATCGCCCTCAAGTCGTACAATTTTGTCTATCGGAAAACCAGCGGAGGATAATGTTATATATTTTACGCATACAGATAACAAACGAAAGATACATGATATACAAGACATGTTTCAAAATAAGAAGTGGAAAAGAAATGAAACATTCAGCACTGTTAATAAAACGCCAGATGTCGTCTTATCAATAGATGAAAACAACAAAGGGTTACCGGCATTATATGTTACCGTGTATTTTCATGAAAATGGAGCGGACGTTTTGAATTTGTATGGGGAGTATACGAGCTTAAATAAAGAGGAACTTGAAAATCTTAGAAAAAAGATGAGTGCATATTATCCTAAAATGATTTTTGGTCTAGTGTTATAAATTACTTGTAAATAAAATCCCCTTATTTTTCCAAATTAAACTAAGAGAAGGTGATCTGTCTATATGCAGTTAATAGAATATCACTTGCCACTTTAATTTTCTTTTAATATAATTAATTTAGAATTTTTAAATATTCTAAATTTTATAAAGGTGGGGTTTTTGTGAATCTCGTTCAATCTTTGGCTGAAACGGCAAAAAAGAAGGGGGAAAAACCGGCTTATATATTTATGGATCAGTCGGTCTCATATGACCAATTAAACAAAATGGTCACAAGGTTTTCTAGCAATTTAGCAGAAATGGGCATTGGAAAAGGGGACAATGTCGCATTAGTTGTTGGGAACTCACCACATTTTTTGGTCGGTTTATACGGAACAATGAAAGCCGGAGCAACTGTTATTCCAGTTAATCCAATTTATACAGCAGACGAAATGCATTACATTTTACAAAATGGAGATGTAAAAACAATCATCGTACTCGACGTCCTTCTACCTGTTATACAATCTCTTACAACAAGACTTCCTTCATTAGAAAACATCATCATATGCGAAACCTCATCAGATTTTAACCATACAGAAACCGAAAAAATGAAAACGTTTACTAGTTTTGTGGGGGCTGGAGATTTACAATACGAAGGCCCTGAACTAGATGAAGAGGATGTAGCGGTTATCCTATACACTTCAGGTACAACTGGAAAACCGAAAGGCGCTATGCTCACACATAAAAATTTATATAGTAATGCGAATGATGTTGCGTCTTATTTACAATTTACTGCTGACGATCGCGTCGTTGCGGCACTGCCAATGTTCCATGTATTCTGTTTAACAGTTGCGGTAAATGCACCGATTGTGAACGGAGCAACGATTTTAATGTTACCGAAATTTAGTCCGAAAGAAGTATTCCGTATTTGTCGTACGTACGAACCAACGATCTTTGCTGGCGTACCGACGATGTACAATTATTTATATTTATTTGAAGAAGCAAGCGCAGAAGATGTGAAGACGCTTCGCCTTTGTATTTCCGGTGGTGCATCGATGCCTGTTGCTCTTCTGCAAAACTTTGAAAAACGTTTTAACGTTATTGTTTCAGAAGGATACGGTTTATCAGAAGCATCACCAGTTACTTGTTTCAACCCGCTAGATCGTCCTCGTAAACCAGGATCAATTGGCACAAATATTTGGCATGTAGAAAATAAAATTGTAAATGAACTTGGGGAAGAAGTACCTGTCGGCGCAGTCGGCGAATTAATCGTTCGCGGACCTAACGTTATGAAAGGATACTATAATGCACCAGAAGATACAGCTGCGACATTGAAAGACGGCTGGCTATATACAGGTGACTTAGCGAAAATGGATGAAGAAGGTTACTTCTATATCGTTGATCGTAAAAAAGATATCGTCCTAGTTGGCGGTTATAACGTATATCCTCGTGAAGTAGAAGAAGTATTATATACGCACCAATCAGTAGCTGAAGTTGTTGTAATCGGTGTTCCTGATGAAAACTTAGGAGAAGCTGTGCGAGCGTACGTCGTTTTGAAGCAAGCAAACGTAACAGAAGAAGAACTAATGCATTACTGTACGTTACATTTAGCGAAATATAAAGTGCCGAAAAGCATTGAGTTTTTAATAGAATTACCGAAGAATACGACGGGTAAATTGTTAAGAAGAGCATTGAGAGAGAAAGCGATGCAAGTGTAATGAAGAAAAGGTCCCCTAAAAGATATTTTAGGAGACCTTTTCTTTGTTTATCGTAATAACTTTTTCTCATATGAAATGTAGTAGGAAGTTTGTATATATAATAGCGGAGCGTGTTCAAATAACTATTTGGTACTAGTAGTAATGAAGATATTCTTCCTACTTTCTTACATGAAATTTTTAATTTTGGATATTTGTATCATATGTTTCTGCAACAAACACAAAGTCTACATGCTCTTTATCAATAAAAATACTTGTTTTAGATGGAAGACCTGTTATGGTAGAAACAATATCAACCTCAACAAGGTCAAATCCTACACGATAAGCATCTGCAATTTCAATTCCACCAGTTAGAAAATGCAATCCATCCCCAAATGACTTAAATACAAATACATTTTCTTTCAAACTTTTATTATCCATTTCAATCCATTCTTCGTTAATATAAATCTTAAATGTCGTGCACTTTGGAACACACTCGATGTGATGTATCCCTTTATAACTATTAAGCGAAAACATATAGGTATGAGTTTCTTTAAAGTTAATATCTATCCCGTATTTAAAAGCAAAGGTTTTATATACCATTTCATAAAACAATGGCATTACAATATCATCCCATGCGTCATAGGCAAAAGCATGAATTGGTATTAGATGAGGATATAAACTTACAATCGCTTTTTGAAAATTAAGTAAGATGGTTGTATCTGTAATTTCTTTTAAAGAATCATCTATTTCATGGTCATAATCTTTCGAAATTCTGTTATCAATCATATGAAAAACTCCTTACATAGTCTTCTATATACTACGTTTTTCCGCATCATCAGTTTGTGCCTTCTTCAACTAAATTGCAAGTTTAACCGATGATTCCAAAAAAGCCCTTGTCTTATTTTATCAATTGTTAAATGTATTTATCTTTAAACTTCAATACGAAGATTAAACATGAAGGTGCGGGCGGAAAAGTAACAGAAACAAACTTTGTATATGACCCGATTAACCAATTATTAAATGAAGCACTACCAAACGGAACAACTAAATCATACACATATGATGGATTTGGAAACCGTACAAGTGTGAAAGTTGTAGAGAATGGAAAAGAAACAAAATCTATAGCGGCAACATTCAATGAAGGAAATCAGCTTGTAAAATTCGGAAACGAATCGTTAACGTATGATGCGAATGGCAATCGTACGTCTGATGGAAAGTACAAGTATACATGGAATGAAAATGACCAAATTGTAGCGATTACAAAACAAGGTGAAAGCAATGCATTCGCAACGTATAAATATGATGAGGATAATCGTCGTATTGAAAAGAATGTCAATGGTCAAGTAACACGTTACTTCTATGATGGAGATAGTATCAATCCATTGTATGAAACAGATGGAAGTGGAACTGTACTTCGTCAATATGTATACTCAACAAGTGGCGCGCGTCTAGCGATGAAATCAAAAGGACAAACGTTATACTACCATTACAACCCTCGTGGTGATGTCGTTGCGATGACAGATCAAAATAGAGAAGTTGTAGCAACGTATGAATATGATTCGTGGGGTAACGTACTAAAGAGCGACGTAAAAGGTATCGCCGCAGACAATCCATTTGGATATGCGGGATACATGTATGATAAAGAAATTGGGATGTACTATCTGATTGCGCGTTATTATAATCCGGAGCATGGTGTGTTCTTATCGGTGGATCCTGATCCGGGTGATGAAGATGACCCAATTACCATGAATGGGTATACGTATGGTGATAATAATCCAGTAATGTTGATAGATCCAGATGGTAATATACCTGTTGCTCCACTTGTAATAGCGGGTGCAAGGATGGCTGCCCCTCATATAGCACGTTATGCAGCAAAACAAGCAGCAAAACAAGCAGCAAGAAAAGCGAAAAAAAGAGCTACATTAGCAGCTAATAAAAGAGCAGGAGCAAGGGCTGAGGAACTTGCAAAATCGGCATTAAAGAAAAAGGGATATGATGTATTAGGAAGTCAAGTTAGTGTTCGTACTTCTAAAGGTATTAGAAGGGTTGATCATTTAGTTAGAACACCTCGTGGCAAATTACTGGCGGTAGAAGTTAAAGCTGGTAATGCTAGAGGAACTGCGATGCAGTTAAAAAAGGATAAGCTAATGAGGAAACAGGGAGGAAAGATTATAGGGAAGAATGCCCCTCGTAGATTGAAAGACCAAGTTCGTAAAATACGAACCGTTGTTGTCACCCCTAAGTAAGGAGGATAGTTATTATGAATAAAAAAGAACTAAAATTAAAGTTATTGCAAGGTCTAGGTGAAGCATTAAAAGAAAACGGTTATAAGACTAGAACTACACAACAAGACCTGGTGAAAAAATTTGATAAAGGAAAAATCAGTATACATTTAGCCTTTATCAATCACCCAGAAGATTTTCATGTGACGGTGGATGTGGGAATTCGGTTTGACGAATTAGAAAATATGAAAAATCAATGGGATGAAGGTTTAACAATTAAAGAGAAAAAGGAAACCTATACGATTGGGGTTGAGTTAGGGAATTTAGTCCATAGGGAGCAAAAAAGGTGGCGTGTTGAAAAGGAAGAAGATATTTTACCTGTTACTATGGATATTTTAAAAGAAGTTAAGGAATACTTCATTCCATATATTGATAAGTATGTAGATGTGGAAAATGTATTTGATTTATGTGTAAGAGATGATGATGAGGCTGGATTAATAGGGACAATATTTGATGGGGCTCGAGCAAAAAATGCTATTGGATTAGCCTTGTTATTAAATAAAGAAGAGATGTTAGAACAAATCATTGAGAAAAAGAAAGAGTATTTAAAGACGAGGGATAAATTTGAATTGGAGTTATTTGAAAACTTTCTTTCTAATATGAATCTAGGATAAACAAGGTTAGTTATTCATTTTCGTGAGTATAGTGGGGTTAATTGTTTATATCTGGTTTTTCTGGCTGGAAAAACATTAAACTCTAGATTTTCTATTAATTATAAATATTAGTAGCCCCTAGAAGGAAACATTCGACGTTTTTATGATTAGACATAAACTTCGAATGTAACTTATAGGGGTTTTTATTTACAGGTTTTATAATGCTGGAAAGTCCATATCGAATTTTAGTGCCTGCGAGTGATGATGGTGCACTGTAACCTTGAGCAGTAGCGATAGACTTAGCCTTTAATAGCAAAACCCCCACAGAGTTTAGTCAACTTACCTTTTTAAAGAGTGTATCAAAGAATTATTTATTTTTATAAATTAAATGATTAAGAACCATTATTTCGATTATGAAAAAGAAGTATTATTATAAAATGCTAGAGAGACGCTTTTTATTAATTTAATTTATTTGAGTTCAATTATATTATGTGAAATAGGAGTGAGAATTTTGTTCCAAACGATAATTTACGATAAAGCTAAATATCATTATGAAGGAGATTTCCCACAAGAACTACCGATGGAGCAAGCATTTGTACATACTGGAATGTTCTTAGGTTGGATTATTGATAATAATTTATTTAGTGATGAATTCTTAGAAGAGACTGAAGAGGAAATTAATAAATTTAAGCTTAGAAAAATGACTGGAACTCAAGTTTATATGTTCTGGGATGGGGTTTTAAGCGATGACATGTTAAATGATGAAGGGAATCAATTTGCAATAGATTATTTTGATTTTGAAAAAGGTTTATATTTAGATGATTATGATGATGTATTTTTAGAGTGTGATACATTATATCAAGTGCAAGATACTTGGGAAAATTACTTTAAATTAAAAGAAGTGATTGATATTAGGTATACAGAATGGAAAAAACTTAAAAATAACGGGTAAAGAGGACTTTAAGTAATGGAATATTTTTTGTTCCAAATGAAGGTTTATTATATGCTGTAGAAAAAGGAGAGAAATAATGAAATTCCCAAAAGATGAAGATGGACAAGTATTAAATATGTTATATAAACAAGGTATAGATTTTAATAAAAAACATATAGTAGATTTCTTTATTGCAATTCCTGATCAAGGTAATGGAGAAAAAATAATTGGCAGACTACAAGAGCTGGGCTTAAATTGTGAATTAGATTATAATGAAGAATTTGAAGATTGGACATGTACTTGTTCTAAAGAAATGTTCTTAATTTATGAGGATATTGTAGAGATGCAAAAGGAATTGAATAAACTGGGTGAAGAGTTTGGTGGATATACAGATGGTTGGGGTGCATTTGTGTAATGTTGAATTTATTTATCGTGATAAAATAAATTAGACGGAGTAAAGAAACTATTTACGGAAAGAAGGGCTTATATAAGTTCTTCTTTCTTTGTATATATTAAGATATCTTAGTGATAGAAACGTATATGATATGTGGGCGGGGGGCTATTGGTAAAAGCCCGATTGGTAAGGGCTAATTAAAGTTTCACTTTATATAGGTTTTGAGAGAGTAAGATATAAGATATATTGTTTGTAGTGGAGATCTTGAATGAAGGGAGCGTGTGATAATTGGCAATGACGGATGAACAATTCGAGAATTATCTTGTTATGTGTTATGACAAATTAGAAAGTAAACAGCAAAAATTCATTTCGGATTATAATATCTATAACTTTGATGAGTATTGGTATGATCAAGATCAATGTATATTACAGTTTAAAAAAAATGGTCAAGTATTACTTGAATTTAGTGTTGTTTTTATAGGTTCTTGGTCTGAAAAGAGTAACAGTTGGATGTGGTCTTGGGTTAATGAGAATGTGGCTGATTATGCAAGAAGTAAGTCTAACTGTTTGAAAGATTTACAAAAGATTACAGGAAGTGAGGTTTTTATAAATCCACTTTTTGAATGCGATCAAGAAATGGCGTATGAGCTAGCAGCCTTTTCCATTGAATATTTAGATGCAGAAGGAGTGTATATAGCACCAGGTGAGAGAAGTGATGTATTTATGGCTGTTATGTCACCGCGTGCGTTGTGAGTAAGCATATTAAAAATATAGATAAGGTAGAATGAAAAAGGAGTACAGTTTAATAAATTAATAAAAGGTATCATAGGTCCCTGATGCCATGGTGATAAATTTAAAGGAGTGAATTATATTGCTTGAAGTAAAGTTTTACGATTGGAAAAAAAAACGTCCTAAAAAACATTATTTGCTTGTACATGAAATTAGAATTTTTGAGCTAATTTTCTCAAAGAAAGTTAGCGAGTTTGAGATGGGATTAAGAGAGATTGAAAAAGTAACTGTCTTTTGTTTAGCTAACGAAAACACTGATATTTCATATGAAGTAAATAGAGCTTTGGGTGAAATTCGTATATATGTTCCATATGATTTTATGGACTTTTTAGCATTAAATTCAGTTGAAGAGAAATACAAAGAGTTTTGCAAATTAGTACGCCAATATGTTGTCCCTGGACTTGAAGAAAACTCTACTCTTTCATCATCTGTTGTTAAAGGGTATATAGAGGAATCTTTAGATGAAATTGTGAAGCAAAACTATGAAGGAATATTTTTAGTTGGGAAGACACCTAAGAAAAGCCCAAGCCGTAAGAGGATAGCGATATTAAAAGGAATTCATCGTGTTAAAGGTTTCCAACTACGATGTGAAGTGTATGATGAAAAGGGATTAAAGATTCGAGATCAACTATTGGTGGAAGAAGTAGGAAATGAAATGGTGTATGCAAGATTTTTGGGTACCTTAAAATGGGAAAGTGAAAATCTAATAGTAGTTCAATCTAAATCCAGTAGTTGGAAAGAAGAAATCTATCTTTAATAACAAGGTTGTATAGTAGAAAGAGGGTTGTAGAGCATAAATGAATTTTTTTCGAAAAAATAAATTAAGTGACATTCAGAAAAAATACTATGAACATTTTGGAGAGCCGATTCAATTTGTTAATTATTATAGCCGCGGATCGGTTATGTATTTTCAAACGGATGATAGGCTTTATTATGTTAATTTACTGAATGTATGAGGTGATAAATGTGAATGAACGTCTAAAGAAAATTGCAATGTTAAGAGAAAAGGTAGAGGAAAAGGCTACTAGAGAAAAGTTTTTAATGTTATGTCCGTCTATAAAAGAATTTGAGATTATTAGCGGGAAGAAAATTGCTTCATTAGTAAACTTTTTAATTGATGAAACACCGAATCCTATCAAAGTTATGAGTGAATTAAATGCTGAACAAGTTATCAATGAAATAAAAGAATTTGAACGTGAATTAACTAGTTTATTGTCTAAGAAGATTATTGTATGGTATGCACATGAAAATTGGGACTTTGGTGTGCAATTAGAAGATTTCATGTTATATACAAAAGAAGTATTACATTTCATTGGATATGACGATGCTCAAAGAGGATTAATTTATTCTAGCCTTATTGTAGTAGATGAAGCAATGAGAAGTGCTTTTTCTTTTCTAAAGAATGAGTATAATGTCGAGATAGTACTATGGAAAGAAAGCTGAGTGTATTAGAGTGTTTTAAAACAAATTGGATGAATGGTTGAATTTATTATTAGAAGAAGTGGTGCGTGGTTTAGTGTGATAGAAAGAAAAAGAGAGTCTTCAAGGGATATGTATAAGAGAGTAAAGGAGAGGAAATATGTCTTTTTATAAAAAGGAAATAAAAGGGGATAAATTGATTATAAGTGACGAAAGCATTGATATTTTAATGGATGCTTTTCAAAATAAAGGTGAAGAGATGCCTAAAAATATATCATGGAATTTCATAGCGACGGTATTACTCGCGGGATCTTATTATGAATAAGTAAAAAAACGAAGAGTCTAAATAGTCCCTTCGTTTTTTTACTTATTTTTTCTCTACTAACTTTTTATTCTTCCAATCTAGTGTGAACAATTTATTAAATGTTTTTTGATCAACGTCTTTTACGTTGTTTCCAACCCAGTTTGCAGTTCCGAATGTGAAGCCTGGACGAAGTTGGTAGTCGTCGGCGTGTTTTGTATAAGCGACTTGTAAGTTAGATTGATCTGTATTTTTTTCAGAGATAACAACAGCAATCATACCAGGAGAGAAACCGCTATTTGTTAATGCTGGAAGTTGATCCATCGGTATTAAATTACCTTTTGCATCAGATTCATATAAGTATGTGCGAGAGTACATGAACAGTTGGTTTCCGTATAAAGAATGGTAGGAATCACGTGTGTAAATACCCCAGTTTTGATTGTTATATCCGTTAAAGAATACGTTCCATTTTACGTTTTTGTTTGTTTGGTCAATTAAATTTGTTTTATAACTAGTTTGTTTATAGCTTACAGAGTCCGACCAAGTGACTTGACCAGTTGCACCCGCTTCAGCGCTAGGGCCATTAGGCGTTACAGAAGCTTTAACAGAGCCACCAAGTTGATAAGATACGCTAGATGTTACAGTCGTTTCTTCTACAGCATTTGTAGGTGCTACGTTAAAGAAACGAGCGCTGTTATCTTGAAGGTTAAATGCAACATCATATTGTGAAGGATAACGTAATGTTGCACTAGCGCCAGGGATTGGGTAGTTATCAATAGGTGCATCACTTATAGTAGGATTTGCTTTTAGAAAACTACCAGTTGTATTAATAACGGCAATCTGTTTATCAGCGCTAGGGTCATCGATAAAAGTTACCTTTAAAGACATTGTCATATTATCAGCTTGATCATTATTAAATGTATTATAGCTCGTATGTGTTTTTGCATTTTGCCCGATATCTGTTACAACTTGTGACGTCGTTTGAGCGTAAGCAGCAGGTGTTGAAAGAGTTACAGCGCTACTAGCAAAAACAGCGGATAATGCTAAACATTTTAAGTATGTTTTAGAACGTTTCATACAATCACTTCCTTGTATCTTTGTCGATATATGTCGTATTACATTTATATCGTAACATGAAAATAAAACGGAAGGGATAGTTATGCATAATTGCATAGGTGAGTTTTGGATAGTGAAATTTTATGAATCCTTCTCAAGGGAATCGCCGCTGTATTGTTTATATATTCCTCCTCATCAACTCCCCAACTTGCGTCGCAACAAACGCAACATCACTATCAATTTCATCCAATACGTACGATTCCAAAATGCCCATTACAGCTGTTCCTAAAAATTTTAAGACGATATGTTTATCGATGTTTTTATTTACTGATGTGTTTGTGTTTAATTTTTTTTCTATTTCACCCATGATGAAAGTTAGTAATTTTTTTTGAAATGATAATGTACTGTTACTTCTAAATAGTGCCGCGAAAAATGGTTTGTGCTCTTTGAAGTATTCAAACCATATAACAGTTCCTTCTATATAACCTTTGTTTTGTTTCTCATAGCATATTTCTTTTAGTTGGTCTAAATGATCATCCACAATTTTATCTAATAAATTGTACTTATCTAGATAGTGTAAGTAAAAAGTTTTTCGCCCGATGTTTGCTTTTTCTGTAATGTTTTTTACTGTAATTTCGTCAAAACCATCTGTAATTAACATCTCTATAAATGTGGATTGAATGGCTTTTTGTGATTTTATAATTCTTCTATCGATTTTCTCCATATGGTGTTCCTCCGTTGTTGATACACATATTTCGTTACGTGTGTATTATCACCCAAATGCGTAAATGTGGTCATTGAAACAAGTGGTTGCTCGCTTTATTATAAATATACACGTGAGTAATAACTCTCACAAGTGTAAAATTAAAAATAAGATAAGGGTGGTTTTATATATGGCAGTTACGAAGAAAAATGTAAGATTTTATGCAAGAGGTTTACAAGTTGCAGGTATTTTGAACATTCCTGAAGGTGCTGAGGAAAAGAAACAAAATGCAGCGATTGTTTGTGTGCATCCAGGTAGTAGCTGTAAAGATCAAACAGCAGGATTGTATGCCGAGAAGTTAGCGGAACAAGGATATGTAACGCTTGCGTTTGATGCATCATATCAAGGTGAAAGTGAAGGTGCGCCGAGGTATATTGAAGAGCCAGCTGCGCGAGTTGAGGATATTCGCTCAGCAGTAGATTATGTAACTACCCTTCCTTATATAGATGAAGAACGTATCGGTGTGTTAGGCGTGTGTGCAGGCGGTGGTTATGCAGTAAATGCTGCGATGACAGAGCGCCGCATTAAAGCGGTTGGCACAGTTGTTGGTGCAAATATTGGCCGATTAAATCGTGAAGCTGATCCAATTGGGGTGTTAGAGGCGATTGGTAAACAACGTACTGCTGAAGCACGCGGAGCAGAGGAACTGATTACAAATTGGATTCCTAAAAATCAGGAAGAGTTAGTAGCAGCGGGTATGACGGATATAGATATTGTAGAAGCAGTTGAGTATTACACAACGCCGCGAGGTCAAAGTGTGAACTCGCCAAATAAGTTAAACTTTACGAGTATGGGATCCGTAATCGGTTTTGATGCGTTCCATTTAGCAGATACGTTATTAACGCAGCCGCTGCAAATTATTGTCGGCAGTAAGCAAGGCGCATTCGGTTCTTATAAAGATGGTCATGAGCTGTATGAGAAAGCAGCTTCAGAGAAAAAAGATTTACTTGTTGTGGAAGGTGCGAGTCATTACGATTTATACGACCAACCAGAACCAGTAAGAATTGCAGTTGAAAAATTAACAAGTTTTTATAAAGAGCATTTGTAAAAACAATGTTGATATAAATGGTGCCTATAGTTGTTAGATACAAGTCTAACAACTATAGGTTTTTACTATGATGAGCGAAGTGCTTAATATTTACGTTATAAGTGCATAACAAGTTATAATAGAAGAAATCAATAAGGAGGCTGGCTGTGAAGAATCTTCGTTATCTCAATATATTTACCATATTAATTATATACACACTACTTATGTTTTACATCGGCTGGAACGGATGGGTTTGGCTTCATGCGGTATTTGGCTGGGAATCTTGGGGATATTATGCTTTCATAGTCGCATTTATTTCATATGCGTACATTCTCGTGCAAGTGTTTAAGTTTTTGCCATTTCTGCGAACGATAGGTTCGATTTGGTTTGCGGTCATACAATATGCGCTTATGTTGTTGCCATTAGCTAATATTATGGTCTTTCTTTTACAGTTTTCAGTGGAGAAAGAAGCGGCAATTATTTGGACAGGAACGGCTGTGATAGCTGCATTTATCTTTATCTTTGCGTATGGAGTATTTAATGCGTATAGTCCGGTAGTAAGAAAGTACGAGGTGCACATACCGAAAAAGGTAGAGGGGCGTAAAAGTTTACGCATTGCGATGGCTTCTGATATGCATTTCGGTAAACTGTCTGGCGTTTCGCATTTAAAAAGACTTGTTCGTCATGTAAATGAGATGGAACCTGATATTATTTTACTGCCAGGTGATATTATCGATGATCATCCAGGTGTGTTCATTCAAAAGAATATGGGACCAATCATGAAACAAATGAAAGCACCATTAGGCGTATATGGTGTTTTAGGAAACCATGAATACTACGGTAGAGCGGTTCCAGAGTTTTTACAAGAGATGGATAAGATTGATATTCGTATTCTTTTAGATGAAGTAATTACAATTGAAGGTGACTTTTATCTCGTTGGAAGAAGAGATAAAACAGAGCGAGATCGCCAAAGCTTTGAACAATTAATGAGTACGGTAGATAAATCGATGCCAGTTATCGCAATGGATCATCAACCATTTGAGTTGAAACAAGCAGCGGATGCTGGCGTCGATTTACTATTATCCGGCCACACGCACCGCGGACAAATGGCACCGAACCATATTGTAACGAGAAGAATGTACGAATTAGACTGGGGATACGCACAAAAAGGTGCATTCCACGCGATTGTTTCTTCTGGTTTCGGATTCTGGGGACCGCCGCTTCGACTTGGAAGTAGGTCGGAGATTGTGCAGGTAGAAGTTACATTTGAATAGGGGTTATGAAATAGAGAGCTGATGGCTCTCTATTTTTTAAAATAAAAACAAATAACAATAAATATTTATGTTGGTGCTAATTTCATAAAAGAGATACGATTATAAGACTCGATCAAAATAAAGGGGGATTGTAAGTGATCATATCAGATGTACTATACGGAGAATTTGAAGTGGATCAAGTAGTAGAAGAATTAATTTCAAGTAAGTCTATGCAAAGACTAAAGGGAATTCATCAAGCAGGCGCAAGTTACTTAATGAACGAGAAATGGAATGTAACTCGCTTTGAGCATTCAGTGGGTGTTATGTTATTAGTGAAAAAACTAGGTGGTTCAGTAGAAGAACAGATTGCTGGTTTACTGCATGACGTATCGCATACTGCTTTTTCCCACGTGATTGATTACGTTTTTCATAATGAGGGTGAAAGTTATCATGAAGAGATATTTAGTTCTGTCGTGAAAAACTCAGAAATTCCAGCGATTCTTGCGAAGTATGGTTATAACTATGAAGATATTTTGTTAGATGATTCGAAATGGACGTTACTCGAAAGGTCAGCACCAGAATTATGCGCAGACAGAGTGGATTATACATTACGAGATATGTATACATATGGGTATGTTTCTTTAGAAGAAGTTCACAGTTTTTTAGAGGATGTCATCGCAGTAGAAGGGAAGATGGTTCTTCAAAGTATCGAAGTAGCAGAATGGTTTACAGAAACGTATTACAAAGAAGTAATCGATTTCTTTATGAAACCAATGAATATTTACGGAAATGATATGTTAGTGAAAACGTTAAAGTTAGCTCTTCATAAAAAGGTTATTCATGCAGATGATTTCCTTCTTGAAGATGCTGAGCTTATTTCGAAATTGCAGCAATGTAATGATTCAGAAGTCCATGCTTTATTAAGAAAAGTTCATCCCAATGTAAAAGTAAAAGAAGATAGAGACGATTACGATTTGTATCAGAAAAATAAAGTCCGTCTTATTGATCCTCCGTTACTTTGTGAAGATGAAGTTATTCACTCGTCTGTTGTGTCAGAAAGCATAAGACAGATGAATGATATTGCTTATGAAAAAGCGGTGAGAGGGATATATGTGAAATTGATTTAAAAGAAAAAGGGTTGTTTGTATGGAAATGTGTTACATTTTTACGATACTATTTCATTTTATCATAAAGATACCTTTTATGGTAAAAAATAAAAATTGTAAAGTTTTCCATTGATAATAATTTGTGAAAAAAGTACTAATTTTTAATGTGTAAAAAATAATAAATATTTTTAATGGATGCTTTAGAATCTTTCGGTCTTTATATATAGATTTTTATATTTTTTAAGGTAATTTAAAGAATTTTGTCGTTTTTTGTTGTGATTCTTATATTATGATACATATAATGTTCGGAGTTAGCTATTATAACATAAAAATTTTAAAAAACCAGAATTGAATCATATTGTTTATTTTAATATAATTTAATTGTTAATTAATAACATATTTGGGGTATGATTCTTTATTGAGGTGAGAATTCTTTTTTATATAGGGGGATTTACAAAATGGTTAAAACGGCAAAGCCTGAAATGATGAATGAATTAAAAGAAATAGTTTACAAATTCTTTCCAAAAAATATTATGAAAGAAGAAGAATTGTACGAAGAATCTAAAGAACATAAACGATTTATAGAGCTAAAAGAAACGTTTATAGAAAACGAAAGCTCTCAACAGGAAGTTTTGTCTTTAATCGAGTCAACATTTTGCGATGAGCATGTATCAGATTGTACAGATTTAAACCTATATAATTGTCTAGAATATAACGTGTTGTTAAATGGAAGAGAACCGATGTTAAATGATGATATTGAGTGGATACAAAAATCAAGAGGTGAGCGTCTTGATTTAGGGGTTTTTGTTAGTTTACTTGATAAATATTATTATTACTACGTATTAAAAACAACATATGATGAAGAGGTAAGGGAATGGACTTTTGAAACAATCGATGTAGAAATGGATACCATTTGTGAATTTGAAACACGAATGAATACAAAAGGTTTTGTAAGAGTAGAGCGTGAGATTGCTAGAACGGCAATACCTGATATAGAAACGGAATGTTTACGTATGGGAGAAGTTAACGTATTCCATGCTTTATTTACGGATTCGGTTAGTGAAATATAAAATATATATGCAGATTGTACTATATTGAAAGAGTCGCTAAGAAAGTAGGATGTTACTAATTTCTTAGCGATTTTTTTATTAATTATCAAACCAATTCCAAATCTCAATATCTCCAAGAGTCGCATAACGTACGTGCGGGGAGTTTTGTAATTTTAATAACTCTTTCGATGGGCCAGTAATAACAATTCCGTATACTTTTACACCGTTATCCTTTACATATTGATAACGTTTATCTAAGTTTAGTTCTTTCTCAGAAAGCGCTGCTATTTTGCTTACCGTTTTTTTATGGATAGAAAGGACGCGCATCATTTCGGTTACTTTGTCTTCTTGCGTTTTCCGCCCGTCAGTTTCATTATCGAGGAATCTTACATGTTCTGGAAACCCTATAGCTTCTCCGCCATGTAGGATATAGTCATCTACATTTTTTCTTTCTTGTCCTGTATCTAAAGCGTACCATACAGGAGTTGGAGGGAGTTCTTGTGCTTCAAATATGCTATATAAAAGCGGTTCTAATTCTTTTAAAGTGTAAGCTTTATCAAAAGAAATTGCTACTTCTGCAACGGTTCCATCATGTACTTTTGCAAGTGTATCCCATACTTTTTTTGATGAATCCTTTAAATAATCACCCTGCTCTGTTTTTGGATGAACAAAGAAGAGTTTTGGTTGATAGAACGGATTCATCCAAGTTCGCTTCGTAACATCTACAGATGATAAGAAGCTTTTTGTTTCTATTGTACCGAGGGGTATTTCTTTTTTACCCACGGTTCGTACTAAATCAAATTGGCTATTCGTACGGAAAAAAGCTTCTACACTTGTTCCGCCTCCCATAACACGGCTATTTGGGATCGTTGCTTCAAGTGTAAGCGAAGGAACCTCTCTAATTTCTTCTAGCCTTTTATCATTATTAGCTTGAAAATAAAAGGCTGATAATACCCCGCCGATTATATAGATAACGATGCAAATTGATAATATAAAACCAAACGTTTGTAAACGATGTTTCCACTTAATCCTCCAAAAAGGAACTTTAAAATCTTTTGGAGGTAACTTTTTCTTAATTGGTTCTGTCTTTGTTAACAGCTCATCTAAGTAAGCTTCACACTTTTCACATGACTCAATATGACTTTCTAACAGTTCTTGTTCATTATGGGTGAGTGTCCCTTTTCCATATTTCTCCCATAGTTTTTTGAATTCTGCACAACCCATCTGTATCACTCCTTTATGCTTTTCGTGTCTTTTCGTCCGCGGTGTAATTCAATTTTTACTTTTGCTAATGAGAGACCGGTCATTTCTGCTATTTCTTTATAGGAGAATCCATAGTAATCTCGTAGTAGCAGGGCATTTCGTCTTTCGAGCGGAAGCGCAGCTAAATTCTCTAACCAACTAGCAATCTCATGTTTTACGAAATATGCATGTTCTGTACTTGGTACGTTTGGTAAATGGAATTCTGCAAGTGCTGTTGTTTTATATTTCTTTTCTTTACGATACCAATCGATAAAGGCGTTGTAGGCAATTGTAAATAACCACGGCCTAATTTCTTCCCCTTTATAATAGTCAATATGGACGAGCATTCGGTAAAATGTTTCTTGCATGAGATCTTCCGCATAGGGGGAATCTCCGGTTAGGGAGAGAAGATAGCGAAATAAATCTTGCATATGTTCTGAGTAAATATTGTTTACGTTTCACTACATTTCCCTCCCTTCATACATAACAACGAAATACATATAAAAAAGTTGCAATTTTTTATGGAATTATAGTAAAAAACGTCAAGAATTGGATAGGATTCTCTTTTATCATAATACATATAAGGCGGGTGAATAGAGATGGAAAGCTATGAAACACAAATTCAAAGGTCAATTGATTATATCGAGGAAGATGTAATGGAAAAACAAACGCTGCGTAATTTAGCGCGGGTTGCAGGTTTTTCTGAGTCGCATTTTCATCGTGTATTTCAGGCGTTAGTAGGGGATACAGTAATGGAGTATGTTCGAAAGAGGAGGTTAGCCCGGGCAGCTTATCAACTTTCTCATACGGATGAAAAAGTTATTGATATCGCGTTTGAACATGGCTTTCAATCTCACGAAACGTTCACGAGAGCCTTTAAAAAATTATTTAAAATGACACCGAGTGAATATCGAAAACAAGAAATCGAAACACCGATGTATTACAGAGTGAATGTAAAGCAAAGAAAATTAAATCCGTATTTAGGGGGCATACAAATGGAATATCGTATTGTAAATAAACCAGAATTTTTAGTGGCGGGTTATGAATTGAAGACGACAAGTAAAGAAGGGAAAAACCATCAAGACATTCCAGTATTTTGGCAAGAATATTTACAAAAAGATCTTGGGACAACGATTCCGAATCGTAAAGATACGAGCCAATGGGTAGAGCTTGGATTATGTACTGATTTTAATTTAGAAACAGGAGACTTCACTTATATTATCGGAATGGAAGTTACAGATTTTGAAAATGTACCAAATGAAATTGCAAAGCGTACTTTCCCGGCAGCAACATATGCAGTATTTACAACGCCGAAAGTTCCTCATGAAGAAATGGTATCGTCTATTCACCAAACTTGGAATGCAGTATTCTCAGAATGGTTCCCGCATTCAGGATATGAACATTGCGGAGTTACAGAGTTTGAACTGTACGATGAGCGTTGCCACGAAGATAAGAGTGAGTTTGCACAAGTAGAGCTTTGGATACCGGTGAAGAAAAAATAATAGGGTAAGAGCGAATCATTGGGAGATGGTTCGCTTTTTCATGAAGGGGGAAATAGGAAAATGTTCAAAAAACTAGAATGTGTATCTATACATACGAAAGATATAGAAAAATCAGTTTCTTTCTATAAAGAAATGGGAATGAAGCAAAACTGGAT
This sequence comes from Bacillus sp. AFS012607, assembly GCF_002558005.1. Classification (NCBI taxonomy): domain Bacteria; kingdom Bacillati; phylum Bacillota; class Bacilli; order Caryophanales; family Bacillaceae; genus Bacillus; species Bacillus sp. AFS012607. Next base: position 184,294 of record NZ_NTVM01000010.1, read on the forward strand.
GATAGAAAGAGAAATAGAAGAAGGAGCTATTTGGACGTTAATAGGATTGAAATTTCCAGATGAGAAAAGTTCGGAGTTAGTAATAAGCAATCATCCGGATATTAATTTTACGGAAGTGGAAGTATTAGTAGAAGATGTACAACAAACGTATGAAAGTTTAAAAGATAATAAAGATGTAAAATGGATTCGCGAAACATTTCCAACGGAATCAGGACATGTTGCAGTAATGGAAGCACCTGATGAGAATGTGTTTGTGTTAGTAGGGAAATAGCTAAAATATGGAGATGACCTTTCATAGTGAGTTGTGAAAGGTTATTTTTACGAGTAGATTGTTAAATTTGTATTGCCTCATCTGTAATACATATGAAAATGGTAAAATAAAATAGCAATTAAATATTGCGGGTGGAAGGTTATGCCCTTTCTTCATTTAATGGAGTAAGGAGGTGTAATCGTATGGAATTTCTTTTGCAAATTTTGTTGGAAATCACAAAAACTATAGCTAGAGAAGGTATAGTTTTGGGATTTAAGAAATTAACGGCAAAAAAGCGCAAAAAGAAGACCACCCGTCTGCCTGCGAAGCGTGGGAAGTCTTCTAAGCGCAAATAAGCTTTAGTTGCAACCTTCCACCTCGCGGTAATTAGTTGCAGTGACGGGGTGTTGGAAGCACCTCGTCTACTTCATTTTATGCAAAACTTATTTAGTTTATACTTCTATTTATAGTATAACAGTTTAGAAATGTATTTGTTAATAGTTTTATTTTTACTTTGTATAGTAGGGGAAGTAGACTGGTATTGTTGGTTTTTGTTGGCAATTCGATATATCTTAAAAATCGCTGATATAACTTCATATACCGCCGAACTATCGCAATAAGCTAGAATAAAAGGCGAGTAACATAATTTCATGTACCATCAAACTTCCCCATAAGAAAAGACGCCACATAGCGTCTTTCCTACGAACGAAACGGAAACACAAGAATAATCGTCGTTCCTTTTCCGAGTGCACTATCAACGGAAATTGTCCCGTTATGAGCATGAACGAGCTGTTTTGTAATGGCTAGGCCAAGTCCAGTTCCGATGTTGCTTTCTTCTGTGTTTGTTCCGCGGTAATATCGTTCAAATAGAAGTTCTTTCGTTTTTTCATCCATTCCTTTTCCGTCATCCGAAATGGAGAGTATAAAGGAATTGGCGTTTTGTGATAGTTTTACGATGACAGTAGTTGTTTCGTTATTATGTTTTACAGCATTTACGAGTAAGTTTTCGATAATACGCTGGAACCATTTTTCTTCAATGAAATATTGAATTTTATTTGAGCTCGGTACGAATTCAATATTTTGATTTTGAAGTGTTGGATTATTAATAAATTGCAATAATACTTTTTGGACGAACTGATTGATTTCAACGTTTACGTGCTGTGCAGGAAGGCTATTATTTTTTAATTGATACGTTAAGCTTAAATCATCAATTAATGTCGTCATATATTGAGATTTCTCTTTCATAACACTACCAAATTGTTGAATATCACGATCGGTCCAGTTGTATTGATTCGATTCTAGTAATAATGCGTAGCCATATATAGAGCTAAGTGGTGTTTTTAAATCATGCGTTAGACCGGTAATCCATTCTTCTCGTGTTTGCTGAAGTACTTGCCTCATCGCATCATTTTTCTTGAGTGTAATAGAAAGGTGTTCTAGTGAACTTGTCACATCTCTAAACAAACGGAATGACCATTTTTCTTTACCAGATCGCCGGAACCTGACAGGCTTTCCTTTTTTACTAATAGGTTCTTCATACTTTCCACCAGCGATATTTTTAAGCCAGCGCATCGCATGTAATAACGGTTTCCCGAATTTATTACCATACCAAATAGAAAGAATGACTAAATAAACAAATACGATAAGAAGGATTAATCCGCATCCAATGAGAAACTTCTTAGTAAATACATCTTCAATTTCGTCATCTGGGTAGTAGTGATCATTTTTTGCAGTTACAACGAGAAGGTTGCCACTATTTGCATCGTAAAAGCTAGAGGTGTTTTCTTTATGATTCCAAGGTTCTTTTTCATTAAGGGCGATTTGTATTGCTGAAAATGTTTTTTTCTTTCCGGTTGTATAAGAAAAAACCTCTTCGCCATTTTGATTAAATATTTGAAGTGCTGCTTTTTCTTTAGACAGTAACTGTTTTTCTTGATCTGTTAATGTGAACGAATCCATTGTTAAAGAGGAATGCTCCTTTTGAATTGCTGTTAGTAAAGCATTGCTTTTTAACATACCACCATAAATAACAAGTACTTTCTTTTCTTCTAATTCAATTTCCCAATATGTAAATTTATAATTACTTTCGATATGATGTTGTATATATGCGACTAAAGATGTCTTCGTATAAGCATTCGGAACATCATTTGGTGTATTAAAGTGGTAGAGGATTTTTCCGTTTTCATCTACAACTTGGAGCCAATCATTTTTCTCCTTTATTAAATCTTGCACTTCAGATTGTAATGAAATATGCCCATCTTCTGAAGAGATGTATCTTGAAATCGTAAAACTATCAGAATCTGGAATGTTAGGTTCATATAAAGTACTAGTAAGAAGAAAAATTAAATAAGTAAAAGCAGCAACTACAGCGATAAGTAATGTAACTAAAACAAAAACGTGTTGCATGATAAATTGAATAATAAGTCGTTTATTAAAATTCATATCTTCACCCTACTTTGTAACGAACTTATAACCAAGGCCGCGAACAGTTTTTATATATTCTGGTTTACTTGGATCGTGTTCAATTTTTTCACGTAGTTTTCGAATGTGGACCATAACAGTGTTGTCATCGCCATTATAGGCAGGTGCTCCCCAAACTTTTTCGTATATTTCCTCTTTCGAAAATACGTAGTTCGGATTCTCGCAAAAGAAGAGTAGTAGTTGAAAGAGTTGAGCGGAACATTCGACAATGTGACCATCCACTGTCAGTTCTGCAGAGTGTTGATCAATTTCAAATCTTCCAAATGAAATCGAGTGTGATTTTTGTTCGTGCGGTACTGCTTGTTTCATATGTCTCCGAAGCTGTGCTTTCATGCGTGCTACTACTTCTAATGGATTAAAGGGCTTCGTAATATAATCATCCGCACCGTATGAAAATCCAGATATTTTATCTAAATCAGATGCTTTTGCTGATAGGAAGAAAATGGGACAATCTGTTTGTTGGCGAATGATTGGACAAATATCAAAACCAGATTGTCCAGGAAGCATTACATCTAAAATAATTAAATCGTAATTGTTTTCCTTAGTTAGAGATAAAGCTATTTCAGCTGATGTTGCAGTTGTAATATGAGAAAAACCTTCTTTTTCAAGAATGGTAGTTAGTAATTGTAAAATTGCTGTTTCATCATCAACGAGTAAAATATTTGCTTGGTACATAAAAATCCCTCCTAATTTTCTCGAATATCATATCATCCTTTTGTAACTTATGGAATTTTTAAGGAAATTTTAAGGTTTTCTTTCGCAAAAAATTAAGAATCAAATGATATGATAAAAGTAACATAGGGGAGGAGATGAGTGTGAATCCGTTTCAAGTGATGCGAGCTAGATATTTTTTAATTGTATTTGCACTATTAATTTTAATAGCGAGAAGTAGTGGCGATTTGCTAACAAGTATATTTCATATACAAAATTCTTCTTTTATAAATATCCTTATATTCTATATCCTTCCGATGGTATGGATTTTTTATGAGTATAAAAAGCATCGCATTTCATTTTCATTGTTTGTTAATAAAAATGAAACATTTAACTTGGTGCAAGTTTTATACATTACGGTTATGTTATGCATATTTAGTTACGGGTATCTTATTTTGTATATGTATAGTTTTGCATGGATCACACCAGACTTTATTATGAATGCATTGCATGAACCGATTATAGATAGTACTGGGGGATATGTATATCAAGTCATTAGGGTTGTATTCATCGCACCAATTATCGGGGAGTTTGTTTTTCGCGGATTTTTACTTCAACGCTTTGCAACAAAATGGGGAACGAGCATAGCGACCATCGTTGTAGCAATATTGTTTGCATTGTTACATGTTGATTTCCTCGGTGCAGCCATATTCAGCATCGTATTGTCAATCGTATATATTCGTACGGAAAGTTTACTCATGCCAATTGCAATACATATGTTAAACAATGCATTTGTAATGGGCGCGTCTTTTTTAATAAGTAGAGAAAAAATTATGAGTTTTGCAGACTTCTCAAATTATACGACATTCTTTCCTGGACTTATTATATTTATAACGGGATTAAACTTAGTACTTATCTTTTTATTTGTTAATCGCAAGTATTGGAGTAAAGAAGTGCCAGTTATATATGCAGAGCAGGAAAAGAGCTTTTCAGATGTAGTCGGGAGTAAATAAGATGAAGAAGACGGTTGAAAAAATATTAAAAGAAATTATAGATGCTACGTCTATTGCAGATATGTGTGATAAAAGCTTTTGTAATTGGATTCAACCTGTAGTAGATACGTTTGTGTTTCCAGAGTATTATTTGTTTTCTAGTAATCATTTAAAAGAAAATATTATTTCTCTTCTTATTGTATTAGGAGTTGTACTAATATTTGGTCTAATTGTAGAAGAAATGATGAAGCGCATCTTCAGAAAAAATGGAGAGAAGTATATGTGGGTTCATAAAGTATTCGAGAAAGTAATAGTGGCTTTCCTTTTGTTTTATAGTATGAAAACAATCATTTACTTTATAGCTTTGAAACATCATTAATTCTAAATTTGAAAGGGATGTATAAAATTATATGAATGAAACGATATCATCAAATAAGTTTTTTTATTTGATTTTACTTAGTCTAGTGTTAATAACGACAGTGAATGTTATTTTGCGCTGGGAGGAAGCTTACTTTTTCATGTATTTAGCGCTCCATTTGTTGGGGATTTTATGTATAAGTGGTGGAGTCGTTACTGAAAAAAAGAGTGAAGAAAGCGTTAACTATATGTGTGTGATCGGTCTTATTTTACTTTTAGCTGTACAGGGTATTATGAAATATAGTTCCTTCTCTTTACAAGATTTTAGTTTATTAATAGATGTACTTCCTTAAAGAGGCTCTTTATGTTATCTAAAAAGCAAGTAGGGTACGTACTAGTTTTAATCGGATTTTTTAAGATTATCCCGCTATTTGCCGGGCAGTAAGACCCCACTGATTAAAGTTTCGTTTTATTATAACGACGCTATTCTTTCAAGACTATGAGTATATTTGATATGTAAAAGGCGTTGGTTTGTAAGTGCTTCCGGATTATGAACCGAAGAAAGTGTTTAAAGATAGGTAAAACTCTTCTTATGTAGAAGAGTTTTTTTATGTAAATAAAAAGATCCATAGCAATTCACATAATAAGCTTGTTCTAATTTAGCGTGTACGAACTTACAATAATAATAGACAGGCAGCATAGAGGAGGGAATAGCGTGAGGAAGGTTATTGGTTGGTCGCTTTTTTTGTACGTTGGATTTGCGTTACTTATATATTGGTATTTATTTGGATGGAATCATGAACTTATTCCGGACATGTATAAAGGAACAAGTGCAGATCCAGAAACGTTTATGAGTGCTAGAGAGCTTACGCTAAGCCAAGATTATTCGCGCGTGAAAAATTTACTATACTTTTTAGCGACGCCTCTTGAATGGATTATTTTATTATTTGTACTTGTGCTAGGTATTTCAAGAAAGTTTGAGAAATGGTCGAAGGAAACGACTAAAATAAGTGTCTTGCAAGTTGCGATTTATTTCTTTTATTTATCATTACTGACAACAGTGCTTGCCTTACCGATGCAATGGATTGGCCGGAAAGTATCCGTTGATTACGGCATTTCAACACAAAGTACACAAAGCTGGATAAAAGATCATGTTATCGGTTTTTGGGAAAGTTATGCGACTATGTTAATCGTAGTTACCGTTCTATTATGGCTTATCCGTAAATTTCCGAAGAGGTGGTGGCTAGCAGGGTGGGCGCTCTCTGTTCCATTTACAATCTTTTTAACATTCATACAGCCTGTCGTTATTGATCCGCTTTATAACGACTTCTCAACGCTGAAAAATAAAGAATTAGAAACGAAAATTTTAGCGATAGCAGACAAAGCTGACATTCCTGCTAAACACGTATATGAAGTAAATATGTCAGAAAAAACGAATGCATTAAATGCTTACGTAACAGGAATTGGTCCTAACGCCCGTATTGTAATGTGGGATACAACGCTTAAGCAGTTAAAAGATAAAGAGATATTATTTATCATGGCTCATGAAATGGGACATTATGTTATGAAGCATATATACTTTGGCGTTGCAAGTTATGTATTGCTATCGTTTATAGGTATGTTTTTAATTAGTCGTATTATAAATATGTGTATTCGCAAATGGGGAGATACATTGCAAATTTCAAAAGTGGCATGTTTCTCCATTTTACCTTTATTTTTCTTAATTTCTTCTATACTCTCTTTTGCAGCACAACCAGCAACAAACTACGTTTCACGTATAGAAGAAAGAGCGGCAGATCAATATGCTTTAAATATGACGAAGGACGGGAAATCTGGTGTGAAAACTTTTCAATATTTATCAAAAACAAGTTTAAGCCAAGTAAATCCGCCTGCGTTAGTGAAGTTTTTCTTATACACCCACCCACCAATTTTTGAAAGAATTCACACGTTTGAACAATATGAGAAACAAAGCAAAAAGGAGTAGCATGATAGCTACTTCTTTTTTTATAGAGATATAAGTTTGATATTGGGAATATTTATCATTGCTTTTTATTGAGATTTTGTAAATAATAAGCTATAAAATTCTAAAAATCTATATATAAAGGAATAAAGGTGGAAAAATGTATTTTTTACAAAATTTAAAAGTGAAATATAAATTATTATCGCTTATTTCATTAGCAGTTTTAGGTATGGTAATTATGAGCAGTGTAGCAATTAATTCCATTAATAAGATTAAGCACGATACAGAGGTTGTAGTAGATGATTATCAATATTCTGCAATTTTATTAGAAGGAATGCTTCGCACACAAAATTCACTAGAATATAACTTATTAGAATTAATTACTGCATCACAAAATGAAGTGGCAAATAAAGAGGGGATAATTGATAATATTGAAAAGGATCTTAAAAAATATGATTCTTTATTAAAAGAATATGATGATGGTTTTAATTTAAGTAAGCAAGAGGATGAACTGTTTCAGAAGATGAAGAAATCTTTGCCAAGTTATAAAGATACATATAAAAAATTATTTGAAAAGGCGAAGGCAACAAATGAGTCACAAATGGTAAATGAATTTCAGAAGGAATTAAAACCGAAGGGAATAGAGTTAGCTGGTTATGCAGTGGATCTAGAATCGTATGTTTCAAACTTAGCTGATCAAGTGTTTAAAGATTCTCAAAAAATGATTGATCGATCCGTTATTACCTTTATCATTCTTGTAGTAGTTACTACAATCGTTATATGTATAGTAAGTTATATTATTAGTAGGCTTATAGTTGCTCCGTTACAAACGGTTAGTCGTATGATGGAAAGAGCGAAAGAAGGAGATTTAACTGTACATGGTGATTATAATGCTAAGGATGAATTAGGTGTATTAGTAAGTAATTTTAACGAGATGATTGCAGGGCTAAGAACAAATATGCAAGAAGTAGAGAATAATATTCAGCTTTTATTCCAACATGCAGACGGAGTAGCATCTGCATCAGAAGTATCTAGTAGTGCAGCGAAGAAAATCACTATGGATATTGAAGAAGTTGCAAATGGTGCAGAGAGTCAAATGCAAGCAATGGAACAAACTGCGGGTGCGATGGAAGAATTGACACAAGGAATGCAGAGTATAGTCAATACATCGTCCTCTGTAAATGAATTGTCTGCTCAATCAGCATTAGATGCAGAGAATGGTAACAAATTAATGAAACAAATGATTCAACAGATGGATACAATCCAAAATTCGGTACATAGCGGTGTGAAACAAGTAGAGACTATGAAAGAACAATCAGAAGAAATTGTTAAAATCATTGATGTTATGCAAGGTATTACCTCTCAGATTAACTTATTAGCATTAAACGCCGCAATTGAGGCTGCACGTGCTGGTGAAAGTGGTAGAGGATTTGCAATTGTGGCAGATGAAGTGCGGAAATTAGCAGAACAATCTAGTGATTCTGCAAAACAAATTGAGAATCTTATTACTCAAGTTATGGGAACAACGAACCATACGGTACATATGATGGGGAAAGTAGATAATGAGGTACAGGCAGGTACACAAGTAGTAATGCACACAGAAAAAGTATTTGGAACAATTACAGAAAAAGTACAGCAAGTATCTGAGCAAATTCAAACGGTATCTATGTCTACAGATGAAATTGCAGCGAGTAGTGAGGAAATCTCGGCTTCTGCAGAAGACATGGCTCAAATTTCCCAAAGATCATCTGACCGAACTGATAGGGTAAAAGAGTCTATTCAACAGCAAGAAAAATCTGTTCAAGAGATTTCGGTTTCAATTGAACATATGCATAACGCAGCAGGAAAATTAAAACAAATAGTTGGCCAATTTACTCTTCAAAAGTAGTAGCATATTTGAGTGTTAATAAATATAAAAAAGCATCCTCTTTTAAGAAAAAAGGATGCTTTTTTTATTACTACTATTCTTAGATTTCGAGCATTTTCAAGGTGATGATCTGTACATACTAGATTTGTATATTACTTATTTTTTGACAGTTTAAGACATTTATCGACGAGAATTATTTCTGTATTAGTGTTTTTAGATCCTGCTGTTGCAATATTATTAGATACTGTTTTTACCGGATTTAGACCAACTAGTATGTAAGTAGTAGGGATTATCCTTATATTTGTAGGGATGGCGCTAACTTTTCGCAAGGGAAGAGAAGGCGAGTTATCAGTGGAGAGGAATGCTACCTCTGAAATATAAATCATGAATATAGTAACCTTCATTAGGCATCTCCTTTACGCGCCAATAAAGGGAAGTTGTAAAGTGAAAAGGAGTTTATAAAGAGATTGTAGAATGTTTTAGTATATAACACCTTAGATGTGACAACTTCCTTTTTGAAAAAGGAAGAAGGAGGCATAAAGCAGAAAGGTAGTGGAAATATTTCTTCTAGAAGATTTGCATTTTATCTTACATTCACCAAAAAATAGTACTCCTGAAACAATGAAGTTCATTTTATTTGAATGAAATAGGGAGAGAGGACGATGAAGAAAAAAATATTGGGTGTAATGATGATTGCGACAATGGCAGGAGGGATATTTGCAGGGACGAATGTGACGCCTGTAAAAGCGGAAGAGTATCCACAAATGATTGTGTTTGAAGATGTTCCATACGGGTTTTGGGCATATGACGCTATTATGGATTTAGCATATCATAAAATTATATTAGGGTATGGAAACGGGAAGTATGGTGTTGGTGATCTTACAACACGTGAACAAGTAGCTGGTATTATTTACAGAACACTTGAAATGAAAGAAGAAGGGTCAGTAGCGAATCCGTATAAAGATATTTCTGATAGTACAACAACTTTTAAAAAGGAAATTTTGGCGTTAACAAAACGTGGTGTTTTTACAGGGGATGGGCAAGGGAACTTTAGGCCGAAAGCACCAGTCTCTAGAGCGGAAATGGCTGTCATTTTAAAACGAGCATTTACTTTTGAAACGAAGCAAAAACATACATTTAAAGATATTCCAAAAGGCCACTGGGCAGAAGATGCAATTAGTGCGCTACAATCTAATAATGTTGTAAGAGGAACTGGGAATGGCATGTATGAATTAAATCGCCCTGTACCTAGAGAACAATATGCTCAATTTATTAATAATGCGATTATTAATTATCATTTGAAAGAGGATTGGAGATAGAGTGAAATATGAAAGCACAAATAGAAATATTTGTGCTTTTTTGTTTGTTTAAAAAAGAATTATTATTCGTTTTTATGTATTTTTAATGTTATACATAAGCTTTATAATCAACCCCATAAAAAAGACATGATGTGTAATATGATTCACAAAACCGTCACGAAATGTGTCGGAAAATATATTGTTACTATACTATTTGTTATGTATATTTGAAAAAACATATACATATTGGGGAGGAAATGTAATGAGCAAAAAATTATTAAAAACAGCTACAGCATTAACAATTATGGGTGGGGTGTTATTCTCAGCAGAGAGTAACAATGTAAAAGCGGAAAGTGCACCGTTGCAAAAAACAAATACAATTGTATTTAAAGATGTACCAAAAGGGCATTGGGCATATGAGGCGATTCATGATTTAGCGGAACAAGAAATTATTTTGGGATATGGCGATGGAATATTCGGTTTTGGGGATAATGTAACACGTGAGCAAGTTGCAGCTTTAATTTACCGTGTGTTTGATATGGAAGAACAAGATGAATATGAAAACCCATATGGAGATATCGATGAAAATTCAACAAGCTTTATCGAGGAAATATTGGCTTTAACGGAAATGGGAATTTTCCAGGGAGACGAGAATGGAAACTTTAGACCGAAGGCGACGTTAACGCGTGCGGAAATGGCACAAGTTCTTACGAATGCTTTTGACTTACAGGCAAAGGGATCTCATAACTTTAATGATGTTTCAGCAAATTCATGGGCAACGAATGCAATTAGTGCAGTACAAACAAATGGTATTACAATGGGAATCGGAGAAGGTAAATTTGGTCCGTCTATGAAGGTAACGAGAGAACAATACGCACAGTTTTTACATAGAGCAATATTGCATGATATGGAACAAGGGCAGTAATAAAGTTTAACTAGTCAAAGTGAAATTTAAAAATAATACAAAAAGGTCGTTGTTGTATAACAGCGGCCTTTTTTTGTATGAAATAAAGCGCGAAAGAATGGCGTTTTGAAAAAAAAATGAAGTGAATTTTCAAAAAAAACTTCCTTTTCTGAAGATTTGTTATATAATATAAAACATGAAATCAAATCTGTTATAAAACAGTTTAAGAAGGGGATGCTAATATGTCGACGCAAACTTCACGGGTTACACTCGTTGGAGAAATGTTACCAGCGTACAACGAAATATTGACACCTGAGGTGCTTAGTTTTTTGAAGGAACTACATGAGAATTTTAATGAGCGCCGCATAGAACTTTTACAAAAACGTGTAGAAAAACAAAAGAGAATTGATGCAGGGGAGTTTCCGAAGTTTCTAGAAGAAACAAAACACATACGTGAAGCGGATTGGACAATTGCCAAGCTGCCAAAAGACTTAGAGGATCGCCGCGTAGAGATTACTGGACCGGTAGATAGAAAGATGGTCATTAACGCTTTAAATTCAGGAGCGCATCTTTTTATGGCGGATTTTGAAGATTCGAATTCACCAACTTGGGAAAATGCAGTGGAAGGTCAAATCAACTTACGAGATGCAGTAAAGGGAACGATTTCACATGAAAATGATAAAGGGAAAGAATATAGATTAAATGAGAAAACAGCTGTACTCATTGTACGTCCAAGAGGATGGCATTTAGAGGAAAAGCATATGCAAGTTGATGGGAAAAATATGTCAGGTAGCTTAGTAGATTTCGGCTTGTACTTTTTCCATAATGCGAAAGCTCTTTTAGCAAAAGGGAGCGGCCCATACTTTTACTTACCGAAAATGGAAAGTTATTTAGAAGCGAGATTATGGAATGATGTATTCGTATTTGCTCAAAAATATATCGGCATTCCAAATGGAACGATTAAAGCAACTGTGTTACTGGAAACGATTCACGCTTCGTTTGAAATGGATGAAATTTTGTATGAGCTAAAAGATCATTCTGCTGGCTTAAACTGTGGAAGATGGGATTATATTTTTAGCTTTTTAAAGAGTTTCCGTAATCATAATAAATTCTTACTACCAGATAGAGCACAAGTCACGATGACAGCGCCATTTATGCGTTCGTATTCTTTGAAAGTAATTCAAACGTGTCACCGCCGTAATGCACCAGCAATTGGAGGAATGGCGGCACAAATTCCGATTAAAAATAATCCAGAAGCGAATGAAGCAGCTTTTGAAAAAGTGCGTGCTGATAAGGAGCGCGAAGCTTTAGACGGTCATGACGGGACTTGGGTTGCTCACCCTGGACTTGTACCGGTTGCAATGGAAGTATTTAATCACATTATGAAAACACCAAATCAAATTTTCAGAAAACGTGAAGAAATATGTGTAACAGAAAACGATTTACTAGAGGTACCGGTGGGAACGATTACAGAAGAGGGCCTTCGCATGAATATTAGCGTAGGTATTCAATATATTGCATCTTGGTTAAGCGGACGGGGAGCAGCACCCATTTATAACTTAATGGAAGATGCGGCAACTGCTGAAATTTCAAGAGCACAAGTATGGCAATGGATTCGTCATGAAGGTGGAAAACTAAATGATGGTCGTAATATTACGCTTGAATTAATGGAAGAGCTAAAAGAAGAAGAATTAGCAAAAATAGAAAGAGAGATTGGTAAGGAAGCCTTTAAGAAAGGGAGATTCCAAGAGGCGACAATGTTGTTTACAAATCTCGTTCGAAATGATGAATTCGTACCATTTTTAACATTACCAGGTTATGAAATTTTATAAAAAATGAAAAGGGGATGGAATAAATGAAAAACGAAAGAATCGAGAAATTACAAGAAAGCTGGGAATTAGATGAGCGTTGGAAAGGGATCACACGTCCATATTCGGCAGAAGATGTAATTCGCCTGCGCGGATCAATTGATATTGAACATACATTAGCGCGCCGCGGTGCTGAGAAGCTTTGGACATCGCTTCATACAGAAGACTATATTAACGCACTTGGCGCATTAACAGGAAATCAAGCGATGCAACAAGTAAAAGCTGGGTTAAAAGCGATTTACTTAAGTGGTTGGCAAGTGGCAGCTGATGCAAACCTTTCTGGACATATGTATCCAGACCAAAGTTTATATCCAGCGAACAGCGTACCTGCTGTAGTGAAACGAATTAATCAAACACTTCAACGTGCGGATCAAATTCAACATATGGAAGGAAGCGATGATACAGACTATTTCGTACCGATTGTAGCAGATGCAGAAGCTGGATTTGGTGGACAATTAAACGTATTCGAACTGATGAAAGGTATGATTGAAGCAGGTGCATCAGGTGTGCATTTTGAAGATCAATTATCTTCAGAGAAAAAATGTGGCCATTTAGGTGGAAAAGTACTACTACCAACGCAAACAGCGGTACGTAATTTAATTTCTGCACGTCTTGCAGCAGATGTAATGGGAGTGCCAACAATTATCGTTGCAAGAACAGATGCAGATGCAGCTGATTTAATTACGAGCGATATCGATCCTGTTGATAAAGCATTTATTACAGGAGAAAGAACACCAGAAGGATTTTACCGTACGAATGCAGGTCTTGATCAAGCGATTGCGCGCGGTTTAGCGTATGCACCGTATGCAGACCTCGTTTGGTGTGAAACGTCGGAACCAAATTTAGAAGATGCAAAACGATTTGCGGACGCAATTCATAAGGAGCATCCAGGAAAGTTACTTGCATATAACTGTTCACCTTCATTCAACTGGAAACAAAAACTAGATGAAAAAACAATTGCGAGCTTCCAAAAGGAAATCGCATCTTACGGTTATAAGTTCCAATTCGTAACACTTGCTGGATTCCATTCATTAAATTACGGTATGTTTGAACTAGCACGTGGCTATAAAGAGCGCGGCATGGCAGCATACTCTGAACTACAACAAGCTGAATTTGCAGCAGAAAAACACGGCTACTCTGCAACACGTCATCAACGCGAAGTAGGAACAGGTTACTTTGATGAAGTTGCACAAGTGATTACAGGCGGAACTTCATCAACGACAGCGTTAAAAGGATCTACAGAAGAAGCACAGTTTACGAAATAAAAGGAAGGGGCACCTGTTTGAAGGGGGCCCCTTGTTATTTTGTGAACGATTCGAAAAGAGATATCAATTTATCGGCAAAAAACGATACTAACTTTTCTTTATTACTAAATCAACGCCACTCAGCCCTATGATTACGAATAAACTTCATATCTTTCTCATAATGCTCTAGATGTCCTTCATCAATCATTCTTTGGAAATTCAAGTCGCCTTCTTGCGCTTTTCGTTTCATATATGTACATAACCCTTCTAATCGTAGCAACACCATTCCTAAGTAATCTTCATCCATATTTTTACCATAGGACTGAACGAATAATTTCACTCTCTCTTTAATACGATCTGCATGTTGCGATGATTCATAATGAATGGCTTCACCAGATTCTGTATAATACACTCTACTTAAAGGCACACAAGTATAAAGTGTATAAGCGATATCCCATAGTCTTGGACCAGGAGCAGCAACATCGAAATCAATAATCCCTACTGGCTTCTCATTATTAAAAATAATGTTATATATGGCAAAATCATTGTGGCATAAAACCTCAATGTTATTTGGCGTGTGATCCATCGGTTTCCAATCATCTAATAACGGAAAATCACTTACAGCATCATGGTAAAGGCGGAGCATCTTTGCGATTCCTTTTAATACATCATTAGATCGCATATATTCTTTTAAAGGATAATTCCCAGCTTCTCCTTCAATAAAGGATAAAACCTCTCTATCTTCTTCATCTACACCTAAAAACTTTGGAGTATAATGAAATCCTTTGTTTTCTAAGTGTTGTAATAGCTTATGGATTTTTGCGCTATCTGGCTTTAACTCTCGACGAACAGTATTTTCAGAACGATATACGTTCGAAACGTTTCCGCCTGTTAGCTTTTCTTCGTTATCGTAGTTTGACATGTGAAAATTCCCCCTATAATTAAAAAATCCAATTCCAAATAGTGAATAGACCAACAATGGCAGAAAAGAGAAGGCAAGCAAGGAATGCTAGACAGCCAAAAGGAACTAGCTTATCTTGCCATGTTTCTTTATACTCATAAATTAACTCCTCTGCTACTTTCTTCTGCACTGAAGATAAAGGTTGATCTTTATACAAAGCTTTTATATGGTTAGAATCGCCTTTAAACTTTAAAGCGCGTGCAATATGATGAGGGTTATTTCCCATTGATTTCTCAAATAATAAACATGATTCATGCATAATATCTGTTTTTATGCTCCTCTAGATACCAGTAACGTCCAGCCATTTCTGGATATTGTAATTTATAATAAATATCTCCGAGTTGTTTTCGAAGATGTAATTCATTTGGGTATGTAAAGATGAGGCCGTGCAATCTGTCTCTTGCTTTTCCAAGATTATTATTTTCAATATCCTCTTCGATTCTTTTTAATGTTTTTCTAGGAATTTTGTTGTTCATAAATTCCTCCTTATTTGGAATAGAGATAATTATATTTTATAAGAAATACTAAAAATTAGAAATTCCATTTTAGAAAAAGATTGTACATTTTATTTTAATGTGCTATGATGATGTCAGTTGAATAGTTAAATTAAGCAATCCATATGTTATCAAGTGCTGAAAACGAACGAGAAAAAGTATGTGAGAACTAGTTTATGTTTCGTATTTGATAATGTGTGGATTCTTTTTTTAGACAGGAAGACTAAAAAATTTAAAATTTGTATTTTCTTAGGAGGAAATAATTATGGCAGTAACAGGACAAGTAAAATGGTTTAACAACGAAAAAGGTTTCGGTTTCATCGAAGTTCCAGGCGAAAACGACGTATTCGTACACTTCTCAGCAATCGAAACTGACGGTTTCAAATCTTTAGAAGAAGGTCAAAAAGTTAGCTTCGAAATCGAAGACGGTAACCGTGGACCTCAAGCTAAAAACGTAATCAAACTATAATTTTATAGTTGATGATGGAAAAAAGGATGGCTAATGCCATCCTTTTTTTTTTAGGTTGTGCAGAAAATTTTTTCAGAGCCTGTTTTTATATCTAAATCTCTTTTTCTATGTTACAACTGGTAAAAAATTATCGGGAATGCGTATTAGTTTCTGTATAAGAATTAGTTCAGCAAGAGCATTTGCTGCGTATGATAGTAAATAACTATAAGTTTGTATTCTTTATTGAAATAGGGGAATCTTTTCCAGATAGACCTTGAGTCTCATCTTTTTTGTTAGTATTGTTATTGGAATTTTGTACGTTTTGAGATGATGTTTCTAACAGTTGTTCTTGTTCCTTGCTAGGAGTATTCAGAGCATCTGAGGGGATGCTATTAACCTGCTGACTTAATAGATTTTCTTTATCCATAGTATACAACTCCTTTTTAGAATTCGATAAAAAGCAATGTAATTATAAATAGCTACTTATATATATTGTGTTTTTGAATGACATTATATACAAAACTTATATTACAAAGTTAATTAATTGACGAATTGTTAGTGATGGAAAAAGATGTACAAATTTAAATTTTTTAGTAAAAATTTAAAGCGGGTAACAAGTACAAATACTCTTTCTCATGTTTTATATAAGGATCATATTACAAATCAAAAAAGATGTAGAGAACCTTGGAAGAAAATATAGTTGTTTTTCTAAGGGTGAAGAAGAATAAATAAAATGATACTACAAATGTAAAAAGGCTTTCCAAAAAGGAAGGCCTTTTACTCTTTTTTCGCTACGTTTTTCTTCTCACGTTTTTTACATTCTGTACATTTTGATTTACGAAACGGTTTGGCAAAGAATAGCAGAATAAAAAATAAACCGAATATAATACTAGCTGAATTTTTCACGATAATGACGCTACTATTTTTCATTTGAATTGATGGTTGGATCTCTTTTTCTTCCATAGTGGCCCTCCATATATTGGATTTACATTTTAATTATAACAAAGTTAATTGTTGTAATGATGTGAAATGAGGAAGTGATTTCAAATATTTATAGCAGTATAAATGCTTTTTTGTGCACAATGCCATCTTGTTATTTTTATATATTTATTTTGAAATTTGAAGAATGTTTGATAAATAATAAATTAATGTAAAATAGTAGAATGTGCAATCCGTTTTCTTTTCATAGGTGCTAAAATTATATATGCAGCTGCTAATATAAATGGAAAAAAGGAGATAATAGAGTATGGAAAGTAAAGTGGAACGCTATGTCGAAAATTATGTTGTAACGAAAAATACGATGGCCTTACTTCCTGTTATTCTAAGTGAAAAGAAAATTGTTACGCGAGTCGTTGAAATGAATGATTCTTTTTTCGTATTTCAAAAACCACTAGATATTATAGAAAGAAGTTGCCGAAAGCATGGTTCTAGTTTCTTAGGCAGAAAAGAAGGAACGAAAGAATTAACTCATATTACACATAAAGCACCGATTGCGATTAGTCCTACAGATCAACTTTATTTTTTCCCTACCTATTCTTACTCTAGAAAAGAGTGCGCTTGGTTGTCTCATTTTTATATTGAAGGTAATAAAGAATTAAAAGATGGAAATCTTATTATTAGGTTTATAAATGGCTTTGCTGTGAAATTAGAAATATCAAAAACTAGTTTTGAAAATCAACAAAATCGTACAGCGAAATTGCGTACTGAATATGAAGATCGTAGGAAAAAACAAGGGAGCCCTTGTTTTAAAGAGATTGATAAAAAAGAGGAATCAACATTAAGACCTGCTTATGAGAGAGTGTATTTTGTGAAGGAAGGCGAAGTGTGAAAGGATGGGGGAATCATCCCCATTCTTTTTTTGTTTATCCGCTATTTACCGGGCAGTAAGACGCACACATCAAAATTCAGCGAAAGCAAAGAAGTTAGGTGGGGGCCCTGCTGCCTGTAAAAGCCGGATTGGTGAGGGTTGATTAAAGCTTCATTTTATCAATCTTTATAGATAAAGAGATGTGTTAGAAAAACCGAGTTGTAATTTCATTTACCGATAAAAATACCGGAAAACCACCTAAATAACAAAACGAACGACATTTCCTGTCGAATATTGATAGATTATCATAGCTAAATAATGAAGGAATTCTTATGAAAGATATGGAAACTTTAATAAATACATCTCCATATGTCGTATCTACCATTTCCTCTTTCATATAAGCAATGATACAGTAGGGATAGTATTTAGAGTAAAGGGGTAAAGTGTAGAATGGATTTTCAGACAATCAAAG
Organism: Bacillus sp. AFS012607; assembly: GCF_002558005.1. Classification (NCBI taxonomy): domain Bacteria; kingdom Bacillati; phylum Bacillota; class Bacilli; order Caryophanales; family Bacillaceae; genus Bacillus; species Bacillus sp. AFS012607. Next base: position 202,348 of record NZ_NTVM01000010.1, read on the forward strand.
AGTATTTTTCACCAGAAAATATGGATCATATTGTTGAGAGTTATAAAGCGTTCGGACCACTTCTTGGTATTGGTTTACCGATGATAGAGGCGTTGATTCCAGCATTACCGCTTATTGTATTTGTACTGGCGAATGCTGTTGCATTTGGCTTTTGGCTCGGTTTTCTTTATTCATGGCTTGGATCAGTAATGGGTGCATTACTTGTCTTTTTCATCATCCGCCATTTTGGTCGCAGTCGTTTCTTTTCGTTTGTAAATAAGCATGAGAGAGTAAGAAAAGCAATGGGGTGGATTGAAAGGAAAGGATTCGCACCGATTTTTGTTATATTTTGTTTTCCGTTTACACCGTCAGCGCTAATAAATGTTGTCGCTGGTTTATCACGAATTAGTGTAAAACAGTTTGGGCTAGCGTTAGCATTCGGAAAACTTGTGATGATTTTTATTTTAACGTATATCGGTCATGATTTAATGTCATTTATTCATAATCCGGTGAAATCAGTCATTGTAGCGATTGGTATTTTTATTTTATGGTATGTCGGTAAGAAAATTGAAGTAAAGTTAGAACTACATTAAGAATAGTCTTCTTTGTAAAGGAAAGCTTCAGTATTAAAGGATAAGGGGAGAAGCGGATGAAGAAAACTTTGAAAAAAGAAGGCATAGAGTGGATACGAACAATTTTAATTGGTGTATTATTAGCTGTATTTTTTCGAACGTTTTTCTTCTCAACGTATGTTGTAGAGGGGAAGTCAATGATGCCGACATTGCAAGATGGTAATATGCTCGTTGTAAATAAGGTGAGTTATCAAGTTGGGGACTTGAACAGATTTGACGTTGTGGTGTTTCATGCGAATAAAAAAGAGGACTATGTAAAGCGAATTATCGGTTTACCTGGAGATCATATTGAATATAAGCATGATAAGTTATATATAAATGGACAATTTATTGATGAGCCGTATCTAGAGAAATATAAGAAAGAGATAAATGGAAGGCAACTAACAGGCGACTTTAAATTAGAAGAGTTAACGAAAGAAAAGCTGGTGCCACCCGGGTTTATTTTTGTAGTAGGTGATAACCGGCTCGGGAGCTGGGATAGTAGACACTTTGGCTTTGTAAAAGCTGATACAGTCGTCGGTAAAGTTGATTTGCGATATTGGCCAATTCAAGAGGTGCAAACGAATTTTTCAAAAGGTTGATATAATAGATAGAAGTATAGAAAAGACAAACAACTCAGTTTGTCTTTTTTCGTGTACTATAATACAATTATAGTAGCAAACTAACGTTCGTTATGTAAGTGAAAGGTGGGGTTACATGTCACTTCGATTTGTGATTGGTAGAGCGGGAAGTGGAAAAAGTACACTTTGTTTACGCGAAGTGCAAGAAGAGTTAAAACAACGCCCGAGAGGGAAAACAATATTATATCTTGTGCCAGAACAGATGACATTCCAGACGCAGCAGGCGTTAATTGGAAGTGAGGATGTAAGAGGTTCTATTCGGGCACAAGTTTTTAGTTTTTCACGATTAGCGTGGAAGGTACTACAAGAAGTTGGCGGAGCGAGTCGTCTTCATATTGATGAAGCGGGTGTACATATGTTACTCCGTAAAATTGTAGAGTCTCGTAAAGATGGATTATCGGTGTTCCAAAAAGCAGCGGAGCAAAACGGTTTCTTTGAACATCTTGGCAGTATGATTGCAGAGTTTAAACGTTACAATGTAACGCCATCTAACGTATATGAAATGTGGCAACAATTGGATGCGCATAGTAGCAGTGCCGAACAAAAGTTACTAGCGAATAAAGTGTATGATTTACAGCTATTATACGATGATTTTGAACGTGCTTTAATTGGAAAATATTTAGATTCAGAAGACTACCTGCAATTGCTAGTGGAAAAGCTTCCGCAGTCTGAATATGTAAATGGTGCGGAAATTTATATAGATGGATTTCATTCATTCTCCCCGCAAGAGTTAGAGATTGTAAGACAGCTTATGATTTGCGGAGCGAGAGTTACGATCACGTTAACGATAGATGAAAAAACGTTAGCACAGCCAGTAAATGAACTCGATTTATTTTATGAAACGACGTTAACGTATGAAAAAATCAAACAAGTAGCGCGTGAAGAGAAAATAGAAATTGAAAAAACAATTCCACTTATGGAACAGCCGCGTTTTCATTCTCCAGCATTAGCGCATTTAGAAGCTCATTATGAAGCGCGTCCAAATGAAAAATTTAACGGTGAAGCGAGTGTAACGATTAGCACAGCTGCGAATTTACGAGCGGAGGTAGAAGGTGTTGCTCGTGAAATTCGTAAACTTGTTGCGAATGAAAAATATCGTTACCGAGATATTGCAGTGCTTCTTCGTAATGGGGAAAGTTATTACGATGTGATGCGCACGTTATTTACAGATTACAATATCCCGCACTTCATCGATGAAAAGCGTCCGATGTCACACCACCCATTAGTAGAATGTATTCGTTCTGCACTCGAGATTATTAGTGGGAATTGGCGTTATGATGCGGTGTTCCGCTGCGTGAAAACAGAGCTTTTATATCCATTAGACGTAAGAAAAGAAACGATGCGTGAAGAAATGGATGAATTTGAAAATTACTGTTTAGCGTACGGTGTACAAGGAAAGAGGTGGACTTCAGAGGATCCATGGATGTATCGCCGTTATCGTTCTCTTGATGATACGAACGGGATGATTACAGACAGTGAACGTGAAATGGAAGAGAAAATAAATAGGTTACGTGACTTTGTAAGAACACCTGTTATTCGCATGCAAAAAAGGTTAAAGCGTGCAGGAACAGTTATGCAAATGTGTGAAGCAGTTTACTTATTTTTAGAAGAACTGGATGTTCCGAAGAAGCTAGAAGAATTACGTATACGTGCAGAAGAAAGTGGAGATTTCTTATTTGCGACAGATCATGAACAAGTATGGGAAGAAGTAATGAGTCTTCTTGATACATTTGTAGAGATGCTTGGTGAAGAGAGAATGTCTCTTTCTATGTTTACGGACGTTATGTCGACAGGTCTTGAGGCACTTCAATTTGCTAACATTCCGCCGTCATTAGACCAAGTGTTAATTGCTAATATTGATCACTCCAGGTTATCTGACGTGAAAGCAACGTTTATTATAGGTGTAAATGAGGGGGTCATTCCAGCAGCACCTATGGATGAAGGTATGCTTTCTGATGAGGAAAGAGAAGTTCTTGGTGCGGCAGGGATTGAATTAGCGCCAACGACGAGACAAACTTTGTTAGAAGAACAGTTCGTTATGTATCAAATGGTAACGAGAGCGTCTGAGAGGTTATACATTTCATGCCCGCTTGCAGATGAAGAAGGAAAGACGTTACTTGCGTCTAGCTTTATTAAGAAAATAAAAAGAATGTTCCCTAATGTGAAAGATTCATTTATTACGAATGACGTAAATGATTTATCACGTTCAGAACAAATTTCATACGTGGCAACGCCAGAAGTAACGTTATCTTACGTTATGCAGCAACTACAAACGTGGAAGCGATACGGATTTGAAGGGAATTTAGACTTTTGGTGGGACGTATACAACTTCTACGTAACTTCAGATGAATGGAAACAAAAAAGTAGCCGCGTCTTATCAAGTTTATTCTATCGAAATCGTGCGAAGAAACTAAGTACAGCAGTAAGTAGAGATTTATATGGAGATATAATTAAAGGAAGCGTCTCTCGTATGGAACTATTTAATCGTTGTGCATACGCTCATTTTGCACAGCACGGTTTATCACTTAGAGAGCGTGATATTTTCAAGCTTGATGCACCAGACATCGGTGAATTATTCCATGCGGCATTAAAGAAAATTGCGGATAAGTTATTGCGTGAAAACCGCACTTGGGCGGATTTATCTATAAAAGAGTGTGAGCATCTTTCTGTCTTAGTAATAGAAGAAATCGCACCGTTATTACAACGACAAATTTTATTAAGTTCAAACCGTCATTTCTATTTAAAACAAAAACTACAACAAATCATTTTCCGTACGTCAATCATTCTTCGTGAACATGCGAAGTCGAGCGGATTCGTACCAGTTGATTTAGAAGTGCCATTCGGTATGGGCGGTACAGGATCACTTCCGCCGATGGAATTCTCACTACCAAATGGTGTGAAGATGGAAGTAGTCGGCCGTATTGACCGTGTTGATAAGGCAGAAGATGAGAACGGGACGTTCTTACGTATTATTGATTATAAATCAAGTTCAAAAGCGTTAGATTTAACAGAAGTGTATTACGGATTAGCACTTCAAATGTTAACGTATTTAGATGTTGTTACTTCGAATGCACAGACGTGGATGAAAAAAGGCCAAGCAGCATCACCAGCGGGTGTATTGTATTTTCATATCCATAATCCAATTGTTGAAATGAAAGGTGACGCATCTGAAGCCGAAATTGAAAAAGAAATTTTAAAGAAATTTAAAATGAAAGGACTCGTATTAGGAGATGCTGACGTTGTTCGTTTAATGGATAACAAACTTTCAACAGGGAGTTCAGATATTATTTCTGCTGGCCTGAAAAAAGACGGTAGCTTTAGTGCGCGTTCAAGTATTGCAAGTGAGCAAGAGTTTAACGTACTGCAAAAATATGTACACCATACGTTTGAAAATATCGGAAAAGATATTACAGAAGGTGTTATCGATATTGCTCCTTATAAAATGGGAAATAAAGCAGCGTGCACGTTCTGTAACTTCAAATCTGTTTGTCAATTTGATGAGTCACTTGAAGATAATCAATTCCGTACGTTAAAAGATATGAAAGATAGTGAAGCGATGGAGAAAATAAGAGAGGAGGTTGGCGGAGAATGATAGAAAATTGGCCTAAAAAACCAGAAGGTAGTCAATGGACAGATGACCAGTGGAAAGCTGTTGTAGCGAACGGACGTGATATTTTAGTTGCGGCTGCAGCTGGATCAGGTAAAACAGCAGTATTAGTTGAACGTATTATTAAAAAGATTATTAATGAAGAGAATCCAGTCGATGTCGACCGCCTGCTCGTTGTAACATTTACAAATGCAGCAGCGCAAGAGATGAAAAATCGAATTGGGGAAGCGTTAGAAAAGGTATTAATTGATGAACCAGGCTCTCAGCATGTAAGAAAGCAACTGAGCCTATTAAATAAAGCTTCCATTTCAACAATTCACTCATTCTGTTTACAAGTAATTAGAGGATATTACTACATGCTGGATGTTGATCCTCGTTTCCGTATTGCGAATCAAACAGAAAATGAATTGTTAAAAGAAGAAGTGCTAGATGACATATTAGAAGAAGAGTACGGAATCGAAGATAATACAATCTTCTTTGAACTTGTTGATCGTTATACGAGTGACCGTAGTGATGATGACTTACAACGTATGATTTTAGCGCTTCATACAGAGTCAAGAGCGCATCCAAATCCGGAAAAATGGCTTGATAAATTAGTAGAAGCATATGACGTAGAAGGAAAGACAATTGAAGATTTAGTATATGCTTCTTATTTATTAGAAGATGTGAAATTCCAGCTTGAAACAGCGGAACAGCATATTCGTAAGGCAACTGAACTCGCAATGCTTCCTGACGGTCCAGCGCCTCGCGTTGAAACCCTGCAAGCAGATGTAGCATTACTTGGAACGTTATCATCAGCTGCTCGTGAGTCGTGGACAAGCGTGTATGAAGCGATGCAAAACGTATCGTGGCAAACGTTAAAGCGTATTAAGAAAAGTGATTACAATGAAGATGTTGTAAAACAAGTAGACTCTCTTCGTAATAAAGCGAAAGATGAAGTAAAGAAATTACAAGAAGAGTTATTTAGCCGCAAACCTGAAAGTTTCTTACGAGATTTTCAAGATATGCACCCAGTATTAGAAAAGCTTGTTCAACTTGTAAAAGTATTTACAGAGCGTTTCCAAGCGATGAAGCGAGATAAAGGAATGGTCGATTTCACAGATTTAGAGCATTTCTGTTTACAAATTTTAAGTGAACAAAGTGAAAATGGTGAAATGAATCCGTCAGCAGTGGCGCTCCAATATCGTAATAAATTTACTGAAGTATTAGTCGATGAATATCAAGATACGAACTTTGTACAGGAATCCATTATTAAATTCGTAACGAAAGATTCTGAGAGTGAAGGAAACTTGTTCATGGTTGGTGACGTAAAGCAGTCGATTTATCGTTTCCGACTAGCTGAACCAGGACTATTCCTAGGAAAGTATAAACGCTTCACACAAGAAGGATTGGGCGGCGGAATGAAGATTGACTTAGCGAAAAACTTCCGTAGTCGTCATGAAGTACTAGCAGGTACGAACTTCATTTTCAAACAAATTATGGGCGAAGAAGTTGGAGAGATTGACTACGATGCTGACGCTGAATTAAAACTAGGTGCTACCTATCCAGAAGGTGAAGATGTAGCGGCAGAATTACTCTGTATTCAGCAAACGGAAGAAGAAGTAATAGACGGTGAAGAAGGTGCAGAAGTCGAAAAAGCACAGCTTGAAGCTCGCTTTATGGCGCAGCGCATTAAAGCGATGGTTGATTCCGGTTATGAAGTGTATGACCGTAAAACGGATAGTATGCGTCCTGTACAATACCGCGACTTCGTTATTTTACTTCGCTCCATGCCGTGGGCGCCGCAAATTATGGAAGAGTTAAAATTGCAAGGAATTCCGGTATATGCTGACCTTGCGACTGGTTATTTTGAAGCAACGGAAGTAAATATTATGATGAACGTATTCCGCGTTATTGATAATCCGATGCAAGATATCCCGCTTGCAGCTGTACTTCGTTCCCCAATCGTTGGATTAAACGATGAAGACCTTGCGACGCTTCGTGCTCACGGAAAGAAAGGCTCGTTTTATGAAGTAATGAGCTCATTCTTAAAAGGTGCACCGCTTGAAGAGGAACAAGAACTTCATGAAAAACTAGAGTGGTTTTATAACTTACTGCAAGGATGGCGTGAATTTGCACGTCAACAATCACTTTCTGATTTAATTTGGAAAGTGTACGGCGAGACAGGTTATTACGACTTCGTTGGCGGTTTACCAGCTGGAAAGCAAAGGCAGGCAAACTTACGCGTACTATATGACCGTGCAAGACAATATGAAGCAACATCATTTAGAGGATTATTCCGCTTCTTACGTTTTATTGAACGTATTTTAGAACGCGGTGATGATATGGGGACGGCGAGGGCCCTCGGTGAACAAGAAGACGTTGTTCGCATCATGACGATCCATAAAAGTAAAGGGCTAGAGTTCCCGGTTGTATTTGTAGCTGGACTCGGCCGTCGTTTTAATACACAAGACTTAATGAAACGTTTCTTACTCCATAAAGATTTCGGTTTCGGTTCGCAATTTATCGATCCGCGTAAACGAATTAAATACACGACATTATCACAGCTTGCGATTAAACGTAAAATGAAAATGGAATTAATTGCGGAAGAAATGCGCGTACTATACGTAGCGTTGACGCGTGCGAAAGAGAAGTTAATTTTAATCGGAACAGTTAAGGATGCAAATAAGGAGATGGAAAAATGGCTTGATGCGAGGGAACATAGTGAATGGTTATTACCGGATCACATACGTGCCGGAGTGTCTTGTTATTTAGACTGGATTGCACCTTCATTATATAGACACCGTGATAGTGAAATGCTTCTTGAATTAGGACAAGGAAGTATTCCAGATGAAATTTACGGGTATGACACGAACTGGAAAGTAGAAGTTGTGGACGGTAACACGCTACTTGCACCAGAGCCAGTTCAAGAAGAGAAACAAGAATTGTTAGAAGCGCTTCGTGAGAAAAAGGCTGTTCCCCTGCAAAGTGAACGGAAAGAAGAAGTGTACGACAGATTAATGTGGAAGTACGGATATGAGGATGCAACATCTTATCGTGCGAAGCAATCTGTTACAGAAATAAAGAGAAATTATCAATCTGAAGAAGGTAGCGATAATGCCTTTATTAAAAAACTACGTACGCCAATTAAAACACGTCCGCGCTTTATGGAGAAAAAAGGATTAACGTACGCAGAGCGTGGAACAGCAGTCCATGCTGTTATGCAGCATGTTGATTTGAAGAAGCCGATTACGGTTGAAGTTCTGCAAGAGCAAATTGCTGGAATGGTAAATAAGGAATTATTAACATTCGAGCAGGCGGAAGAAATAGCGATTGAAAAAGTAATTTCATTCTTTGACAGTGATTTAGGTAAAAGGGTACTAGCGGCGAAAAGTGTTGAGCGTGAAGTGCCATTTACGATGATGCTTGCAGCAGAAGAAGCATATCAAGATTGGCAAGGGAAGAGTGAAGAAACGATTCTTGTCCAAGGGGTTATCGACTGCATGATTGAAGAGGAAGACGGCATTACGTTAATTGACTTCAAAACAGATACGATTGAAGGGAAATTCCCAGGCGGATTCGAACAAGCAAAACCAATTTTAGAAGATCGATATAAAGTACAGCTTTCGTTATATGCAAAAGCGCTGGAGAAAAGCTTACAACATCCTGTGAAAGAGAAATGTTTATACTTCTTTGATGGGAATCATGTTGTAAATATTGAGGAATAGAGGGGCTTGAAAATGGTAACGGAAAAAACGTTAAGAACTTGTGAAAAAGGACATGAATACTACAAAAGTAGCGATTGCCCAACTTGCCCGACTTGTGAGAAAGAAAAGAAACCTAAAACAGGATTTCTTTCACTTCTTTCATCACCAGCACGAAATGCGCTAGAGCACCATGGAATTCACACGATAGAAGAACTATCCAAGTATAGTGAAAAAGAGATTTTAAAACTGCATGGTATGGGACCTGCGTCTATGCCGAAGCTTAGAAAGGCTTTGGAGGAGAGAGGGTTATCATTTAAATAAAATGAAATAGTGCCTCTTTACTACTTACTTGTTTATACTGCTATTTGTGGACAGTAAAGCTCTTTCTTATTAAAATTTCATTTTAATAATTTTGAATTAGATAAAAGAAAAAAGTAGGAGAATATCTCCTACTTTTTTTACGCTGTTCCAATCTGATCTTGATCCGCCACATCAGAATCAAACGTATTTGTTGCACTAACACCGTTAAACGTATTTACGACAAATCCAACATTGGAAGCCCCAGATCCGTTATAAGCTTTCGTGTTTTCTTTCGGAGATACGTTATAAAAATCTCCTAAGTTGAAAGAGCCGTTACTATTTTGAACGACGAGATTTCCTACAACCGAAGGCATACCATCCACCTACTTTACTAAGCTTTTTACTTACTATATGAATTATTGTGCGGAAGGTTCATCCGTAATATATTGGCGGATTTGCATAATACGAGAGTTATTAAAACCATAATCAACATTTCCAATTTGAAAGCAACCAGAATTTAAAAGTGTCCGCAATTCAACATTATTAACTTCAATAAAAGGGCATTCATTTACAATATTTAATTTTACATCTGTCGTTCGTTTTGGAATTGTAATGTGTTCATCTGTAAAGATTTCAAAAGCATCAAAGCGACCTTCTCCCCTTATATAACAAGGAATTTCACGGTGGACGGCAAGAGCTCTACTTTTTAATTCCATTTGGTTTGCATCTCCAACTTGAAATACGGCAGTAATCCCTAAAGAAATAATAGAAACATTTTGGACAATGGACACATGATGCAACATAATTTCTCAGTCTCCTTAACCTGGAGTAGGAGGGACATCTGTTACTAATGGTACAAATGGACCCTCTGTAACTGTTTCAAATGGTGTATCGAGAATAGAAGATAGAATGAGGAGATTTGCATCTCCAATTAAAAAGAGTGCGGACGACGATACACCGTTCATTTTAATCTGTCCGACTTTTAACTCACGGTTTACAACGTTAAGGTTCATACATACTTACTCCTTTCGGAAATTTCCCGGTATGTGCTGAATAAATGAGAGAAAGGCTTTGTCAATATCTTGTTTCATTGCCTGGATAATGATATCTCGTAAATAATCTGGATCTGTTGAAATACCTTCATATGATTGAACTTGTGATAAATAATAAGGGAGTCGATGCTCCATCTGTTTTTTTATGTCATCCACCATCATTTGTCGATACATTTCATCAAGCGGTGTTCTCTCTTCTTGTTCAAAATGGAGAATACGATTATATGCTTCTTCATCTAAGTATCGATGCATTTCTTGGAGGATACCTTGATAAAAGTCTGGGTTTGTTTCGGTTTCAGGATTTACCTTCAATGTTTCTGTATCCACTTGAAAATCTTCAATTTGTTGTCCTTTTGCTGAAAATGGGTTTAAGCCAATATTTAAAGTGCCATTTAAATTTTCGACTTTTAATTGATCGAATTTGTATTCCACTTTTCCTACAGAAGAGGAGGGGCGATTTTTTAATTCGTTAAGCTCTTCTTGGAGTTGACGCACTTGATCTTCTAAATTGAGGATGGCTGCTTGTTGTGTTTGAAGAGCTTGTTGAAGTTGGTGTAAGTAAGTATATATATCTTGATTCATTTGTGAAACCTCCTTTTCAATAGGGAGGGTAAAAATATTCCTGCTATATATTTATGACAAGGATGTCTTAAGAAGAACTAGTTGATGGTTTGATAGAAATAATTTGTCCGTTTGCCTGTAATGGGCGAAGCGGCTCCGTAAATCCGCCCGTATTTGAAAATTTGGATAGGGCTTTAATACTTCCGGCAGTGCCAATTTGGAATACAGAAGAGGTTGTAATGCTATCAATTTTAATGCTGTTAATGATAATGCTTTGGTTTACGTAAAAATTCAATACAATCGCCCCCTTTAAGTTGAACCAATTATCGCTTGATCAACGACATCTGAATCATTAACAGTCGTTGCACTTTGATAATTGTAGACAGAAACATTATCTCCAACATTAAAAGAGCCGGCCCCGGCGAAAGCACGTGAGTAACTAATAGGCCTAATCGCAAATACATCTCCAATATGAAAAATACCACTTGATCCAATATTGACGATACGAATATGTCCGACCATAGCTGGCATACAAAACACCCTTCGTTTTTAAAATTTTCTTTTCTACTATTGTATGGGCGTTTCCGATAAAATGTGTGTTTTTTTGAAATAAAAGAAACACACACATTATTGCGTGTGTGTGTTGAGTGTTTGATTTGAGTGAAAATCCGTATGTACATGCCAAATTACATTTAAGAGCCTGTCCAGTTCTTGGCTACAATCCACTGTTTTTTGAGAAGTCATTCCATAGCGTTCAGCAAAATAAATCATTTTTTCACGTTTTTTTTCAATCGCTTGCTCAAACATTGAAATCGGCTCCATCTCTAAATGAAATTTTTAGTATATATGTAGTACATATTATACAAAAACTCCATAAAAAAGAAATACCTTCGCTAAAAAAAGTAAAAATTCTACATTTTATGCCAAATGTAGAGGGGTAACGAATAGGATGTGAGAAGAATATTGTAAAAATTAGTGTGCATGAGAAGGTTTTTTTCTTGCGGATGCGAATACAATTAAAGGGTATGAGTTTTAGGATGGAGAGTGGAAATATTGCGTTTTGTAACGGCGAAGAAAGAAGAAAAGGTATTTGTAGGTATTGTGGATGAAGAAGAAGAAAAGGTATTACACTTAAGAGAAGCGCAAAGACAAAAAGGGGAAAAGGTTACAATCCCTATTACAATGTTAGAGTGTATTGAAAGAGGGACTGAGTGCTTTGAGAAAGTATGTGAAATTGTAAATTGGGCAAAAGAGAACGGGGAAGCGGCGTATTATCCGTTAACAGAGGTGAAAATATTAGCACCGATTCCAAGGCCAAGAAAGAATATTTTGTGCGTTGGAAAAAACTATCGTGAGCATGCGGTAGAAATGGGCGGAGTAGAGTCTATTCCAGAAAATATAATGATCTTTACGAAAGCACCAACAACAGTTATTGGCATAAATGAGCAAATTAATGGTCACCCTCACGCAACGGACGAACTAGATTATGAAGGAGAACTAGCTGTCATTATAGGTAAGCGAGGGAAGCAAATTAAAAAAGAAAAAGCGCTTGAGCATGTTTTTGGTTATACGATTATAAATGATGTAACAGCTCGAGACATTCAAAGAAAACATAAACAGTTTTTCCTTGGGAAAAGCTTCGATACATTTTGCCCGATGGGACCGTATTTAATTCATAAATCGGTGGTTAATGCGCCGAATGCATTACACATTGAAACGGTAGTAAATGGAGAAGTAAGGCAAACTTCCAACACAAATAAAATGATTTTTTCGATAGAAGAAATTATTTCAACGATAAGCAAAGGAATGACTTTAGAACCAGGTGATATTATCGCAACAGGAACCCCGGCTGGTGTCGGAAAAGGTTTTACACCACCGAAGTTTTTACATGCTGGTGATGAAGTGGTCATTACAGTAGAAGGAATTGGTACTTTGCGAAATGTAGTGAAATAAAGAAAAGAGCTATCTTGTTAAAAGATAGCTCTTTTTTATGGCCTTGGGTTATAGAGGTAATCGATAACCGAAAAAGTGTAAAGGCCAATGAATGCAAGTGTACAAATGCCAAATAGTATAACCGTAAGTGCACTTTTTTCTCGTCCAAAACCAATGATAGTAAGAATAACAGCAGTCCAAAATGATGCTTTCAGTAGTGTGAATGTAGTAGGAGTTGAATAGTGAGTAAGCCATGTTGTGGAAAGTAGGAAGCCACAGAATGTAACTAAAATAAAAGATGTAGCTAAATAGTTAATCTGTTTACCGTATCTTAATAGCATATCGCACCTCCTTTACGATTTTAAAATACAGAAAATTACGATTTTATCTTAATATAAATGAATATAAAAAGAAAGAGGTTGTCCCAACATGCCGGACAACCTCTCTATTATTATGATAATACAGCTTTAATTTTTTGGAATGCCCACTCTAAATCTTCTTCAGAGATTACTAGAGGTGGTGCGATACGAATTACGTTTTCGTGTGTTTCTTTACATAGTAGACCAGCTGCTTTTAGTTGTTCACAGTAAGGACGAGCTGGCTCGTTTAATTCGATACCGATGAATAAACCTTTACCGCGAACTTCAGTGATCATTGGGTTATCAATTTCTTTTAATTGCCCAACTAATTTTTCTCCTAATTGAAGAGAACGCTCTGTTAATTTTTCTTCTTCTAACACTTCAAGAGCTGCGATAGATACAGCACATGCAAGTGGGTTACCGCCGAATGTAGAACCGTGAGAACCTGGCTCAAATACACCTAAAATGTCGCGGTTTGCTGCAACGCAAGAGATCGGGAACACACCGCCACCAAGTGCTTTACCAAGTATGTACATGTCAGGAGTTACATCGTCCCAGTCACAAGCGAATACTTTACCAGTACGGCCTAAGCCTGTTTGGATTTCATCGGCTACGAATAAAACGTTTTCTTTTTTACATACTTCAAGAGCTTCTTTTAAGTAACCAGCTGGTGGGATGTTAATTCCAGCTTCACCTTGAATCGGTTCTAAAATGAATGCTGCTGTGTTTGGTGTAATTGCGGCTTTTAATGCTTCTAAATCACCGTAAGGAATTACAACGATGCCAGGAAGCATTGGACCGAATCCACGCTTGTACTCTTCATTTGAAGACATAGAAACAGAACCCATTGTACGTCCGTGGAAGTTATCTTCACAAACGATGATTTCAGCACGGTTTGCTTCTACTTTCTTCACATCATAAGCCCAGCGGCGAACTGTTTTAATTGCAGTTTCAACAGCTTCAGCACCTGTGTTCATTGGAAGTACCATTTCTTTATTAGTTAGTTTCGCAACTTTTTCGTACCAAGGACCTAATTGATCGCTATGGAAAGCACGAGAAGTTAACGTAACACGATTAGCTTGGTCAATTAAAGCGTTAATAATTTTCGGGTGACGATGACCTTGGTTTACTGCAGAATATGCACTTAATAAGTCCATATAGCGGTTTCCTTCAGGATCTTCTACCCAAACACCTTCTGCTTTAGAAATAACGATTGGAAGTGGGTGATAGTTATTTGCTCCGTATGTGTCTGTAAGTTCGATAATATCCTTAGTTTGAATCATGATTGTTCCCCCTTTTGTTATTACAAGAAGTTTGTAAATACTCTAAATATTATATCATTTAAATGTAAAAAAGCGAAACATTTCCTGAAAATAAATGAACATGTTATCATATAGAGTGAAAAAGTGTGAAAAGAGGAGGTAAGGGATACGATGGTACATATGCATATTACAGCATGGGCGTTAGGTTTAATTTTATTCTTCGTTGCGTATTCACTTTATTCAGCAGGAAGAAAAGGTAAAGGTGTACATATGGGGCTTCGCCTAATGTATATCATCATTATTGTGACAGGCTTTATGTTGTACATGAGTATTGTGAAGACAGCAACAGGTAGCATGCACATGTGGTATGGCTTAAAAATGTTAACTGGTATTTTAGTTATCGGTGGAATGGAAATGGTTCTTGTGAAAATGAGCAAAAACAAACCAACAGGGGCGGTTTGGGGCTTATTTATTGTTGCGCTAGTAGCAGTATTTTACCTTGGGCTGAAATTACCGATTGGCTGGAAAGTATTCTAATAAAAAATAAAACCACCTTATAATCTCAAAGACTTGGGAGATAAGGTGGTTTTTTACGTTATCCCGTATTAACTGGCAGTAAAACTCCCACCTCAAAATTCAGCTTAAGCAAAGAAGTTAGGCGGGAGATCAACTGCTCGTAAACACCCGATTGGTGAAGGCTAATAATCAGTGGGGCTGCCCCACTGATTAAAGTTTCACTTTATGTCGCATCGATATGCAACTCTTCCCCATTTACTTTCGTAAAACGGAACATATTTTTATTGGATGTAGTGTGACGGACGAAATGGTGCTGCAGTGTACAAATCATCTCTTCGTTATCAAACAAAAGAATATTTACTCCTTCGCGTGACTCCTCTTTCGGTAAGAAAGATAAATAATTATGACAATACATGCAATCATATAAAGAGTAGTGAAGTGATTGCAATGATTCAGTTAATAATGTGAAGACGGAGTCAGGTAATTCCTCGAGCCATTCATTATAACTAAGAAGTAACTTTTTTCGAATACGTATCATTTCACCATTTTGCAAATGGTGTTGTTCGTTGGCGATTTGTAATACATCTTGTTCATAGAAACGGGCTGGTAGCCAATTGTTATTATATAAAACTTCAAACCCATCTTCGGCAATATCTTCTAATAAAAACGCTTCATCATTTTCATCATCAAAGAATACCCATTCATTGTTTATATATTCTACATTACCGACTGTATGAGCACGGGGCTGGTTATATAAAATATGTTTACGTTGTATCATACACGATTTCTCCTTTATGAAAAGTAGTTATTCCTGTTATAGACAGTTCGTGCATTCTTTATAACTAGACACATCTAAACATAGGTGGGCATACAATAAAACACGTTTTACTGAGTGAGAATGCTATTCCAAATGTGGATAGTAGGTTATCGTCAAGTTTGTCATTTTTTTGATCCGCACTCACAGGGTGGGGATTACTGCACGTTCAAGAAAAGAAATAAGATGGAAGGATGATTTATATGTGCGGGATTACAGGATGGGTGGATTATAAACGCTCATTAGAAGGAGAAAGAGATGTCGTTACGAAGATGGCTGAGACGTTAGCGAAACGCGGTCCAGATGATAATAAAGTTTGGATTAAAGGTAATGTCGCATTTGGGCATAAACGGTTAATCGTTGTTGATCCTGAGGGTGGTAAACAACCGATGACTTGTTTAAAAGATGAAACGAATTATGCCATTTGTTATAACGGTGAACTTTATAACACAGAAGACATTCGAAAGGAATTATTAAGAAGAGGATATACGTTCAAAGGTCATTCTGATACAGAAGTATTATTAGCTTCTTATATTGAATGGAAAGAAGAATGTGTCGATCATTTAAACGGTATATATGCGTTTGCAGTATGGGACGAACAGAAAGAACAAGTATTTATTGCGAGAGATCGATTAGGTGTAAAGCCACTTTTTTATAAATATGATAGCGGACGCTTATTATTTGGTTCGGAGTTAAAAGCGATATTGTCGCATCCAGATGTGAAGGCAGAAGTAACATTAGAAGGATTATCAGAAATATTCGGACTCGGACCGTCAAGAACACCTGGCCACGGTATTTATGCTGGTATAAAAGAATTACGTCCAGGTCATGCGATGACATTTTCAAAGAACGGTTTATGTATATGGAGATATTGGAATGTGGAAAGTAAAAAACATGAAGACTCCTTTGAAGAAACAGTAGAGAAAACACGCTTTTTATTACAAGATGCGATTACAAGGCAGCTCGTTTCTGATGTACCACTATGTACTTTTCTATCAGGCGGTGTAGATTCGAGCGCTATAACAGCAATTGCTGCGAAAGAATATGCAAGGTCAGGAAAAGGGCAATTACACACATATTCTGTTGATTATGAAGATAATGACAAATACTTTAAAGCGAATGCGTTTCAGCCAAATTCAGATGCTCCGTTTATTAATTTAATGACTGAGACATTTCAAACAACCCATCATCGCTGCGTCATTTCGAATGAACAATTAGCAGAGTATTTAACTGAAGCGGTACTCGTTCGTGATTTGCCTGGTATGGCAGATATCGATTCGTCATTATTATGGTTTTGCCGAGAAATTAAACAAGATTTTGTCGTTGGCTTATCTGGAGAATGTGCAGATGAAATATTTGGTGGATATCCGTGGTTTTATAGAGAAGATGATTTACAATCGAGTGCATTTCCGTGGATGCGTTCTACAGAGGCACGTGAACAACTTCTAAAAAAAGAATGGAGAAATAAACTAAATTTACAACAATATGTACAAAGGCGCTATGAGGAATCGATTCAAGAAGTTCCTATTTTAGAGGGGGAAAGTCCACTAGAAGCAAAAAGACGCCAATTATTTTATTTAAATATGGTATGGTTTATGACAACATTATTAGACAGAAAAGACCGTATGAGTATGGGGGCAAGTTTAGAAGTACGCGTTCCATTTGCAGATCATCGTCTTGTCGAATATGCGTGGAATATTCCTTGGGAAATGAAAATGTATAAAAACCGCGAAAAAGGTCTATTACGTAAAGCGTTAGAAGATGTACTCCCACATGACATCTTATATAGGAAGAAGAGTCCTTATCCGAAAACGCACAATCCACACTATACAAAGGCAGTAACGGTATGGCTTCAAAATCTATTAACAGATAAAGGTTCAATTTTACACGAACTATTTGATAAAGAGCAGTTGAGCGGATTGATTCAGTCTGGTGGCAGTGCATTTCAAACACCGTGGTTTGGTCAATTGATGACTGGGCCACAGCTTTTAGCTCATTTAGCACAAATTCATGTTTGGTTTAAAGAGTATGGGGTAAATATTAAAGAATAGGAGAAAAGCGGCTTGCAATTATGTAAGTCGCTTTTATTAAAGAAATTGTCATATAAAATTCAAAATCACCTTATAAATAATACTTAATTAGAATTATTATTTTGACGTACTTATTATTACTTGTTATAATTTGAAACAAACGTTCTGAAAAGTATTCTCATTTATAAAATTGAGGTGTTATATAGATGACAAAGGAAAAAATAGGTTTACTCGTAATGGCGTATGGAACACCAGAATCATTAGACGATGTAGAGGCATATTATACACATATCCGTCACGGACGTAAGCCATCAGAAGAAGCGCTTGAAGATTTAATTGGGCGCTATAAAGCGATTGGTGGAATTTCGCCGCTTGCAAAAATTACGAAAGAGCAGGCGCATAAATTAACAGATTCAATGAATAACATATTTACAGAGTATGAATTTACTTGTTACTTAGGTTTAAAACATACTGCGCCATTTATAGAAGATGCTGTAGAAGAAATGAAGCGAGATGGAATTGAGCAGGCGATTAGTATCGTATTAGCACCGCGCTATTCTACATTTAGCATTAAAGCGTATAATGACCGTGCTATTCGTCTTTCAAAAGAAATCGGTGGTCCTGTGATTGAACCAATTGAACAATGGTACGATGAACCGAAGTTTATTTCGTATTGGACAGATCAAATAAAAGAAACATTTACAAAGATTGAAGATAAAGAGAAAACAGTTGTAATTTTTTCGGCGCATAGTTTGCCAGAAACAATTATTGCAGCAGGGGACCCTTATGTGGAGCAATTGCAGCATACAGCAGATTTAATTGCGGGGACTGCCAATATTCAAAACTATACAACGGGTTGGCAAAGTGCTGGGAATACTCCAGATCCGTGGATTGGTCCAGATGTGCAAGATTTAACGAAAGATTTATATGAAGAGCATGGGTACGAATCTTTCATATATTGCCCAGTTGGCTTTGTGGCAGAGCATTTAGAAGTTTTATATGACAATGATTATGAATGTAAAGTTGTAACTGATGAATTAAATGCTAAATATTTTAGACCAAATATGCCGAATGCACAATCTGCATTTATCGACTGTTTGGCTGAAATTGTTTCCAAAAAAGTGAAGGAAATAGTTGACAAAGATTTAGTTTTAAATAATAATTAATTTATAATAATTTTAAATAAATAATAATTACTATGAAAGAAAGAGGAGGATCCCCCTAGATGAATCCAAATAATCGCTTAACAACAAACCAAGGTGCTCCAGTTGGAGACAACCAAAATTCTCGTACAGCTGGTCGTCGTGGACCAGTATTATTAGAAGACTATCATTTAGTAGAAAAACTTGCACACTTTGATCGTGAACGTATTCCGGAGCGTGTTGTGCATGCACGTGGTGCAGGTGCTCACGGTGTATTCGTAACGAAAAATAGCATGAAGCCATATACGAAAGCAGCATTTTTACAAAATGAAGGAACTGAAACACCTGTATTTGTTCGTTTTTCAACGGTTATTCATGGTCAAGGTTCTCCGGAAACAGCTCGTGACCCACGCGGTTTCGCAGTTAAATTTTATACAGAAGAAGGGAACTACGATATCGTAGGTAATCATTTACCAGTTTTCTTCATTCGTGATGCAATTAAATTCCCTGACATGGTTCATTCTTTAAAACCAGCACCGGATACAAATATTCAAACGCCAGATCGTTATTGGGATTTCATGACGTTAACTCCAGAGTCTACACATATGATGACATGGGTATTTTCTGATTATGGTACACCAGCAAGCTATCGTGAAATGGAAGGTTTCGGTGTCCATTCATTTAAATGGATTAATGAAGAAGGTAAAATTGTTTATATTAAATACCACTGGAAACCGCAGCAAAGTGTACGTAACTTAAATGCGAAAGAAGTGCAAGAAGTGCAGGGGAAAGACTTCAATCATGCAACTCGTGATTTGTTCGACGCAATCGAAAAAGGAAATCATCCAAAATGGGATTTACACGTACAAGTTATGCAACTAGATGAAATGGATTCTTTAGACTTTGATCCACTAGATCCAACGAAAGTATGGCCAGAAGATCGCTTCCCGTTAATTGAAGTAGGGACAATGACGTTAAATCGTAATCCGAAAAACTTCTTTGCAGAAGTAGAACAAGTAGCGTTCTCTCCAAGTGCAACTGTAAATGGTATTGAACCATCGGAAGATAAATTATTACAAGGTCGTTTATTCTCTTACCCAGATACACAGCGTTATCGTCTTGGTGCAAATTACTTGCAAATTCCTGTAAACTGCCCATATGCAGCTGTTCATAACCAACAACGTGATGGTGCGATGCAAATGAATCAAAACCCATCTACAATCAACTACGAACCGAGCCGTCATGCAGAGAATCCAGTTGAAGACAAAGCTTACCGCGATTCGACTATGAAAGTAGAAGG
Organism: Bacillus sp. AFS012607; assembly: GCF_002558005.1. NCBI lineage: Bacteria > Bacillati > Bacillota > Bacilli > Caryophanales > Bacillaceae > Bacillus > Bacillus sp. AFS012607. The sequence continues at coordinate 222,140 of NZ_NTVM01000010.1, forward strand.
CTATGTATCTCGTGAAAAAATCGAGAAACCAAATGACTTTAAACAAGCAGGTGAGCGTTACCGTTCATTCTCTAAAGAAGAGCAAGATAACTTAATTGCAAACTTAACAAATGACTTGAAAGACGTAAATGAACGCACGAAATTACTAGCTGTTTGTAACTTCTTCCGTGCAGATCAAGAATACGGTATGCGTTTAGCGCAGGCGTTAAATGTTGATATTACGCAATATGTAGGAAATGCTCCAAAATAAATAGGAAAAGACGACCGGGTTTCGGTCGTCTTTTTTGTATAACGTTATGTGGGGTATTTTGCTTGTAAATTATGTCGGAATTTGTTTGTAAATCGATATGTTGTGTCGGACCGTTGATATATTGAAAGAAACAATCGATATATTTGAAAAATCGTTGATATATCCAAAAAACCGTTGATATATTTACATTTATACTAGGTGGGGTATGTTGCCTAGTACGCAAAAAAGAGATGCAATCTACTATCAATAGATTGCATCTCTTTTTTAGTTTACTCGCTCTGCATGTTCATAAGCCTTCTCGCCATGCATTGAAATATCAAGACCCATGTGTTCTTCATGTTCATCGACGCGAACGGGGAGGAAGAAGTTGATCGCTTTAATAATGGCATACGTCATGATGATCGTGAATGCATATGTTGCGCCAATCGCTATAAGTTGTTTAAACAGTAACGCGGCATTTCCGTAAAATAATCCGTTTGCGCCATCCCCGTTTACGGCAGTAGTTGCAAATAGTCCTGTTGCAATACCGCCCCAAGTTCCTCCGATGCCGTGGCATCCAAAGGCATCAAGTGTATCGTCATACCCGAATTTTGTTTTTAGGAAGAAAACGGCGCCGAAGCATATTATACCACCAATTGCTCCGATAAGAAGGGCGGAGAAAGGTGTAACGAACCCGCAGGCTGGTGTAATAGCTACTAGACCAGAAACAACTCCGCAAGCAGCTCCCATCGCGGTCGGTTTTGATTGGAAGAACCATTCAGAAAGCATCCAAGTTAGAGCAGAGGCAGCAGCGGCTATATTTGTATTAATAAATGCAGTTAAAGCTACGTCGTTTAAGGATAATGCGCTGCCAACGTTAAAACCGAACCAGCCAAACCATAATAAGCCTGCGCCTAACATTGTAAATGGCAAATGGTGAGGAGAAGAACCATTTATGTTTTTTCGTTTTCCAAGGAAAATAGCTAATACAAGACCGGCAACTCCGGAAGTGATGTGAACGACATTTCCGCCAGCGAAGTCTAGTGCACCAAGTTCCCTTAGCCACCCACCGAGGCCCCATACCCAATGAGCGACAGGATTGTAAACGATTGTTGTCCATAGAAGGATAAAAATAAGAAAGGCAGAAAATCGCATTCTTTCAGCGAATGCACCTGAAATTAAAGCTGGAGTTAAAATGGCGAACATGAGTTGAAACATCATAAATAAATTGTGAGGAATAGTAGATGAGTAGTCTGGATTTGGTGCGTAGGTAACTCCGTTTAGACCGAACCAATCAAGTGTACCGATAAGTCCGTGCCAATCTGGCCCGAATGATAAAGAATAGCCGATAACAATCCATTGAATCGAAACGATAGCCATTGCACTATAACTATGCATCGTTGTACTGAGTACGTTTTTGCTACGAACCATACCTCCATAAAAAAGTGCCAATCCTGGTGTCATCAACATGACCATTACTGTCGTCACAAACATAAAAACCGTATCTCCCATATTCATGATCTCTCCTCCTGGAATGTTAGAAAAAATAACATCTATTTGTTATGTTTCATATCATATTCGAAATAAAACTAAAAATCAACTAAAAATTCAGAAAATTACATACGTGATGTCATAAAATCTAACATAGATTATTTTGTGAGGATTGAAATCGGCATATGCGTTTCACTTGGATAATTGGTATAATATTCTTACAATTAAAAAATTGGGGGATGCGTGTGGGAAAAATATGGACTAGGAAACTATTCATTTGTTTTTGCTTAGCTGTTATTTTGTTTGTACCAATACATACTTTTGCAGACGAAAAAAGAGAGTGGCGAGATGAGGTTATATACTCCATTATGATTGATCGCTTCAATAATGGAGAACCGAAAAATGACAAACAGTTAGAAGTTGGTAATTTAGAAGGGTATCAAGGCGGGGATATAAGAGGAATTATAAAAAGGTTGGATTACATAAAAGAAATGGGTTTTACTACCGTTATGCTTTCGCCACTTTTTGAAAGTGGAAAGTACGATGGATTAGACGTGCGAAATTTTAAAAAGGTAAATGAACATTTCGGGACAGAAAATGATGTGAAAGAACTTGTAAAAGAAGCTCAGGCAAAAGGAATGAAAGTTGTATTTCAATTTCCGCTTGGAGAAAACGAACAACAGGTAATTGACGCAATGAAATGGTGGATAAAAGAAGTTGATTTAGACGGAAGTTATGTTATACATAGTGAAAAAAAGCCGCGTTCCTTTTGGGATAACGCGCAAAAAGATATGCAAGTGATAAAGAAAGATTTTCGTATTATGACAAAGGAGGATAGCGAATACAACGAAAAAATAGTAGAATCGTTTTCCAAAGCGGATGTATCGGTGAAATCGTTATACGATGTGAGTAAAAAAGAAGGAGAATTTGTTACGTTCTTAGATGATCAAGAAACAAAAAGATATGCGCGTATTGCAAAAGAAAATATGTATTATCCGCCATCACGTTTAAAACTGGCGCTTACATATCTGTTAACATCACCTGGAATTCCGAATTTTTATTACGGAACTGAAATTGCATTAGATGGAGGAAGTGTACCCGATAATAGACGATTAATGGATTTTAAGTCAGACGAAAAATTTATGCAGCACATAACAAAACTAGGTGAACTTAGACAGGCGAGACCGTCTTTACGACGCGGTACGTTTGAGCTATTGTATGATAATAGCGGGATGAGCATACTAAAACGAAAATATAAAAATGAAGTAACTTTAGTAGCAATTAATAATACGAAAGAAACACAAAAAGTCTCCTTACCTGCAAGTACGATTGGTGAAAAACAAGAGTTAAGAGGATTGTTAGAGGATGAAATTATAAGAGAGGAAAATGGGGGATTTTATCTCGTTTTAAAGCGTGAAGAATCAAACGTGTATAAAGTTAACGGAGAAACAGGTGTGAATTGGTTATTTATCTCCTTAATCGTTGGTGTGAATGTATTATTTATTGCGTTTTTAATTGCAGTTAAAAGGAAACGTAGATGAGAAGTTGCTCGTTCTATGTTCATGTCTTCTTATTGTATTTGTTTGTTCGGTGGGGCAATAGTGTTTATTCTGTTGATATGAAATTTCTTAAGAGAAACGATACGAAAATGAAAACTTCTCTAATGAGAGGGGGTTCCAGGTTAGGGAGAAAGTCTTTTTCCTAGCCTGTTTTTGTGTCAATACGGATAGAGAAAGATCTTTGGAACGAACGATAATTGCAACTATATTAATTTTATATTACATTAAAAATTAGAGAATACTCTTATACTAATATAGTGCTAAATAGTAGGTGGGAAAATGGAATTTTACGATTTGGGTATTACCATTAAAGAGCTTAGAATTAAAAAAAATATATCACAATCCGAATTATGTCATGGAATATGTTCGCAAAGTCAAATTAGCAAAATAGAAAAAGGTATGATTTATCCATCTAGTATATTGTTATATCAATTATCAGAAAGACTTGGTATTGACCCGAATAATATATTTGCATTAACTCAAAACAAAAAATTTAAATATGTAGAAAATGTAAAATACGTAATAAAAGATTGCTTAAAGCAAAAACAATATAAAGAACTTTATGAAATAGTGAAAAAAGAGAAAGATGAAAAAAATTTCCAAGCAAAAGAAGATAAACAATTTCTCCTATGGCATGAAGCAATTGCTGTATTTGAGGTGAACAGATCCATAAAAACTGCTTTAAAACTTTTAAATAATGCATTAAAACTAACTTTAACCAATGTTGATTTTTTATCAGAAAGAGAAATAGATATTATGCAGACAATGTCTATATTTTATGCGGAAAATAAAGAATATGATAAAAGTATTACTATATTAGGAAGATGTTTAACTAATTTTAATAAGTTAGATTTTCCGAGAGATAAAGCGATTAAATTAAAAATCATTTTTAATTTAGCGAAATGTTTAGGTATGACCTATCAATATGAAGAAGCGGTAAAATACATTGATAAGGGCATCAAATTAGCTATTAATCTAAATACTTTATACTTATTAGGTGAACTGTACTATTTAAAAGGATGGAATTTATTAAGATTTAAACAACAGAATGAAGAAGATATTGCAAATAACATGAAAAAAGCATTATTTATATTTGAACTAACAGAAAAAGAAACTCTGATAAAAATGGTTAAAGAAAAATATTTTGAAAATCAAACTGAAAAAAGCCACTCATAATTCATTTGGAAATCACTTGAAATATAATAAAACCTACAGGGGAAATCCCTGTAGGTTTTATACTTATAAACTTGCTTCTAAAATATTAGTGTTTAATATAAGAGTGTCCTTAACGTACTTTTTTATTTTGAAGTCTGCATCTTTATTAACAATTTATGCTTCTTTTTAACTCCATCCAAATATGATTAAAATTAAGATGGTTCAAGTCGGAGGAAGGCACTTTGATGTGTCTTTTCTTATGACTTTTATCATTAACTATTTAATGTTTTTTAAATGATTACATGACATAGTTTTTTTGTACCAAGCTTTGTTGATACAGTTAGACTTATCCGTTAGTGTATTCGTATTATTAGAACATCCTACAGTATTTAGGGAGAATGTGGCCAATAAAAACCATAATATTAATTTCTTCATATAACCACTTCTAACTCTTTTTTAATTAACATTTTTTAAGATCCTTATTAATTTTACATTATATTAAAGGTTGGGAAATATTCTTATACTCATAAATTGTTACGTTTTGGCGGGAAGAGAAATTATAAGTTACAGCGATTTTTAAGATGACTTTGGCCTAGGATGTAATTACTAAGAAAAGTAATTCAAATCGAAGGGGAAACGTCTTAAATTGTCTTTTTTTTTATTTTCAATAAGGTCTGCTAAATGCATGTATGAAACAAATTCTACAATAAGGCCTAGTTTAATCATGCATTCACTTGTGAAGTATTCGTATAGTTAGACTCTGTTCACTTAGCAATTTTCACCGCAGATGCCTTTTTTCTATGGCTTGTTCTTGTAATATTGTCTCTACAAAACTAAAAAGAAAACTCCTCTAATTAAGAGGAGTTTTCTTTTTAGCGGTAGTTAATGAACTGTACGTCGATTGGTAAATCAGCGCTACGAACAGCTGCAATTACTGCTTGTAAGTCATCACGGCTTTTCGCTGTAACACGTACTTGATCGTCTTGTACTTGTGTTTTTACTTTTAATTTCATTTCTTTAATGATGTTGTTAATTTTTTTAGCGTTATCTTTATCGATACCTTGTTGAAGTGTTGCGCGTTGGCGAACAGTGTTGCCAGTTGCAGCTTCAACTTTTCCGTAATCTAAGTTCTTAATTGGAACGTTACGTTTTACAAGTTTAGAAATTAAAACGTCTTTTACTTGGTCTAATTTGAACTCGTCGTCAGAAGTTAAAACTAGTACTTCTTTTTCTAATTTAATATCACTTTTACTTCCTTTAAAGTCATATCGGTTTTGGATTTCTTTTAATGCGATATTAATTGCGTTTGTTACTTCAGGTAATTCTACTTTCGAAACGATGTCAAAAGAACTATCTTTTGCCATAGTTAGCACCTCCAAATAAATTTCTAATCTTGTTATGTACTGTACATACTAAAGTATAGCTGAAAACGAGTCTAGACTTAAGTGTTTTCATACTTATATTCATGTAACCTCACTTTATTATAGTGAATTTTGGGCAGTTGGACAAATACAGGAAAAATCATGTTATAATTAACTTTTGTTTGGAATGATAAAAAAGATAATTTTATATATATAGAAGGGAATTAACAAATATGTATTTGCAAATAGGATCGATTGAACAGGTAACTGTTTTACGCGAAACGGAAATTGGATATATGGTTGGGAATGAAGAAGAAGAAATTTTCCTACATAAAAACGAAGTAGCTGGAGAAATTGAAGAAGGCGATACGATTGATGTATTCTTATACCTTGATCACCAAAATCGTATTTCAGCAACAATGAAGGAGCCAATTATTACAACGTATGATTGGAACTGGGTAAAGGTTGTAGAAGTCATTCCTAGTTTAGGTGTGTTTGTTGATATTGGTGTATCAAAAGATATACTAATTCCAGCTGATGAGTTCCCGATTTATATGCCGGTATGGCCAGAAGTAGGCGACGAATTATATTGTACGTTAAAATTAACGAATCGTGATCGTTTAATTGCTCTTCCGGCAAGAGACAGTGATATGCAAGAAATTATCGTAGATGCAACGCCATCTATGCGTAATAAAAACGTAAATGGACGTGTATATCGTTCTCTTCAAGTTGGTTCATTCGTACTAACTGATGAGCATTTCCGTGCTTTCTTACACCATACAGAAAGAAAAGAACAAGTCCGCATCGGGGAGCGTGTAACGGGCCGTATTATTGACGTGAAAGATGATGGTACAATTAACATTTCACTTCTTCCTCGTAAAGAAGAAGGAATGGAAGACGATGCGGCAGTAATTTATGCATATATGGAAGAACGAGGCGGAGCAATGCCGTTTTGGGATAAGAGCCATCCAGAAGATATTAAAGAACGCTTTAACATGAGTAAAGCTGCATTTAAGCGCGCACTTGGTAAGTTGATGAAAGAAGAAAAAGTTTACCAAGAAGAAGGTTGGACTTACTTTAAGAAATAAGATAGAAGATTAAAAAGCACAACCTTATTTTNNAAAATAAGGTTGTGCTTTTTTAATTTCCTTGTGGAGAAACAAGAGTAAATGTATCTTTCAAATCACTATCGTTTATTTTAATATTTGCCTTTTTTAATTCCTCTTGTAACAATTTTTTGCTGAATATAGGGTCAGCGATACGTTCTTCTTCTAAGTTTTTGCGAATAGATTTTTTTACTTCATCGTAAGGTTTTAAATCTTTTTTATCATTTAATTTAATAACGTGATAACCGTTTGATGATTTTACGGGGTTGCTAATTTGTCCAACATTTAGTTTGTAGGCAGCCGTTTCAAATTCAGGAGCCATTGTACCTGAATTGAAGTATCCAAGGTCTCCGCCTTTATCTTTTGATAGTAGATCTTGTGATTCTTGTTTTGCTAATTCTTCAAATGAAGCACCAGCATCTAGTTTACTCTTTATTTCTTTCGCTTCATTTTCGTCACTTACTAAAATGTGACTCGCTTTAATTTCTGGCTTATAGTGGTCTTTTACGTCTTTCTCTGTAATGCTTTTCTTAATCGCTTCATTCATAGCAAGTTTGAACTTAATTTGATTTTTGAAATCCTCTTCATCTTTTAAACCATTATTTTCTAATACTTTTTTGAATTGATCTCCATATTGTTTTTTTACTTTTTCTACTTCTTTATTTACCTCTTCATCAGATACTTTATATTTTTTTGTGATGACGTCTTGTGCCATCATTTCGTATAGCATGTCTTTTCCGTAACGATCTTTCAACTGTTTTTCGAAGTCGTCCTTCGTAACGGTTGAGTCTGTTGCTGTGGCGACTGTAGCTGATTCGTTTTTTTGTCCGCAAGCAGATAGCATCAATATACTTATTAGTGCAGTAATAATGAAAATTTGTTTCCCTCTCATGCCAACACCTCATCCGAATATGTTATCGCTATTGTAGAATATAGAAGTGAACATGAAGTGAATTTTTAATGTTTTTTCCTGTGAAATGTAAAAAAAGTACATCAACATAATTGCTGATGTACGGTGGAATCAAAGGTGATCGGTCTTTTTAGAGTATGCACGTTTACCTTGCTCTATATTTTTTTGTTCTTGCTCATTTTTTTGTGCGCGTTTTGCATTATTATCGCGTGCTTTTTTGTCGTTATCACTCGTATGTGGCATATGTATCAACTCCATTCCTAAACGTTGTACGTTTATCATTTCCTTTTTCGTAAAGACTATGTATAGCGGTGCATTTATGAAGGGTAAAGGTGGATTCGAAATGGATTTGAAGTTGAATTATACTGAACTTATAAAGAAGTTAATCGTTGTAATCATCGCAGGTTTATTAAACGCGATTGGGATGAATTTATTTTTAACACCAGCAAAAGTGTATGCGAGCGGCTTTGCTGGATTGTCTCAATTATTATCACAAATATTAGGTGATTTTTTATCGATTCACATATCTACGGGAGTATTGTTTAGCTTATTTAATATTCCTGTCGTTATTTTAGCGTGGAAAAAGGTTGGAAAGGCCTTCACCTTTTTTAGTTTTCTTTGTGTTATATTTATGACTCTGTTTCTAGAAATCATCCCTGTTAGAGCGGTTTCGAATGATATTATATTAAATGCGATTTTTGGCGGGATTATTTCGGCAATTGGAGTAGGGATTGCTTTAAAGTGGGGTGCTTCTACAGGTGGATTAGATATTATCGCCATGATTTTATCAAAAATAAAAGATAAGCCTGTCGGTACATACTTTTTCTTTTTTAATGCAATTATCATTATCGCTGCTGGCTATGTATATGGATGGGAAAAAGCGTTATATACGTTAGTGACTTTATATGTATCAACGAGAATTATTGATGCAATTCATACTCGTCATGTAAAGATTACAGCATTAATTGTTACGAAGAATGGGGCGGACGTAAGAAAGGCGATTCACTCGCGATTAGTAAGAGGAATTACAACGATACCAGCAACAGGTGCTTATACGAATGAAAATAAAGAAATGTTAATGATGGTTATTACCCGTTACGAGTTATACGAATTGGAGAGGATTATTAAACAAGTGGACCCAGGTGCATTTACAAATATACTGCAAACAGTTGGGGTGTTCGGATTGTTTCGGAAAGATTAAAGAGGACCAAAGTTGGTCCTCTTTTTTAATGTACATTCGTAATGTTTTGCAATTGCTCTTGCATTTCACGGAGCTGAACTTTTTCAGCAGTTGAAGAGTTTGCGTAAGCGGATTGCAAAGCATTTTTTGCTCTATATACGAGATCTTGTTGCTCAGTACCGCTTGAACAAGATACGGCATTTTCAACAGCATCTCTAGCTTGTTGGAATAGTAAGTTCCCCATTTAAACCCCTCCAAAAGAAGAGTTACTTCTTGCCTTTTCTGCCTCAGCTAATGTACCTCTGTACGGGAATCTTGCATCATGCTTCATAACAGCATCGGCTCCTTGTTGGATAAAACGTTTTGATTTGTTCTTTTTACCCATTCGAAAAACCCCCTTTATTTAGCTGAAAACAATCGACGCGATGTCTTATGCGCCTACTTATAGTATGGGCATTTGGCAGGAAACTATAAGTAGGGAATTTTTAGATTACAACCCAAGAACCTCTTCTAAATATAAAGCAATACCATCTTCTTCGTTCGTTAACGTAGTATGGTTTGCGAGTGATTTTAATTCAGGGATGGCATTACCCATTGCGATGCCGTGACCAGCAAATTCAATCATTTCAAAATCATTATCTTCGTCACCGAAAGCGATAATTCGCTCTTGTGGAATGTTGTAATGACTAGAAATTTTTTGTAATCCGACCGCTTTATTTAATCCGCTTTTTACAATTTCAATAATCGGCCAAGGTGCACCCCATTTTCTATGGTCGATTACTTCCGCATGCATATCAGTTAAATGTTGACGAATTGCAGTAGAATGCTCGTCATGTGCGTCAATTAATAAGCAAGTTGGATGGTCATTTAAAATATTTAATAAGTCTCCTGTAAAAATCTTAGGAGAACCGAATTCGAAAATGTGTTTTTTATCTTCATCAATTTCACGAACATACACATCATCCATAACTTCAGCGTATATATTTTTTACGCCGAAATCAAAACAAGCTCGTACAATTTCTTGCGCTGTTGCTAGCTCAAGAGGAGAGTGATGTATACCCCAGTTTGAATCAAGAGGATGGTGCACGTACGCACCGTTAAAGTTTACGATAGGTGTATTCAGACCTAGTTCTTTATAGTAATCATAACTAGCGCGGAATGGACGTCCTGTTGAAATAACGACAACGTGTCCTTGTTCCTTTGCTTTTGCAATTGTATGTTTCGTTCGAGTGGAAATTATTTTGTTGTCTGTTAATAAAGTGCCGTCTAAGTCTAATGCGATTAAATGTTGTTTGTTCATAATTTCACCTCTTATAATAATTTTTTTGTTTCTATCTGTATTTCCGTTTTTAATATGCAGAAATAAGAGGTTAGACTGGGTGAGACCACCATAGATGGAGGTTTCACTATATATCCATCTTACGTCGCGAAGTACTATGGTGTCTACTATTTCTCGTTGGAAATTAAGAAAAGTCAACATCTTTTTAGAAAGTTCAAATAATGTTTCTTTCATTATGTACAAAATGTGAAAAGGGTTACATTGCTCGTATGATGAGGCATATAATGAACATGTAATCTTCTCGTATATGTTTGACTCTCCTTTGAAACTAGCCTAGAGTAGGTTGGTTTCTTTTTTTCTACAGATAGGAAAGGAATTCCTTCCTAAGCTTGTGTCATTCATGTATATGTACAAGAATGAGATGTAGTACTTGTTTCCTAAACATGACAGAAAACCTTTCTTTTAAAATGGATATACTAATGAGGCAAGACGTCATGGAAGGAGAATGAAGATGGGACAAAATCGCAGGTTTCGTTCTGGACAAAAAGCGCCAAATGATGGCATTTACGTAGAAATTGGTGAAACGGGAAGTATGGTAAAAAATCCGCAAATGGTACAATTAACTGCCGGTGAAAAGTTTCCAGATAACACGAATCATAACCGCCAGTGGACATATAAAAGAAAACCGTAACAGAAGCCGCAATCTTTATTGCGGCTTTTTTGTTGTTACATAATGTAGTTTCATTTATCGTACTTTTTTTAATAGCATAATGAATGCTCCTTTTTTCTTTTTCCAATAATAAGTTTGAAAATGCATAGGCGAATTTATTGTATAAAAAAGTCAGTTGGCGTATAATTAAATCAAAGGTCAAAGAAAGTCAAACGTTTGGAGGGCTGTAAAGATGGACTTAAATCAAATGACAACAAAAACACAAGAGGCGATTATGAGTGCCCAATCTTTAGCGGTATCTCATCATCATCAAGAAGTAGATACTGTTCATCTCTTGTTTACATTATTAGAAGAGCAAGATGGGTTAGCAGTGCGTATTTTTCAAAAAATGAATGTCGATATAGAAGCGTTAAAGCAAGGCGCCGAAAGTTTAATTAAGAAAAAGCCTTCTGTAACGGGAAGCGGTGCAGAAGTAGGCAAATTATATATAACAGGTGCTCTGCAACAACTATTTGTAAGAGCAGGAAAAGAAGCAGAGAAATTGCAAGATGACTACATTTCAGTGGAACATGTATTGCTTGCTTTTTCTGAAGAAAAAGGCGATATCAATCAATTATTTACAAGATTTCATATTACGAAAGATAACTTATTACAGTCTTTAATGACAGTTCGGGGGAATCAAAGAGTGACTAGTCAAAATCCAGAAGCAACTTATGAAGCGTTAGAAAAATATGGCCGTGATTTAGTGGCAGAAGTGAGAGCAGGGAAAATTGATCCTGTTATTGGCCGGGATAGTGAAATTCGACGTGTCATTCGCATTCTTTCACGTAAAACGAAAAACAACCCTGTTTTAATTGGTGAGCCAGGTGTTGGTAAAACAGCAATCGTTGAAGGGTTAGCGCAGCGTATTGTGAAAAAAGATGTACCTGAAGGGCTAAAAGATAGAACGATCTTCGCGTTAGATATGAGTGCGCTCGTAGCTGGTGCGAAATTCCGTGGTGAGTTCGAAGAGCGTCTGCAAGCTGTATTAAATGAAATTAAAAAGAGTGAAGGGCGTATTTTATTATTTATTGATGAACTTCATACAATCGTTGGCGCCGGTAAAACAGAAGGTGCGATGGATGCAGGGAATATGTTAAAACCGATGCTTGCTCGCGGTGAACTACACTGTATTGGGGCGACGACATTAGATGAATATCGTAAATATATTGAGAAAGACCCGGCGTTAGAAAGACGTTTCCAACAAGTATTAGCAGAAGAACCAACTGTTGAAGATACAATTTCCATTTTACGTGGTTTAAAAGAGCGTTTTGAAATTTATCATGGTGTAAATATTCATGACCGCGCGATTGTAGCAGCATCAGTTTTATCAGATCGATATATTTCGGACCGTTTCTTACCAGATAAAGCAATTGATCTTGTCGATGAAGCGTGTGCAACAATTCGTACAGAAATCGATTCTATGCCGACAGAATTAGATGAAGTAACGCGTCGTATTATGCAGTTAGAAATTGAGGAAGCAGCTCTTGGAAAAGAAACAGATCGTGGTAGCCAAGAACGTCTTAAAACGTTGCAACGTGAACTATCAGATTTAAAAGAAGTTGCAAGTGGTATGAGAGCGAAATGGGAGAAAGAAAAAGAAGACATTCACAAAGTTCGTGACTTACGTGAACATTTAGAACGTCTGCGCCGTGAATTAGAAGAAGCAGAAGGTAATTACGATTTAAATAAAGCAGCCGAACTTCGTCACGGGAAAATTCCAGCAATTGAAAAAGAGTTAAAAGAAGCGGAAGAAATGGGCGCGCATAATAAACAAGAAAATCGTTTATTACGTGAGGAAGTAAGTGAAGAAGAAATTGCAGATATTGTTTCACGCTGGACTGGTATTCCTGTTGCTAAACTCGTTGAAGGTGAACGCGAGAAATTACTACGCTTAGAGCAAATCTTATCAGAGCGTGTCATCGGACAAGAGGAAGCAGTAAGCTTAGTATCAGACGCGGTTCTTCGTGCTCGCGCTGGTATTAAAGATCCGAACCGCCCGATTGGTTCCTTCATTTTCTTAGGCCCTACGGGTGTTGGTAAAACAGAACTTGCAAAAACGTTAGCGCAGTCTTTATTCGATAGTGAAGAGCAAATGATTCGTATTGATATGTCTGAGTATATGGAGAAACACGCAGTGTCACGCTTAATTGGTGCACCTCCTGGATATGTAGGATATGAAGAAGGCGGTCAATTAACAGAAGCGGTAAGACGTAAACCATATTCCGTTATTTTATTAGATGAAATTGAAAAAGCACATCCAGAAGTATTCAACATTTTATTACAAATGTTAGATGATGGACGCATTACAGATTCGCAAGGACGTACAGTGGACTTTAAAAACACAGTTATTATTATGACTTCAAATATTGGATCTGCTCATTTACTAGATGGATTAGAAGAAGATGGCTCGATTAAAGAGGAATCAAGAGACCTTGTAATGGGGCAATTAAGAGGACATTTCCGCCCTGAATTTTTAAACCGTGTTGATGAAATTATTTTATTTAAACCTCTTACAACGAATGAAATTAAAGGTATTGTTGATAAAATTGTAAAAGAATTACAAGGGCGTTTAGCTGACCGTCACATTACAGTAGAATTAACAGACGCAGCAAAAGAATTTGTTGTAGAAGCTGGCTTTGATCCGATGTATGGAGCTCGTCCATTAAAACGATACGTACAACGTCAAGTGGAAACGAAATTAGCGCGAGAATTAATTGCAGGAACAATTACTGACAATAGTCACGTAGTTGTCGATGTAGAAAATAACGAATTAGTTGTTCATGTGAAATAAAAATAAAAAAGAGTTCGGATAAAATCCGGACTCTTTTTTTAGTGTTGTTCTACTGGCTCGTTTGGAATTGCAGCTGAAATCGCTAGTACTAATACAGCAAGAACAACTGAGAAAATAGACGCTTGGTTAAAGTCGTATGTACCGCCAGTCATAGAGCCGATTACATAGCTCATCATATGTACAAGTAAGAACGACCAAATTAATGCCCAAATGAAACGCATATTTTACACCTCTATTCGTTCAATCTGTCCTTATTGTAACACAATTGAAAAAAGAATATAGAAAAATATTTGTAGATTTTTCAACGCAAATTTGCATTCCGTTCATACATTATAAAAGAGTGGTTTTATATGTTTAGAAAATAAGGCGGGGGAAAAATGAGTATTACGGAACGTTTTTTTTACTTAGAAAAAGAACCATGTGTCATTTATTTACCGGAGAAGCCAAATGGATTTTCGGTTATGCTCCTCGGTGATTACAACTACTTTATTGAGAATGGTACAAGTTTATGGACACAGCATGCGGGAAGATCTTATTTTTTACATGGCCTTATTGAGGAAGGCTACACAGTCTTTTCTTCTAATTTATACGGAAGGCACTGGGGAAACGACCAATCTGTTCGTCTAGCAAAACGTTTATATGATGTTGTTTTGAGAAAAGAGACGTTAAATGCGAAAATGCACATAATGGCAGATGGTATGGGTGCGCTTGTAGCACTTGAAATGATGAACAAATACCCTGAATGTATTCGTTCTGTCATTATGTTGAATCCATGTTTAGATTTACCAGAATATGTGGAATTTGAGAAAGAGCATAAGTTTTTTTACAAAAGATTAGTGAAGGAATTAAGTTTGGCGTATGATGCCAAAGAAGAAGAGTTAGATTTAAAAATAAATAAGAAATCATTTACGCTTCTGCCATCTTGTGTACCTGTCAAAGTTTTCGTATCAACACAAGAAAAAAGAGGAAGAAAACAACAGTTGCGTAAATATGAGAAAATGAGGCAATTAAATCAATGCGATACTTCTGTCTTGTTCCATCTGCAAGATGTGAAATATAAAATGGTTAGGCAAACGACTGATTTCTTTAAAAAATATGAAGAAGAATTGTGAAGCTCCCATATACATAAATGAGGAGCTATTTGTTTCAAGGAGAAAGGGTTGGTGGTATGGAACGCGTGCTGATAATAGGTGCACTTACGTTTGTAGGTTATCACCTTGTGAATAAAATGATCGCAGAAGAAGTAGAAGTGTATGGTCTTGATTTTGATGAATTCAATAGTATGACCAAAATTAATGAAGAGAAGTTATTGTTAATTGGGCGAAATGCGTTATTTACGTATTATTCGATAAGAGATGAAGATGGATGGAGATTAGTAGAGGAAGAGAGATTCGATACTGTTTACTTTTGCTTATATGAGCCAAATCAGCAATGTGGATTTCGGAATGAAAGAGTCATATTACAATATTTAAAGCGAATTATAAGAATGTGTGAAGAACAAAAATTGAAGTTAAATTTAATTTCTTCTATTGAAGTAGGTAGTACAGATGAATCGGAAAATAAGCGCATATTTTTGAAAGTAGAAGAAGGATTGAAAAAAGGGGATTTACAATATAGTGTATTTCGAGTTCCTACATTATATGGACCGTGGCAACCGTCTTTTATGATGTATCATCAGCTCATTTTATCAGAACTGGATGAGAAAGAGTGCTATTATGCGAGTGAGGAAAACGGAAGTGATCTACTGTACGTGGAAGATGTATGTGAATACTTATGGGAAAATGGAATGAACGAGCAGCATCTCGGTATATACAATTTGCTTAGTGGTAAAAAGTCATTATGGAAAAAAGGTATGAACCTTTTACGCGCGGATGATAAAGTAAATAAAAATAATAACGAAGTAAGAGATGAGGCTATCGAGGTAATTTCGATAAAAAGAAATACTCCGTTAGAATACGGTTTAAATAAGCAACTGGCACACATGAAAAAATATAAAGAGTTATACGAAGGGTAGCACGCGTGTTACACTATTGTATGTGAAAGTTTTAATGGAGAGGAAGAGTATAATATGAACGAAAAAAGCATGCAGTTTTTACAAATCGCAATGAAGCATTTACCAGAAGCAAAGGCCATTTTAGATGATAATGGAATTGCGCTTGATATGGAGAAAGCACAACCAGTATTAGAGTTATTGATGAAAGTTATGAACGAAGCATATGAGCTTGGGAAAGCAGATCAACAATAAAACCCTTTCTTTTTGAGGAGAAAGAGGCTCGAACCGTCGAGAGAAGCGGTTCGAGCCTTTTTATATTTCAAAAGAAACAGGTAAGGTATGTTTCTGTTTCTTTTAATAAACAATAAAGTGAATAATGCCTAGCTTTATGTTTTAGCTGAAATATATTCTAGACAAAAATACATTTATGTTTTAAAATTAGTACCAAGTCATAATAATTGATATAAAACGGAGGGCTGCGATGTGAACGTGGGCATTTTAGGGATCGGAAGATATGTGCCGGAAAAAGTAGTCACAAATCACGATTTAGAGAAGATAATGGATACATCCGATGAATGGATTCGTACGAGAACGGGAATTGCCGAAAGACGCATTGCCGATGATACAATAGATACTTCGTATATGGCCGTAGAGGCTGCTAAAAAAGCACTTGAAGATGCAGGGGTTAGCGGAGAAGATATCGATCTTATTTTGGTGGCGACAGTAACACCAGATCGTGCGTTTCCAGCAGTAGCTTGTGTCATTCAAGAAGCGATTGGAGCGAAACATGCAGCTGCAATGGATGTAGGTGCAGCATGTGCTGGTTTTATGTACGGAATGATTACAGCGCAGCAATTTATTCAAACGGGAACTTATAAAAATGTATTAGTAGTTGGTAGTGATAAACTATCTAAAATTGTAGACTGGAATGATCGAAATACAGCGGTACTATTTGGAGACGGAGCCGGTGCTATCGTAATGGGAGCTGTTTCAGAAGGAAGAGGCGTTCTATCTTTCGAATTAGGAGCAGACGGAAGTGGCGGTAAGCATCTTTATCAAGACGAGTATGTTATGATGAATGGCAGAGAAGTGTTTAAATTTGCCGTTCGTCAACTTGGTGAATCTTGTCTTCGCGTGCTGGATAAAGCTGGTCTTACGAAAGAGGATGTGGATTTCTTAGTACCGCATCAAGCGAACATTCGTATTATGGAATCTGCAAGAGAGAGATTAAATTTACCACAAGAAAAAATGAGTATGACAATTGAAAAGTTTGGTAATACATCAGCTTCTTCAATTCCAATTGCAATGGTAGAGGAATTGCAAAATGGACGTATTCAAGATGGTGATTTAATTATACTTGTTGGTTTTGGCGGCGGATTAACATGGGGAGCAGTTGCTCTTCGTTGGGGTAAATAAGGACTGAGAGAAAAAAAGGAGTGTATTTTGTATGGAAAAAAAGAGGGTCGTAATTACAGGGCTAGGAGCTGTTACACCGATCGGTACAGATGTTGAAACAGCGTGGGAAAACATTAAAAAAGGTGTATCTGGAATCGGACGACTTACAAGAATTGATCCGGAACTATTTCCAGCAAAAGTAGCAGCAGAAATTAACGACTTTGAAGTCGAGAAATATATTGATAAAAAAGAAGCGCGCCGTATGGATCGCTTTACACAATATGCAGTAGCAGCAGCGAAAATGGCAGTTGCAGATGCAAAGCTTGAAATTACAGAAGAAAACGGACCTCGAATTGGTGTATGGATTGGATCTGGTATTGGCGGTATGGAGACATACGAAGAACAATTTAAGATTTTTACTGAGAAAGGTCCGCGCCGTGTGAGCCCATTCTTCGTGCCGATGATGATCCCAGATATGGCAGCAGGTCAAGTATCAATCGCAACAGGAGCGAAAGGAATTAACACTTGCTCTGTAACGGCTTGTGCATCTGGTGCAAACTCAATTGGTGATGCATTTAAAGCAATTCAGCGTGGTGATGCTGATGCAATGATAACAGGCGGAGCTGAAGCGCCGTTAACAAGTATGGCATTCGCAGGATTTAGCTCAGCGAAAGCATTAACATTTAATGAAGACCCAGCAACGGCTTGCCGTCCATTTGATAAAAACCGTAGCGGTTTCGTAATGGGTGAAGGTTCAGGTATTTTAATTCTTGAAGAATTAGAGCACGCATTAGCTCGTGGTGCTCACATTTATGCGGAAATCGCTGGTTACGGTGCAACTGGTGATGCATTCCATATTACAATGCCGGCTCCTGGTGGTGAAGGCGGCGTGCGTGCAATGCGTCAAGCTTTAGCAGATGCAGGTCTACAGCCAGAAGATATTGATTACATTAATGCGCACGGTACAAGTACGGATGCGAATGAAAAGTATGAAACGATGGCAATTAAAGAAACGTTCGGTGAGCACGCGTACAAAGTAGCAATTAGCTCAACGAAATCAATGACAGGTCACTTATTAGGAGCAGCTGGTGCTGTTGAAGCGATCTTCTCAATTAAATCAATTACAGACGGAGTAATCCCTCCAACAATTAACTATGAAACACCAGATCCAGAATGTGACTTAGATTACGTACCGAATCAAGCGAGACAACAAGAAGTAAATGCAGTATTAAGTAACTCACTAGGATTCGGTGGTCATAACGCAGTATTAGTATTTAAATCGTATAAATAATAGATGAAATAAGGAGTTTTTTCGTAGCATATTACGAAAAAACTCCTTATTTATTTTTACGTCTTTTTCTCTTGTAGCATATACATAAGAAAAAAGGAGGGATAAAGATGGGGGTTATTGAAACAGCTGAATGGCTACATTTATATTATGGACGGCCAGAAAAACTTTGTGAGAAATTTACGAAGTATATTCCGTTGCCAAAAGAAAGGTTGTATCGCTTTTTAATTTCAAAAGGGATGTATCGTCCGGTCATGCATGGGGAAAAGGAAATTAAAGAATTAGAGGAAAAGGAAATTTGGAAAGAGTTGAGCTTGGAGTATGATAAATTGAAAAATTGGTTGAAAGGTCCGGATGTCCCTGTCTTTATTTTATTATCAGATTCCTATAATCGAACTGTACAAGAAGAGTATAACGGTAGGGCTGGATTATCTATGCGTCATGTTATTTTCTTATTTGTATGTGGACGGAATTCGGTGGAAGAATTAAAGGTGTTATTGGCGCATGAATATCATCACATATGCAGGTTACATCAAATTGAGACGAAAGAAACAGAATATACATTACTTGATACGATGATTATGGAAGGGCTAGCTGAGCAAGCGGTAACGGAAAGATATTCAGAAAAAAACAATGCACCGTGGACGATGTATCTTTCAAAAGAAGAGGCTATTTATTATTGGAAAAATGTTGTACATGAAAGAATAAGTATAAAACGAGGAACAAGGGAGCACGACATCTTATTAAATGGATTTCACTCTTATCCAAAGATGCTTGGCTATGCGCTTGGATTTCATATTGTCAAAGATTGTGTAACATTGGAAGGAGAAGATACACTTTCTTTATTATCTATAGATGCAAAAGAAATATTGAATAAAGCAAATACATTTCATATATAAAAAAACAGGAGCTCTATTTCCTGTTTTTTTAGTATTAATAGAAGAAAAAATAATAATTAGAATATATTTCCTTAGGTGGAATAAAGTTAAGAAAAATTGAACATAATGATTGATACAAACAGTAGTGAAGTGAGGGGTAGTGAATGTTATATCTACATGATGTATGGGTAAATTGGTTTGAAGGTGAAGAGAATGGGTATAACGTTTGTCATTTTTACGAATGGCGGAAAGATGATACGATTGAGCTATTAGATCAAGTGCCATTATTAAAAGTAGATGCCACATTATATCATTACATCGAGGACGAATTGTTAGAGCTTCCGCAAAAATTGTTGGAAGACGTACATCATAAGGCTTATATTCGTAAAAATCATGAACGTTTGCAGCAAGAGTATTGCTTTGTTGTTACAGATGGAAAAGGAATTATTGCGATTGATACAATTGGTTACAATGTACCTATTCGTAAAAGCAGACTTATACCACGGCAAGAGCAGATGGTATATGAGATGGTAGAAAACGTACAAGCAGAAAAGTATGAGTTCCAAGTAGAAGAAACAGAAAAAGAACACCACATTTTATCACCATCGCCTTTCATTATGAATGGCTTGACTCGTAAAGAAAGACAACTAAAACAATTATTATTTATGGCGTTAGATCAATTACATACAACGAAAAATACAGCGGAAATTCGCTATTGGTACACAGAGTGGGATCCGTCAGCATATGGAACGGTCCAACATATGGAATTTGAAGATATTTGGGCAAGACTATATGATGAAGCGAAATCAGGCTGGTCTGAGAAGCACGAACAATTATGCGAGCGCCTTGTAAAAGGACAGCCGTTTTTTGAAAAGTTATGGGAAATGGAAAATGAGCAAAAGGTAAATTAAAAAACCGCCAATTGGCGGTTTTTTAATTTGGTGAAATCCAGCTCCAGCGGCAAGAATGTTCGGTGGCTTCGCGCCTTCCTGCGAGGCAAAAAGCGCCTTTACGTCAGGAGCTCCATCCCCCTCACATTCTAAACGAGCCGCTTCCACTTTATATGTAATTTAGCTCCGGCTCCTAGCCCTTCGCGTCTAAGAACCTTCCCCACGAGAAGGTAAAAAGCACCTTCTGTGGGAAAGAACTTTAGCCGTCAGGGCTAAGCAGTCGCCTCCGCTTTTTATGTTACCTACGTTTTCTGCTTAGTCCCATTGCGTTTTCTACTTTGCGTAGTTGTTTGAATGCAACGCGGTTTGCTTTTTCGGCACCTTTGTCTAGAATTTCGTCTAGTTCTGGGGAGCTGATTAGTTCGTTATATTTGTCTTGGATTGGGCGAATTGCTTCTACGACTACTTGTGCTAAGTCGCCTTTGAAGTCGCCGTATCCTTTTCCTTCGTACATTGCTTCTATCTCTTCAACTGTTTTTCCTGAGAATGAAGAGTAAATTGTTAATAGGTTAGAGATTCCAGGTTTATTTTCTTTATCGAATTTCACGATACCTTCTGAATCTGTTACAGCACTTTTAATTTTCTTTTCAATTGTTTTTGGTTCATCAAGCATACTGATCATTGATTTTGGATTCGGATCAGATTTACTCATTTTTTTCGTAGGTTCGGTTAATGACATAACGCGAGCTCCTACTTTTGGAATACGAATTTCAGGAACTATGAACACTTCACGGAAGCGTTTGTTGAAACGCTCTGCTAGATCACGTGTTAATTCCATATGTTGTTTTTGGTCATCACCAACAGGTACGATTTCTGTGTTATAAAGTAAAATATCAGCAGCCATTAATGGTGGATACGTAAGTAATCCAGCTGGAACTGAATCTCTACCTGAAGCTTTATCTTTATATTGTGTCATACGCTCTAATTCTCCAACGTAAGCAACAGATTGCATGATCCATCCTAGTTGAGCGTGTGCAGGTACTTCTGATTGTACAAATAAAGTAGCTTTTTCAGGATCGATGCCGCATGCTACATAAAGTGCAGCAAGACTACGAATGTTTTTGCGAAGTTGTATAGGATCTTGAGGTACTGTAATGGCATGTTGGTTTACAATACAGAAATAGCAATCGTGTTCGTTTTGAAGCTCTGTAAATTGCTTCATAGCCCCTAAATAGTTTCCAAGTGTAATCGTTCCGCTTGGCTGAATACCAGAAAAGATAACTGACATAATTATTTCCTCCTAAATTTGAATGCGTGATAGGGAAGAGAAGGCAAACAAAAAAGCCCATTCATCCCAAAAAACTATAGGGACGAATGGACCGCGGTACCACCCTAATTATTTCACTACTGTGAAATCTCTCTAATCCATAGTAACGTCTGGATATAACGCCAAGGCCTACTACTTTCGGTTCGGTTTGGTGCTCAAAAGCCCATTCCATACTGTACAATTACTTGTTCACACCGACCACAAGCTCTCTGAAATTGCATCAATATGTACTCTTCTTTATCATCGCATACATATAAATTTATTTATTGTTACTTGAGCTCTTTTAATATGAAAGAACTAAAGTTTTATAACAAAATGTTTTGCTGATTATTATATCATATGGGATAGTGTTTGCAAACTACATCAAAATAGTAAAGCTAATGAGGGTCGAGAACAACCCAAGAACGATACCTGTAATACAAATTGGATATGTCCATTTGAATGAATATGTTTTATAAATACGTTCTTTCTTATCTGTAGGTTCCTCGACTTCTTCAATTAAAGAGTCAATCTTTTTGTTCGTGCCAAATACTCTCTGGAAAGCGTAAAGAGTTACATTGAAAAATCCATTTTGAAATATGAATAAAAAACCACCTATCAGAATAAAAAATAGCGCGATATAAAACGAGATGTTGACAAAGTTCAACAAAAATTGAGATGAAATGAGGAATGCACCAATACTAGAAGCAATCATCGCTATAAAAATTAGTATACAAGTATGAAAAAAAACTTTATTCAAAATATTCCCCTCCGTCAAAATATTACTAGAATTATTATACTATAAAAGCTATAATAAGTACTAGAAATAATTTTTTGAAAATTATACACAATTAAAGGTCTGATTTTAAGATGATGGTAGCAATGTTAACGTATCCCTTTACGAAAAATTAAAAATATAAACATTTTATTAAAAATTTTAACAAAAAAACAAAAAACTATATTCACAATCGTCGTATTATATGTATAATGAAAATTGTAGAAACTTGGAGATTATTCTTTCAATTCTACTTTTTAACAAGTGAGGGTACAGGAAGTGCAATTAGGGGAGGCAACACAACATGAAGAAAAAGATACCGTTATTACTTGCATCAACTTTAACTGCAAGTATGTTGCTTGGCGCGTGTAGCTACCAAAAAGATGATGCAAAAGCAAAAGGGAAAGAGAACGCTACGAGTAGTAGTAACGGAAAACAGATTCTTAATTTAACAGAGTTATCTGAAATTCCGTCAATGGATGCATCATTAGCATCTGACTCTTCATCTTCTACAGCATTAAATAATACGATGGAAGGTTTATATCGTATTGGCAAAGATCAAAAGAGAATGCCTGGCGTTGCAGAAGATGTCGAAAAGCTAGATGATGGGAAGAAATACATATTTAAATTAAGAAAAGATGCGAAATGGTCAAATGGGGAACCTGTAACAGCTAAAGACTTTGTGTATTCATGGAAAAGAGCCGTAAATCCAGATACAAAAGCAACGTATTCGTACATTATGTTCGATATTAAAAATGCAGAGAAAATTCATAAAAAAGAATTACCTGCTGACCAATTAGGTGTAAAAGCGATTGATGATTATACATTAGAAGTGGAATTAGACAATCCCGTTCCTTACTTTATCGATTTAACAGTTTATCCAGTATTTTACCCGCTAAATGAAAACTTTGTAAAAGCACAAGGTGATAAGTTTGGTTTAGAGGCAAATACAACATTATATAACGGTCCATTCGTTATGAGTGATTGGAAACATGAACAAAGTTTCCAATTCAAGAAGAATCCTTCATATTGGGATAATAAAACGGTTAAAATCGAAGAAATCAACTTTAATATTGTAAAAAATACAGCAACTGATGTAAATTTATATGAGACAAACGCGATTGATCGTGCGGCTTTAACGTCTGAATTTGTTGATAAGTTTAGACAAAGCCCAGAGTTCCAAACAAGAAAAGAAGCAGGGGTTGCTTACTTAAGATTTAATCAAAGTAATCAGTACTTAAGTAATAAAAACTTAAGAAAAGCAATTTCAATGTCCTTTGACCGTGATAACATTGCGAAAGTTATTTTAAATAACGGTGCAATTGGAGCTTACGGATTTGTTGGAAAAGATTTCGCTGAAGGTCCGAATAAAAAAGATTTCCGAGCTGAAAATGGAAAGCTAGTTGAAACAAATCCAAAAGAAGCGAAAAAGCTTTGGGAAACAGCGAAGAAAGAGCTTGGAACTGATAAAATCGAACTAGAATTCTTAAACTTTGATAATGAAGATGCTAAAAAAGTTGGTGAATTCTTAAAAGGTGAGATAGAAAAGAACTTACCAGGTTTATCAATTAAAATTAAACAGCAACCATTCGCACAAAAAAATAAATTAGAAGATTCTCAGCAATATGATATTGCGTTTGGTATTTGGGGACCAGATTTCCCAGATCCAATCTCATATTTAGATATGTTTGTTACGAATGGTTCTCAAAATAAAACAGGGTATTCTAATCAGAAGTATGATGAGTTAATCCTAAAAGCTAAAACAGATACAAAAGATTTACAAGCTCGCTGGAACAACCTTCTAGAAGTAGAGAAGATGTTAATTAAAGAAGATGCAGTTATCACTCCAATCTTCCAAAAAGGTTCAGCGTATGTAGTAAAAGGTGCCGTAAAAGATATTATCCCAATTAACTATGGTGGTAAATTAACTTACAAATGGGCATCTGTTGAACAAAAATAATCTTTTTTTTCCATCGTTTACAAGGGTATATGCCTATGATGGGCATATGCTCTTATTTTAAAAAAATAAAAGTAAGAATATTTTAAACTATCTTATTGCTTTTGAGAAAAACGGGGAGGTGCTTGACTATGGGACGTTATGTATTAAAACGTTTCGTGTACATGGCTTTGACATTATTTTTAATTACTACACTGACTTTCTTTTTGATGAAATTACTTCCGGGTTCTCCGCTTAAAAACCAGGAGAAGCTATCACCGGCACAAAAAGAAATCATTCTTGAAAAATACGGATTAAATGATCCGGTACCAGTTCAATACGCACGTTACTTAGGTAACTTAGCAAAAGGTGATTTAGGGGTATCATTCCAATATGATAACCGCCCAGTAACAGACATGATTGTGGATCGTATTGGACCATCAGCCCAATTAGGTTTACAAGCGATTATATTAGGGACATTTATCGGTTTAATTTTAGGTATTGTTGCCGCACTTCGTAATAATACGTGGGTGGATTATAGTGCAACAGTTATTTCGGTACTCGGAATGTCGGTACCATCATTCGTATTCGCCGCATTACTACAATATTTCGTAGGGGTAAAACTTGGTTGGTTCCCGGTAGCATTCTGGAAAGGACCAGAGTTTACTGTAATGCCTACAATTGCATTATCGATGGGAGTTATCGCAACAATCGCACGTTTCTCTCGTGCAGAATTAATTGAAGTTATGCAGTCAGACTATATTTTAACAGCGAAAGCAAAAGGAATTAGTCAAGGCGTTATCATTGTAAAACACGCACTTCGTAACGCGTTAATTCCAGTTGTAACAATTTTAGGACCAATGGTTGCGGCATTAATTACAGGAACACTTGTTATCGAGCAAATTTATGCTGTACCAGGACTTGGGGAACAATTCGTTAAATCGATTACTTTAAATGACTATACAGTTATTATGGGAACTACGATTTTCTATAGTGCAATCTTCATTTTAGTTATTTTCATTGTCGATATTTTATACGGAATTATTGATCCTCGTATTCGTTTAGCGGGAGGGAAAAAATGATGAAAGATGTACAAAAATTATCTCCAGATTTATTTCAACAAGCCAATCAAAATAATGTTGATAATGAAGTCATTGCCCGTCCAAGCTTAACGTTTTGGCAAGATGTAAGAAGACGTTTGTTCCAACATAAAGGTGCGATGCTTGGCCTTGTATTATTAGTAATCATTGCGCTATTAGCGATTTTTGGACCGATGGTAAGTAAACACTCGTATAAAGAGCAAGATTTAGGTCGTGCGAAATTACCACCAAAAATTCCAGTTATTGAAAATGTTCATTGGTTACCATTTGACGGTACAGATCAATATGGTGTTGACCAATATGAAAAACGTGATATTAAAGAGTACTTCTGGTTTGGTACAGATGATCTTGGCCGTGACTTATGGACAAGAACATGGGAAGGTACACGCGTATCATTATATATCGCTCTTTTAGCAGCAGCAATTGACTTAGTAATTGGGGTTGCATACGGAGGTATTTCAGCATTCTACGGCGGTAGAGTAGATAATATTATGCAACGTATTATGGAGATTATTAACGGTATTCCATACTTAATCATCGTTATTTTAATGGTAATCATTATGGGATCTGGTATTTGGTCAATTACACTCGCGATGGCGATTACGGGTTGGATAGGGATGTCGCGGATTGTTCGTGGACAAATCCTAAAGTTAAAAAACCAAGAATATGTATTAGCATCTCGTACATTAGGTGCAACAAATACACAATTAATTGTGAAACATTTAATTCCAAACGTAATGGGACCTATTATCGTAATGACAATGTTCACAATTCCATCAGCGGTGTTTGGTGAAGCGTTCTTAAGTTTCATTGGTTTAGGAATTCAGCCACCATTCGCGTCACTTGGTTCTCTTGTAAATGATGGTTATAAATCTATTCAAACGTATCCACACATGATGTTCATCCCTGCGGTTGTCATCAGTATGTTAATTCTAGCATTCAACTTAATGGCAGATGGATTACGCGATGCGTTAGATCCAAAAATGCGTAAGTAAATGAGGAGGGAGAAGTAAAAATGAAAACATTGTTAGAGGTAAAAGATTTACAAGTCTCCTTTGATACACATGCAGGTGAAGTACAAGCAGTGCGCGGAGTTACTTTTGATTTGAAAAAAGGGGAAACATTAGCGATTGTAGGAGAGTCTGGTTCTGGGAAATCAGTTACTTCTAAAGCGCTAATGGGGTTAATCCCAAATCCTCCAGGCCGTATTAAAAATGGAGAGATTGTATTTGACGGTCGTGATTTAACGAAATTAACGGAAAAAGAAATGCAGCAAGTTCGTGGTAAAGATATCGCGATGATTTTCCAAGATCCAATGACATCATTAAATCCAACGATGACAATTGGGAATCAAATTATGGAAGGTCTTATTAAACACCAAGGGATGAGTAGAGGAGACGCACGTAAAGTTGCGTTAGAATTAATCGACCTTGTAGGTATTCCAAATCCAGAAGCACGTTTAAAACAATATCCTCACCAATTCTCAGGTGGTATGAGACAGCGTGTAGTTATTGCGATGGCGTTAGCTTGTAACCCGAAATTATTAATTGCCGATGAGCCGACAACAGCGCTAGACGTTACGATTCAGGCACAAATTTTAGAACTTATGAAAGACATTCAGCAAAAAACAGAAGCGGCAATTATTTTCATTACGCATGACTTAGGTGTAGTAGCAAACGTTGCTGACCGAGTGGCAGTTATGTATGCTGGTAAAGTTGTTGAAATTGGAACTGTAGATGAAATTTTCTATAATCCGAAACATCCATATACTTGGGGCTTAATCGCATCTATGCCAAGTTTAGATGGTTCAGAGGAAGAGTTATACGCAATTCCTGGAACGCCTCCGGATTTATTGAAGCCGCCAAAGGGTGATGCTTTTGCACCACGTAACCCACAGGCGCTGAAAATTGATTTTGAAATGGAACCGCCTTTATTTAAAGTAAGTGATACACACTATGCGGCAACTTGGTTACTTCACGAGCAAGCTCCAGAAGTAAAACCGCCGGCAGTTGTTGAAAAACGTATTCTTCAAATGAAAGCAGGTGAACAACATGACTAAACAACGTGAGAAATTAATTGAAGTAAAAAATGTAAAGCAGCACTTCGACGTGAGTGGTGGTGTTGTCAAAGCGGTTAATGATATTTCATTTGATATTTACCGCGGAGAAACATTTGGTCTTGTAGGAGAATCAGGTTGTGGTAAATCAACAACTGGAAGAACGATTATTCGTTTATATGATGCAACTGCTGGTGAAGTATTATTCGATGGTGAAAACGTACATGGTAAGAAATCACGCACAGAATTGAAGAAATTCAACCGTAAAATGCAAATGATTTTCCAAGATCCATACGCATCACTAAATCCTCGTATGACAGTAGGGGATATTATCGCAGAAGGTATTGATATTCACGGATTAGCGAAAAGTAAAAAAGAGCGCATGGACCGTGTTCATGAACTACTAAACACAGTTGGTTTAAATAAAGAGCACGCAAACCGTTTCCCACACGAATTCTCAGGTGGACAACGTCAGCGTATCGGTATCGCTCGAGCGCTTGCTGTAGAACCAGAATTTATCATTGCCGATGAGCCGATCTCAGCACTTGACGTATCGATTCAGGCGCAAGTTGTAAACTTACTGAAAAAGTTACAAAAAGAAAAAGGGTTAACATACTTATTCATTGCCCATGATTTATCGATGGTAAAATACATTAGTGACCGCATCGGCGTAATGTACCGTGGTCAAATTGTAGAACTGACAACAAGTGAAGAGTTATATGCGAATCCAGTTCATCCATATACGAAATCACTATTATCAGCAATTCCGCTACCAGATCCAGATTATGAGCGTAATCGTAAACGTATCGTATACGATCCATCGCAGCATGATTACGGTAGCGAAGTGCCAACAATGCGTGAAATTCGTCCAGGACATTTCGTACTATGTTCTGAAGCAGAGTATAAGAAATATAAAGAAATCTATCAATAAAAAAGAGCCATTCTTCCATTGCGGAAGGAGGGCTCTTTTTTCTACTATATAAAATTACTAAACTTGAACAGAAATACTCTCTTCTTGTTCTTCAGGTTTAACTAGTGCGTAACGTTCCCAAGCTCTACTTTTCCAGCGGAAGAACATAATAATGGCACGTGTCCATTCGTCGATGGCGATCGCTAGCCAAATACCCACGAGCCCCATATCTAAATGAAAGGCGAAAAAGTAACCTAGTGGTAAACTCATTAACACCATAGAAAATGCACCGATTAAAACAGGATATTTTGCATCACCAGCTGCACGAAGCGAATTAATGATGACGATGTTCATCGTACGTCCCGTTTCAAGTAGTACACTTAGTAAAAGAACACTTGCGCCTAACCTGATAATGTGCGGATTATCTGTAAACAGTCCCATTAATTGTGTACGGAATGTAATAACGAGAGCGACCATACATAAAGTTACACCAATCGCCCATTTTACACTTTTCCACAAACGTTCGTATGCTTCATCCTTTTCGCCACCACCAACAAGGCGGCCAATAATAATGGCTGTTCCCATACCAATCGCAATTGCAAATAAATAAGTGAACATGGAAATGTTAGTAGCGTATTGTCTAGCAGCTAATGATTCCGTTCCTAAGTACGTTGCGTAATAAAGGAAGACGATTTGACAAGCTTGATACATCACTTGTTCAAATGCAGATGGAATGCCGATTTTTAAAATTTTTCCAATGTATTCTTTGGATAAAGTGAAGTAATATTGTAATTTCACACGATATTCCATAACGCGATATAGTAACCAGAAGAAAACAATAAGTGCGATCAATCGACTGATAGCGGAAGAAATTGCAGCCCCTTGTACACCGAGCTCAGGGAAACCAAATTTCCCGAAAATGAGTACGTAGTTTCCAGCGATATGAATAATATTCATTCCGAGTGAAATAAACATCGCTTGCTTTGTAAAACCGTGTACACGGATAATTGCGGCTAATGAGTTAATGATAGCTTGCAGGAAGATTGCCCCTCCGACGATAGATAAGTAGTTTTGCGCATACGTTAGTACATCGCCTTGTAAGTTCATTGCGAGCATCATATGTTCCGAAAATAAAAGAAAACCAGCGCTTATAACGAGCCCAACTATTAAATTTAATGTGACGGCTAATGCTGATATTTTAGATGCTTCCATAAAGCGTCTGGAACCGAGGTATTGAGATACAACGATAGCAGCGCCGTTCCCGATGACTTCTAATACCAAAATCGCAATATGGAGATATTGATTCGCTGCACCAACCCCAGATACAGCATCGTCTGATAATGCACTTAACATGAAAGTATCAGCGATCCCCATCAACATAAAAAGAAAAACTTCTAGAAAAATAGGCCATGTTAATAAGAATAAACTTAATTTCTCTGTCGGCCCATTTTTTGCCTGAATTGCTGTCATGTCCGTCCCCTCTTTACCGATATCTATTTTTAGCAAAATGTATCGTAACATACTTTCTTATCCTTTGCACTCATTTTAGCCTATATATTTTTAATATGAAGGGCCTGCTATTTTATGTTGAAAAGGGTGGGATAATTATACATAAAATATTATAAAATATAAAATTTATTTTTCTCTGATAATTTAGAAGAATATAAAAATAATTATTTTTGGCACTTTAGTAAGGAAAATAGACAATATAAAACGTTTACAAAGATATATTTTTTAACACAAAATTTTAATGAAATAGAAATATAAATATACAAAAAATATATTTGTGTGTATAATATGAATTATTAGAACATATATATATTTCTTTCTGTTTGAAAATGAAAGGGCTAACATTTTTTGGAGGGTGGAAGTATGAAAAAAAAGATACCAGTTTTTGTAGTATCAACAGTAGCAATGAGCATGATATTAGGGGCATGTAGCTACCAAAAAGATGAACCGCAAGCAAACGCAAAAGGGGATAGCGGGAAAAGCGGTGCGAAGCAAGTTCTTAATTTAATTGAAACACAAGAAATTCCAACGATGGACCCAGCATTATCAGCTGACGCAGTTTCTTCAAAAGTAATGAACAACACGATGGAAGGTCTATACCGCCTTGGAAAAGATGATAAGTTAGTTCCAGGTGTAGCAAAAGAATTTAAAAAGTCAGAAGACGGTAAAAAATATACATTTAAATTACGTGAAGACGCGAAATGGTCAAACGGTGAGCCTTTAACGGCGAAAGATTTTGTATACGCATGGCAAAGAGCAATCAACCCAGACACAGCTGCGAAATCAGCATACATTATGTATGATATAAAAAATGCAGAGAAAATTAATAAAAAAGAGATGAGTCCTGATCAATTAGGTGTAAAAGCAATTGATGATTACACATTAGAAGTAGAATTAGACAATTCTATTCCATATCTTGTAGATTTAATGGTATATCCAATCTTTTATCCTGTAAATGAGAAATTTGTGAAAGAGCAAGGTGCGAAGTTTGGTTTGGAAGCGAACACAACGCTTTACAACGGACCATTTACATTAAGTGATTGGCAACATGAACGCAGTTTTAAAATGACAAAGAGCTCATCATATTGGGACAATAAAGAAGTGAAGCTTGAAGAAGTAAACTTTAATATTGTAAAAGATACATCTACGCCAATTAACTTATATGAAACAAATGCAATCGATCGAGCGACGTTATTAGCAGAGTTCATCGATAAATATAAAGGAAAACCAGATTTCAAAACAGTAGAAGAGACATCTGTATTTTTCCTACGCTTAAATCAAAAAGATCCAGCTTTAGCAAATAAAAATATTCGTAAAGCAATTTCCCTTGCTTTTGATCGTAAGCCGTTCGTTGATACATTATTAAATAACGGTTCTAAGCCAGCAACAGGATTAATTCCTGATAACTTCATTAAAGGTCCGGATAAAAAGGATTTCCGTGCTGAAAATGGTGATATTGTAAAACCAAATGTGAAAGAAGCAAAAAAATATTGGGAAGCTGGTACAAAAGAGCTTGGAAAAAATGAAATTGAATTAGAGTTATTAAATGAAGATGTTGAATTATCTAAGAAAACTGGTGAATATTTAAAAGGTGAACTGGAAAAGAATTTACCAGGCTTAACAGTGAAAATTAAACAACAACCATTCGCACAAAAGTTGAAATTAGAAGATGCGGGTGATTATGTCATGTCATTCTCTGGATGGGGGGCAGACTTCCCAGATCCGATCACATATCTTGATATGTTTGTAACAGATGGGTCACAAAATAAGATGAAGTACTCTAATCCGAAATACGATGAAATCATTATGAAAGCGAAAAAAGATGGAAGCGATGTAAATGCTCGCTGGAAAAACTTACTTGAGGCAGAAAAAATGTTACTTGATGACGCTGCGATTGTTCCAGTATACCAACGTGGTAGAGCATACTTACAAAGAGAAACAATTAAAGATATGTACAACCATAAATATGGCCCTGATGTGAGCTTCAAATGGGCATCCGTAGGGAAATAAAAAAAGCAGGCTAACCACCTGCTTTTTTTAATACGTGCGTTTCTTATAAATGCCTTTTCCGCCAACTTGATTCCAGCCGGATTGTACATCCAAACTTTTGTTAACAAACTTCATTTTTTCTTTTCCGCCAAAGAGCTTTTCGCCAATGCTATTTGTAATGACACCAATCAATGCTGTTATTCCGATGATGAGGGCAGCAACCGTAATAAAATCAACAAAAAAAGCAATCATTTGCAAACTCCCCCTTTGCCTGTCTGTATGTTTATTGTATGAGATAAAAAATAAAAAAGAAAGAAATGTCAGAAAAAAATAATTTACTTTAGAAATCGTGTGGACAGGAGGGAGAATATTTGTTAAAATAAGAACAAATGTTCCTTTTCATTCTCATTTGTATAGTCTTACATTTCTTAATTGATTTATCAGGAAAAAGTAAGAAAACGTTCTCTTTTTCATAGGGAAGATTATAGATAAATAACTATATATTATATGAAAAATCTAGGGGAAATGAGTATTGAAAGGGTTGAAAGTTATTGTTCAAGTACAGATAAATTGAGCGTAATCATGTTACATAGCAGTGGAATACACGGAAGAGTTTTCTCAACTAGCAGGAAATTTACTGTATATTTCTTGCAAAATCTATTGTATAATGATTATAGAAGTTACTTATTAAAAGTAATTGTTGTTTATTATAAGTTGTTGCTTACATGAAATGCGATTTTTGTACTTTTCAATAAGACAAGTTATCGCGAAAAATTGCTGAAGTTAGAAATTAAAACTGTATTTAGTACAGAATTTGTACTCTTTAAGGAGAGTGAGCTTTGTATGGTAACATTATATAGTTCTCCAAGCTGTACGTCTTGTAGAAAGGCGAAATTATGGCTAGAGGAAAATCATATTCCCTATACAGAACGTAATATTTTCTCAGATCCATTAACAATTGAGGAAATTAAAGAGATTTTACGTATGACAGAAAGCGGAACGGATGAGATTATTTCTACTCGTTCGAAAGTTTTCCAAGAATTGAATGTAAACTTAGAATCTTTACCACTTCAAGATTTATATAAGATGATTCGTGACTATCCAGGGATTTTACGTCGTCCAATTATGATTGACGAGAAACGCCTTCAAGTTGGTTACAACGAAGACGAAATTCGCCGTTTCTTACCACGTACAGTAAGAACGTTCCAATTACGTGAAGCACAACGTCTTGTAAATTAATTATAATAATATGAAAACCTTCTACCTATTATATAGTAGAAGGTTTTTTTTAATGTTTCACATTGCGTAATCGAACTTGTTGTACGATAAAGCCGATGCATAAAATAGTGAAAATGAACAAATAAGGAATGCTTGCAGTGAAACTTGGGTTGTTATGAAAAAAGGTGGCAAGTCTGTCTTCATGTGTAACCATTTTTCCTGCAGTATAGGCAAGAATCGCTGCACCGCAATAAATGAGGAATGGAAATCGTTCCATAAGTATTAAAATAAGTTTGCTGCCCCAAATAATAATAGGGATAGAAATGAGTAAGCCAATTATGACGAGTAAAAATCTCCCGTGAGCTGCACCTGCAATGGCAATAACATTATCAAACCCCATAACGAGATCCGCGAAAACAATTGTCCGCACAGCTTGGAATAAAGTTGTTTTTCCTTGAATAGCAGAAAGATCGTTGTTATTATCAGTTAATAAATTGACTGCAATTAATGTAAGTAAAACCCCGCCAATCAGTTGTAGAAATGGAATGTCGAGTAAATAGACAGCTAATATAGTAAGGGCAATTCTTAGTACGATTGCTAAAAGAGTACCAATCAAAATAGCTTTATTTCGTTTCGATTCAGGTAAATTTCGGCTAGCTAGTGCGATGACAATTGCATTGTCACCACCTAATACAACATCGATACCGACAATCATTAGTACGGATGTTAAAAACTCTAAGTCCATTCGTCTGCCTCCATTTATGATGTTTTAATAAGCGAACTGTATGTATGTGATGAAGAAAGTTGTTGTTAAATAATCTCTTCCAATAGAAGTTTCACTTTATTAAAGTGTACGGGGGAATGTGGAAATGTATGTCCAAATTTTTTGTAAGTAAGAAATCGCTATAATAATATATTTATGTAGTTGATCGAGTAAAGATAGGCATATAACTATTTTTGTAAAATAAATCGATTTTATTTCCATTCTGGAGAATCTTATCATAAAATGAGAGTACAAGAATCTATTGATTTGTCATATGAGTGGGGAATCCCTTCATAACAATTCTAAGCAGGAAGGGAGAGTTGTATTTTGGATATTGAAAGAATTAATGATCATACGATGAAATTTTTTATTACGTACATTGATATAGAGGATAGAGGATTTAATCGTGAAGAAATTTGGTATGATCGCGAACGAAGTGAAGAGCTCTTTTGGGAGATGATGGACGAAGCTCGTGATCATGACGATTTCTTTATTGATGGGCCGTTATGGATTCAAGTGCAAGCAGTCGATAAAGGGATTGAAGTACTTGTCACGAAAGCAGAGCTTTCAAAGGACGGACAAAAGCTGGAACTACCGATAGGGGTAGACAAAATTATAGATATTCCTCTAGATGAAGGCATCGAATCATTATTCCAACAAGAGTTAGTCGAAGAGGTAGAAGAACAAACAGGAACAAACTTTAATGAAGATGGTACGTTTGGCTTTTTAATTAAATTTAATGATTTTGAAGATGTCATTTCATTAAGTCATCGTCTTATCTTTGAAGATATAAAAGATGAGCTGTATTCATTTGAGAACCGCTATTATGTATATGTGGAATTCGATGAAGTGCTACATGATGAAGAAGAAATCGATCGTATTTTAAGTATTATTTTAGAATATGGGGAAGAATCAACTTTAACAATTCATCGTGTAAGTGAGTATGGAAAACAAATTGTGAAAGAGCATGCGCTTGAAACGATTCGCAATAATTTTCCTGCTAAAACGTAGGCCGATTTCTGTAGTATGAAATCGGCTTTTTATATGAAGAATAGGAAAGCTTTCTTAGTTAGGAGGTAAGAGATGAAAAATACGTTAAAGCTGATTTTCTTTATCCTGCTATTGTTCGCATTATTTGTTTCGTTACGTATGTTTATTGATGTAGCATTTTATTCAGATGTGATTGGGATAAAAGATGTTTCGATTTTAGGTATTATTAGTATTTTATTTACAGTATCTGCGTTTTTAATTGGTTGCGTTATTTTCTTAGAAAATCGCCATCCATCTAAAACACTTACATGGTTAATTGTGTTAGGGATTTTTCCGGTATTTGGCTTCTTTGCTTATTTATTATTTGGACAAAATTTTCGGAGAAAAAGAATGTTTCAAAAGAAGGCGTTACTTGATGAACAGGCGTTTTTACAATATAAAGGGCATGAAGATTACGAAGAAAGAATTTTACGCAATCATAAGCATCAAGAGCTGTTATTTCGTTTAGCGGATCGCTTAGGCGCTTTAAATATTTCATTTCAAACTGAAACGAGGACATTAACAAATGGAGATGAAACGTTTCAGGCCATTTTAGATGGATTAAAACGAGCAAAACATCACATTCATATGGAATATTACATTGTGCGTGATGATAAATTAGGAACAGAAATTAAAGATATTTTAATACAAAAATCAAAAGAAGGCGTTGTTGTTCGTTTTTTATATGATGCGGTTGGAAGTTTTAAGTTATCAAAATCGTATATTGAAGAATTAAACGATGCAGGTGTTGAAATGATTCCGTTTTTTCCTGTGCGCTTTCCGATTTTAAACGATAAGATTAATTATCGAAATCATAGGAAAATTGTTGTGATTGATGGGAACGAAGGGTTTGTAGGCGGATTAAATATCGGTGATGAGTATTTAGGGAAAAGTAAATATTTTGGCTTTTGGCGAGACACGCATTTGTATTTACGTGGTGAAGCGGTTCAAAGTTTACAGCTTATTTTCCTTCAAGATTGGTTTTATATGACTGGAGAGGCTGTGCTAGCTCCTGAATATTTACAAGCAAAAGCAGTTGAGGGTGATCATTGGGGAGGCGTGCAGCTCGTTGCAGGCGGCCCTGATAATAAGTGGGAAACGATTAAGCATTTATATTTCGCAATGATCGCTTCTGCTCGGAAATCTATTTGGATTGCAACGCCGTATTTCATTCCGGATGATGATATTTTATCCGCATTAAAGGTAGCTGCGCTTGCTGGTATTGATGTTCGTTTGTTAATGCCGAGTAAGCCTGATAAGCGTACTGTCTTTTACGCATCGAGATCGTACTTCCCAGAGCTTTTAGATGCAGGGGTAAAGATATATGAGTATGAAAAAGGTTTTCTCCATAGTAAAGTTGTCATTGTCGATTCTGATTTAGCTTCAATTGGGACAGCTAATATGGATATGAGAAGTTTTCATTTGAATTTTGAAGTAAATGCCTTTTTATATGATACAGATAGCATTAAAAGACTTGTTCAAGACTTTAAAGATGATTTAGAAGAATCAAGTGAAATTCATGTCGATCATTTTCATAAAAGGCGTCTTCATAGACGAATTGTTGAATCAACGTACCGGTTATTATCCCCTTTATTATAAAAAGAGATGTCCGAAATTGGGACATCTCTTTTTTTAAAGGAATTTGTAATAAATTGTAGAATGTAAAGAGCTGAAAGGATGTGATTACGATATTTATAGCTAAAAGAGAAAACGGAGAAAAAATTCATTTACTCTACAATTGTAATGAAGAGCTTTTGCGCCGTATGCGTCAACAGGAACGATTCTTTTGTGTAGCTTGTGGAAAGGAAGTACAAATGAAATTAGGGAAACAAAAAAGTTGGCATTTTGCTCATAAAAAAGTGGATTCATGTCTTGCCTTTTATGAAGCGGAATCTATGTATCATAGGCACGGTAAAGAATTGTTATATAGATGGTTCGAACGTCAAAACTTTCATGTAGATATAGAGCATTATCTGCCCCAGATTCAGCAACGACCAGATATTTTTATAGAGAGAGCAGGGAGAAAAATTGCGATTGAATACCAATGCGCAAATCTTTCTATAGAGCAGCTGTACAAACGAACCTATTCGTATTGGCGAGCGGGTATACAGGTCATTTGGATCATTGGTGGAAATCAATTGAAAAAGCAATCTGCATATTGGATGAAATTTTCCTCACTTATGGCTTTCTCCTTACAATCTTATCCTCAACCATTTCTTATTTTCTTCTGTTCCAAACAAAAAGCATTTATGAAATGCGCGTTTCTCACTTCTTTTTCTACAAGCGTCTCTTTCTCACATACTATATATTTACCAACTGAAACTACTACTTTTGAATTACTCTTTTCCCCTGTTCCTTTCCAAAAAGAAATATTAGACCGAGAATGGAAGCAACGAAAGGACTATTTTCGAAAAAATGCTTTGCCTATTTGGAATTATAATTATAAGTCACTATTACGCCTCTTATATCAATTTAAATGTACCCCAGCGAGCTTTCCTTCTGAAATTGGTGTTCCACTCCCTTCTGGATTTGCTTTTCAAACAAACCCATTTATATGGCAAGCTTTTCTATATATGAAGTGTATAGGGGAGCTTGCAGTAGGAGAGTGTATTTCTCTTCAATATGTGTGTAGTTATGTAAAAAAGTATACGAAAAGGCGTATGCTCCCGTACTTTTCAAAGCATATATGGAAAGTAGCAGTTACTGAATATATGACATTCTTATGTTATACAGGTGTATTACGTAAAGTGGAGACTTATAAGTACCGGAAAATAAGGGGAATCGTTATGTTAAAAACAGAGGAGGAAGTTATGAAATATGATGAAACTTGTTTAGCGTATGCCTTATCTTTATTTGAGGCAAAGTACAACATGAGAGAAGGAAAAGGGGATATAATAAAGACTGATTGTGAAGGAATTACATAAGAAAAAAACGAATTGTACTTAAGTAGAGATAATTAAAGGAGGGCTTAAAGAATGTCTGAACAAAACAAAGCGAAAACATTACCAGATCGCAATGAGATTGAAGAAGCAAGTACGTGGCGATTAGAAGATATTTTCCAAACAGATGCAGAATGGGAAAAAGAATTCCAAGCTATTAAAGAGCTATTACCGAAGTTAACTGAATTTAAAGGGAAACTTGGTGACTCTGCGGACAATTTACTTGAGGCATTGCAATATGAAGACGAAATTTCAATGCGATTAGGTAAGCTATATACATATGCTCATATGCGTTACGATCAAGATACAACAAACTCTGTATATCAAGCATTAAATGATCGCGCAACAAATTTATATTCACAAGTATCTAGTAGCACAGCGTATATTGTACCTGAAATTTTGTCGGTTTCAGAAGATACACTGCAAACATTCTTGAAGGAAAATAGAGATTTAAGTGTATATGAACATGCATTAGAAGAAATTACACGTCAACGCCCGCACGTATTATCAGAAGCTGAGGAGGCTTTATTAGCGGAAGCACCTGAAGTAATGAGTTCATCAAGCAATACATTTGGTATGTTGAATAATGCGGATTTAAAATTCCCATCTATTAAAGGTGAAGACGGAGAAGAAATAGAAATTACACATGGTCGTTACATTCAGTTTTTAGAAAGTGATGATGGCCGTGTTCGCGAAGATGCATTTAAAGCTGTATATGAAACGTACGGGAAATTTAAAAATACATTCGCAAGTACGTTAAGCGGAGCAGTAAAACGTAATAATTTCAATGCGCGTGTTCGTAAATATGATTCTGCTCGCCAAGCTGCACTAAGCAATAATAATATTCCAGAAGCAGTATATGATCAACTTGTTGAAACGGTAAATGACAACTTACATTTATTACACCGTTACATCGATATTCGTAAGCGTGCATTAGGACTTGATGAGCTTCATATGTATGATTTATATACACCACTTGTACCAGAAGTGAAAATGAATGTGAAATACGAAGAAGCGCAAGACCTTTTATTAAAATCTTTAAACGTACTTGGTGATGAATATGTTGATATTTTGAAAGAAGCATATGAAAATCGCTGGGTAGATGTGTATGAGAATAAAGGAAAACGAAGCGGGGCATATTCATCTGGTGCATATGGAACAAATCCGTATATTTTAATGAACTGGCATGATAATGTAAATAATTTATTTACACTTGCTCATGAATTTGGTCATTCGGTGCATAGTTACTATACAAGAAAAACACAACCGCACGTATATGGTGATTATTCCATCTTCGTAGCAGAAGTGGCATCAACTTGTAATGAAGCGCTTCTAAATGATTATTTATTAAAAACGACAGAAGATAAGAAAGAGCGTCTATATTTATTAAATCATTATTTAGAAGGATTCCGTGGTACTGTATTCCGTCAAACGATGTTTGCAGAGTTTGAACATATTATTCATAAGAAAGTACAAGAAGGACATGCTGTTACGCCAGACATGCTAACGGAAATCTACTACGATTTAAATAAGAAATATTTCGGTGACGCTTTAGTAATCGACGAAGAGATTGGTTTAGAATGGTCTCGTATTCCGCACTTCTACTACAACTATTACGTATATCAATACGCAACAGGATTTAGTGCAGCGACAGCTCTATCTAAACAGATTTTAGAAGAAGGACAACCAGCAGTAGAACGTTATATTAACGAGTTCTTAAAAGCAGGAAGCTCTGATTATCCAATTGAAGTGCTGAAAAAAGCAGGAGTAGATATGGCATCTCCTGAACCAGTAAAAGAGGCACTACAAGTATTTGAAGAGAAATTAAATGAATTAGAAGCATTATTATTTGAAGAAAAGTAATGAAAAAAGACGAGAGATTGTATCCTCGTCTTTTTTGTTGAATAAATTCAATGTCGATATTTGTCGAAAAAATAAGGTGAATTTCTTTGTTTTTCTAACTGAAAGGATAGTTTTACAGCTGATTTTTGAAATTAAAACCCTTTGAATCTTTTTTTATGATTGAAATAAGAGAGAGTGATAACGATGATTCCAAATAAAAGAGGTAAGGCAATAATTTTAGGAAAAGCTTGTAGTAGAGAGAGGATGTACAAGAAAAAAGAAACGATGACAGCTAGAAAGAGAAGAGCAATATAAGATTTTTTCATAAATAACCCCCCTAAATGACCTTTTTTATAGCTTATTCAAAAATGAAAACGTTTAGAATGTGACAAAAGTGTGAATTTCGACAAAAGGGGTTGTCATCTGGCGTCGAATCTTGTAATATAATAAGCGTGAACGAATTCACATACAAACATATACCCCTTTGTTTGAACGTGAAAATTTCTCCCATCCCCTTTAATATTTTTATAAGCCGTAAAGAAAAAGACCTGGTGTTTACACCAGGTCTTTTTCTTTTGCTATCCATTTCCAATAACGTTCGCATTTTACTTCAATCATTTGTACTTTTCGTTTCAGTTGTAATTTTTTAAGTTCGCGCTCAATTTCTTGCTGCGGACAGTCATAAATAAATGCTACTTCTTTTGAAGATATAAATTGTGTTGCTTCTAGTAATGCTTCTAAAGGTGGTAATGGTTCTGGCTCAATTTCACATTTTACAAGTTCTTTCAATAATTGTACGTATACATCGTAGGAATAATTTCCAGCGATTTTAATACCTTCTTCATCTGAGTTCGCATGAAAAAAGACGAGGGAGGGTATTTCTGTAATATGCATCTCATTCGTGAATTTCAAGTCACATTGGAAAGCTTTTTTTGCACTAGCAGAATGTAGATCTTTTTTAAATTCTTCTACATCAATATTGCTATCTTTCGCACATGCAAGTAATAGTTCGCAGTCAGGGTTTGATACATTTTCAAGGAAAATGTATTCTTGGAGTTTTCGCAAAAACTTCGAACCTGCTTTTCGGCCTTGCAACTCCGCCGCCTTAATTGCCATCGAAACTAAATATGGTGTTGACGATGCTTCTTGCATATGTACCTTTCCATCACATGAAAAACCTTGTAAACTTGTTGTCTTTTCCCACACAAATCGAATATTAGCAGGTTTATTCCATTTGTGTGAGGAAGCGTTCGTTCCATCCACTTTTCCTGTTACGATATGACGAATAGAGAAGTATTTCCCGTATTCAAGCCATAGTTTAATAATAAAAGGCTCAATTTCCCAGCAATCTTTACAAAGTGGATCAATAAATAAATATGCTTCTACAGACTTATGCTCGCATGCGGAAGGAGATGGCATATTTATATGCTTTGCTTCCTGCTTATCCATTACACTTCACCTGTTTCGTTTGGAGTATTAACCATATGCTGAGCGGTTAATGCTAAACGTTCAAAAACAAACTCTCTTATATGACCATGCACTCCAGTATCATCCATTGCTTGCTCCATACATGATAGCCAAGCCTCTGCTCGTTTTGGAGTAATCTCAAACGGAAGATGGCGTGCCCTTAACATAGGATGACCATGTTCTTCAGTGTACAAATTAGGACCACCTAAATATTGTGTTAGAAATTGCTTCTGCTTCCTAGCGGTTTCTGTTAAATCTTCCGGGAAGATGGGAGATAAGTCAGGGTGTTTACTGACATAGGAATAAAATGTATCTACTAATATTGCAATGCATTGTTCACCGCCAATTGCTTCAAATGGTGTCATCGGTTGCTTGCTCATCCTTTATAAACTCCTTTTTCCATGAAATGTATATCTATTGTAGCAATGGAATGTTCGAGAGGGCAAATAAACAGCCTTCTCAAACATTCTTTGCTTATTCTACGGGTGTAAACTTTTTTAGTAAGATGTATCCACTAGTGAAACATATTCACTAGTGGAATTTTCACTTTAGCGTGCTTTGTTTTGTTTGGCAAGGAAAAAGCGTTTTACTTTGTTATTTGTATGACGAACAGGTATGTTATGTTGCGTTAATAAATGAATAAATGCAGCTTTTCCTGTTTCTTCATCTTGCACTTCAAATTCAATTTCATAATCATCGTGATTGTAATAGAAACTATGATCAAAGACAAGCGTTCCGCCTTTAAATAATGCTTCGGCTCTTTCAGTTGTTAAACTACCCATATAAGTTAAAGTGGAAACAGGAATTTGTAATTTGTGTAGTTGATCCATTACAGCCCCTGGAATGATTACGTTTGTTTCCATCATCATTCTTGCTTCGTCTTCTGTTACGACTTGATGCGTTTCTAACAAGCCGACTTCTGCAGGTTGTTTCAATGTTAATGTATAAATTTCTCCTTTATGACGAATACGAAGTGCAGAGCCGGCTTCTTTTAACGAGAAGCCCGGTGTTTCAAAGTAGTGATTCACCTGTTTCGTAAATGCTTCAATAGAGAATGATTTACATAATGTATCGAATTCTTCTTCTGTAACAATATTTTTAAATTCAATTTCAATTTCTTGTGTCATTGTATGCGCGCTCCTTTTAAAAAATAATTCTTTACACATTATCGCTTTTTCATAAATTTGGTTCAATGTTTTATTTGTTTGCGTCCATGTTATGATACAATAATACTGTTAAGTAAGACAGGAAGTTGAGATGGAGGAGTTAGAGCATGCAAAATAAAATTCAAGTTAAGAGCGTAGAAAAGAGAGAGAATGCGCTTATTTTTTGTGCGGAAAATAATGAAATAGAGGTAAAGGAGTTAAGTGCGCGTAATCACGTACTTGTAGACTCAGACAATTTATCATTTTTATATATTTTAGAAAACGAATCATCTTTCATTTATGTAAGTATTCCGCACACATGCTGGGAAGCAATGCATGAAGCGATGAATAACGATATAGTAATGTTCGTTCGTGTGAATGACGTTGAAATGGAATTAGAAAATTTAAAAGAAGAAGTAGAATATTTAGTTGAAAATATTGAAGGTAATGCAAATTACGGAGAAGAACTAGTAACTGCTGTAGAAAAAGTATTTCTATAAGCAAATGGATTGATTTTGGTGGTGGTTGAAATGAATCGAAATTGGGAAGAATTTTTAGCACCTTACCATCAAGCGGTGGCAGAGCTGAAAGTGAAACTAAAAGGAATGCGTACTCAATTTGCAATGTTGACAGAGCATTCTCCAATTGAGTTTGTAACAGGAAGGGTAAAGTCGGTTGCTAGTATTATTGATAAAGCGGAGAAGAGAAATGTACCGCTAGATCGGCTGAGAGAAGATATGCAAGACATCGCGGGCCTTCGAATGATGTGTCAATTTGTTGATGAGATTAAGCCTGTTGTAGAATATCTTCGAAAACGAAATGACTTTGAAATCGTGGAAGAACGTGATTATGTCACGCAAAAGAAAGATAGCGGCTATCGCTCTTATCACGTTGTCATTAGTTACCCCGTTCAAACGATTCAGGGAGAAAAAAAAGTATTGGTAGAAATCCAAATACGCACGTTAGCAATGAACTTTTGGGCAACAATTGAGCATTCTTTAAATTATAAATATAGTGGACGTTTTCCTGAAGATATTAAAATACGCTTGCAACGTGCAGCGGAAGCGGCGTTTTTATTAGATGAAGAAATGTCTTCTATTCGTCTTGAGATTCAAGAAGCGCAGAAGGCTTTTTCAAGAAAGCAAGAAACGAAAGATTCCGAATCATAAACTAAAGGGTGTTGGGCGATGAAATTTACAATTATGTCAAAGGGAGATCAATCATCAGATACACTGGCAAGCACGATGAAAGAGTACTTGTTAGATTTTGGATTTACAATGGATGAAAAGGAACCCGATATTGTAATTTCTGTTGGGGGAGATGGAACGCTTTTATATGCGTTTCATCGTTATTATAATCGATTGGATGAAACAGCATTTGTTGGTGTACATACAGGACATTTAGGTTTCTATGCAGATTGGTTACCGACAGAAGTAGAGAAATTAGTAATTGCGATTGCGAAAACACCATTCCAAGTGGTGGAATATCCGCTTTTAGAAGTGATTATTCGCTATGTGAATGGAAGTAAAGAGTCACAGTATTTGGCGATGAATGAGGCGACTGTAAAAAGTGCAGAAGGTACATTAGTAACAGAAGTAGAAATACGCGGAGAATATTTTGAAACATTCCGCGGGGACGGCCTTTGTATTTCTACTCCTTCAGGAAGTACTGCATATAATAAAGCGCTTGGCGGAGCAATTATTCACCCTTCTATTGAAGCGATTCAAATTGCAGAAATGGCGTCCATTAACAATCGTGTGTTTCGTACTGTGGGATCGCCACTCGTATTGCCGAAGCACCATACATGTGTGTTAAAGCCAGCTGCAGGAATGAACTTACAAATTACAGTGGATCATTTAACGATGGTTCATCAAGATGTGAAATCAATCC
The DNA here is from genome assembly GCF_002558005.1 of Bacillus sp. AFS012607. NCBI lineage: Bacteria > Bacillati > Bacillota > Bacilli > Caryophanales > Bacillaceae > Bacillus > Bacillus sp. AFS012607. The sequence goes on from NZ_NTVM01000010.1 coordinate 266,231, forward strand.
AGTATCGCGTCGCAAACGAGAAAGTACGATTTGTTCGTTTCCGCCCGTTCCCGTTCTGGAAACGAGTTCGTGACTCGTTTGTTGCAGATAAATAGAAAGGGTTATAAATTTGAACAGATTTACATTGAAATGGGATATAGGACTGGCTGAAGAGAGTACTTTAGTTAGGGAATTTTTGAAAACGAAAGGTATTTCTAAAGCCGCTTTAACGGATATAAAGTTTCACGGCGGGGCAATTGAAGTAAATGGTCAACATGCGAGTGTTCGTCATCAGTTGCGAGCTAGTGAAGAATTACGCATCTTTTTTCCAGTGGAGGAAAGAAGTGAAGGGATGATTGCAGAAGATATCCCTTTATGCATTGTATATGAAGATGATGCGGTTCTTATCATTAATAAAGAGGCGAACATGTCAACGATTCCATCTAGGGAACATCCGACAGGGAGTGTTGCCAATGCGCTTTTATCTCATTATGATAAGCAGCATCTTGCAAGTACAGTACACATTGTAACACGGTTAGATCGTGATACTTCAGGGCTTATGCTTATTGCAAAAAATCGTTTCGTGCATCATCTTTTATCGAAGCAGCATCAACAAAAAGCTGTGAAACGAACGTATGAAGCAATTGTTCACGGTGAGATGGTAGAACGAGAAGGAATGATTGATGCACCAATTGGTCGGAAATCTGATAGCATTATTGAGCGAACGGTTTGTGAGGATGGACAAAGGGCAGTTACTCATTTTAAAGTAATTGATAGTACATATCATAAGACACATGTAGCGCTGGAGCTTGAGACAGGAAGAACGCATCAAATTCGTGTGCATATGGCTCATATAGGACATCCATTACTTGGTGATAACTTATATGGAGGAAGAAGGGATGAAATGAAACGGCAAGCACTTCATAGTAAATCTTTGACGTTTTATCATCCTATTTTAGAGAAAGAAATGTCTTTCACTATAAAGATTCCAAGCGATATGCAAGAGTTACTTAGGAATGCTTAAAAAGGGAACAAAATTCTTATGTTATAAAGAATTTTGTTCCCTTTTTTCTTAGCGGAATAATATTAAAATTTGGTTCTCACCCGTACGCTTTATAACAAAAAATCCACTTTCGGCTTTTGTAGCAATGCCATTGTCATTTGGACGACAATATCCATGCGTTTCGCAAGTGCCGTCATCACGTACTAACATTTGCCCAATTAATCCGACAGGAAGCCACTCGGCGCGATCTTTTCTTGCTACATATTTGCAAGCTGGATCCCATTCTGTATTTAAAAGAGGTTGTATTTCTTCTGATTCCGTCCATACATATTGGCGTTTTCCAAAGTTGTCTGTTTTATAGCGTTTTTGCCAACTTAAAGCCCCGCTATTTCCTATAAGTGCAGGGGTTGCACTAGATATTCCTAAAATGAACGAATCGTGTGAAGTAGCTATCCGAATTTTTTCTTCGCTACTAAATGTAACGAAATAACCGACATCAATAGGTTTATGACCTTCTGTTTCAAACATTTGTGCAAAATCCGTTCCGCTTGCATTGTAAGACGCGCCCTCAATATACATTTCTCCATTATGGGCAAGCCATTTAGCACCGATATTATGGTCGGTGTCGTTTGCACCATTTGCAATAAACCAGGAATAAGCTTCTTCTGCAGTGCCGAAGCGCCCCATAATATGGCTACCTGCAAAATGAGCTGTTGATGTATGATGACCTTCCGCATGAGAAGAGAAGCCGTTAGCGATAGTTGCGGTTCCTTCTGCGTGTGCTGCTTCGCCTAAAGCAGTCGTCTGTTTACCCTCCGCATGAGAATAAGCACCGCCTGCTGTCGTTTCACTTCCCTCACTATGCGAACTATGTCCAGTTGCTTTTGAGTTGGATCCTTCTGCATGAGAGAAAGAACCTTTTGCGTGTGTTAATAAGCCTTCCGCATGTGCTGCCATGCCCTCCGCATGAGAGTGAAGGCCCTCCGCATATGCATATCGGCCGCCCCTTTTAACTTTTGTATTTTCAGGTGTAGGTGTCTCAATTATGAGTGGTTTTTCAGTTTGTATATCATTCGATGAAGCTAATGCTTCTTTTATTTTTTTTACTTTGTTTATAATAGCAGCTGGAATTTCTGGTTCCACTTTTTTATTTATTGCTACAGAATTATTTTCTTCCACCGTTTCTTCTGTTTGGTTAGAACGTAGTACCTGTTCATCTTGATTTGAGAGCTGTTTATTTTTTTGTTGCATCTTTATTTTTCTGCGATCGATTATGTGGTTCATCACAGCATTTTCTAAAGAGACATATGTTGGTTTTACTTTGCTTTTTTTTGATGACTCTTGTTCTTCTAGTTCTTCTATGGCTGCAGCCCGAATGCTACACCAGTTGTTAATTCCGTACATGGGCAGATATAAAGGGGGAAATTTTCTTTTTTGTTTAGAAGATTTTTTCTTCATTCTGTCACCTCCTGCGACATTATATGTAAAGTAATTAAAAAAAGANNTCTTTTTTTAATTACTTTACCTAGTTTTATATGAGATCTGCCTAAATAATACGGTAATCTCTCGCTAAGTAAGGTAGTTATGAAATTGGACGGAACTTCTCAGCGACAAAAGGTAAAGAAGAAGGGACAGAGATAGTCTCCATTTCAGGATAACGTAATCCGGTTAATTTGCCACCAAATACAGCACCAGTATCAATATTGACTGTCTGATTGACGAATCGAGGTTCTTTTACTGGTGTATGTCCATATACAATCCAAGCTTGCCCCTTGTATTCTTGCGCCCAATCGCGACGGACAGGTGAGCCATCGGCATGCTTTTCTCCTGTAATATCACCATATAATACAAAGGTTTGTACTTTTTTATCTCGTCTTCCTATGTAATCTTGCCGAATCCCAGCGTGACATACGATTACTTTTTTTTCATCTAGTATGTGGTAGAGTGGTGATTGTTCATAAAGAGTGATAAACTTTTCTTTTATAATGTTTTGCTTATGAGAAGGAAGTGCCTCATATTCAGCGACAGTTGTTTCAAGTCCGTGAGCGATTGTTACATTACGTCCAAGGAAAAATCGATATAGTTTATTACAGTGATTTCCAGGAGCGTAATAAGCTTCTTTTTTATGTATGACAAGTTCCCATACAATTTCGATCATACGTAATGAATGAGGACCACGGTCTGTAATATCACCAACGAATGCAAGTTTACGTTGTTCAGGGTGGATCGGTAGACCGCTACTCCAGTTATACCCTAGCTTCTCTGTTAAATTTTGAAACTCTTGGAAGCATCCATGAATATCTCCTATAATGTCATATTTCATATTTAAACCTCCATGGTATTTTTCATTAGTATATCTAAAAAAGGATAGAGATAAAAATATAGCGTTTTTGTGTTGTTCATTTAAACATAAAGCTTTTCGTTCTTGAGCGAATATTTAAAATGAATCCAATCGCAATCATGTATGTAAGCAGTGAACTTCCTCCGTAGCTCATAAGAGGTAATGTTATCCCTGTAATGGGAAGTAATCCGATTGTCATCCCGATATTTTGGAATACTTGGAAAGTAAACATTCCGATTGTACCAGCGCAAATGTAACTACCGAAAGGGTCATTACTTTCTAAAGCGATATGAATCATTCGAAAAATGAGTAAGAAAAAAAGTGAAATAATAACACTTGCACCTAGAAATCCAAATTGTTCAGCGACATTAGTGAAAATAAAATCTGTATGTGGTTCTGGAAAATACACTTGTCCATTTTCCCACCCCTTTCCTTGCATTTCTCCGGATCCAGTCGCTAAGAATGCTTGTCTTAATTGATAGCCTTGCGCATCATATTTGTAAGGTGCCAACCATCCGTAGAAGCGATTTAATTGATATTCTTTTAAAATGTGTGCTTTAAAGAAATCTGTGTGAGTAAAAAATATATATATTAATGTAGATCCAGCCACGAAAGTACCTGAAACTAATCCGAAAATAAAACGCCATCGTATGCCAGAAACTAGTATCATTGCTGCAAGCATCGCTGAAATGACCATTGTGTTTCCTAAATCTGGTTCTTTTGCAATAAGTAGTAGTGGTGGCAAGCTTGTCGCAAATATTTTTCCAAGTAATAAAAAATCGTCACGCATTGTTTGGGAAAAATATTTCTCATTATGATTTGCTATAATTCGTCCAATGACGATAATTAAAAACAATTTCATAATTTCAGAAGGCTGAAAATTTCCGATGCCTGGGAGCCTGTACCAAGCGGTAGCGCCTTTAATTGTAACGGCACCCGGTACTTGAAGTTCTAGTCCAATAAGTAGTACCATTGCAAAGCTATACAAATACCAAGCAATTTTTTGATAACGATCGAAATCGATAATCATAATAACACCAATGGCTATAAATCCAATGAAGTACCATTGGATTTGCTTGAGTACAAAATTGACGTTTTGTAAAAATGGCGGTAAGGAGGCTTGCGCACTTGCAATAGCACAACAACTAACAATCCCAATGGCAAATAAAATAAATAGTAATACGTAGTCTATTTGATATTGAGAATTTGAATCTTTCAATGTAGGTATTCCTTTCTACTGCTCTTTATAGTAATGGATTTTATAGTATGAGAAAGAATGTATGAACTATACGAATGATTCACATATAGTCCATACACTTTTGATTTTGCAGAGTAGTTTAATTGTTTAACTCTTTAATAATTATATCCAAACAATGGGCAAGACGTACATGTGCGTCAGGAAAAATATCTAGTTGATGAAGGTAGTATTTTAAGGAACTTTTACACCATTTGTAAGCACTAAGTAGAGCTGTTCTATAGTCTATAGTATTTTGTAAAAATCCATATTCTTTTGCTGTTATAACGAGGTGTGTGAAATCTTCGCAACCTTGAAGTAGTTTATTGTGTATTTGTTGTCCAGCATGGTAGCGAAATTGACTTAAAGGCTCAGAAATGTATATTGCATTTCCTTTAGAAAGTAAAGAAATCCATGAGGCCATATCAACACTACAAGAATATTGTCGCTCTTTAAGGGTGCCAAAAGGTTCAGTGAGCAAGTTCTTTCGAAACAAAGTAGTTGTAGGTTCGCCGATAATGTTGTGGCCGGCCTTTAGCATCCAGTCGCCTAAAAATATTCCGTTTAATGGTGTATCTTCGCTATATAACTTTTGTGTTGGATGGGCATCGCCGATTAGATTTCCATGATCATCAATACGTACTCGATAAGAAGTAACAAGAGCAAGATCTTTATTGGAATCTTGCTCAAAATAGGCCATCATTTTTTGTATTTTATGCTTATAAAACACGTCATCGTCCATTAAAAAATTTATATACTCACCATTTGATTTTTCTATGAGCATAAGGTCATTGTGAAATTGTCCTAGAGTAGAGATATTTCGAATGTATGTTATATTTTTATAATTTGGTAAGTATTGTTCATGGATTAGAGTTGCTGTTTCATCATTTGTACTATCATCTCCGATGATGATTTCAATATTTGAATAAGTTTGTGCCAATGCACTTTCTAGAGCGATTTTGAAATAATGGGGTCGATTATAAGTGGGAATAAGGATAGAAACGAGGGGTAGATTTTTTTCACTCGCCATACATAACTTCCTTTCAGAAGCTTTTTTTTGTAAGAACAATATCTTGGTAACTTGTATATTCTGGTCTGCCGCACCATAAACCATAATGTGGCTTATTGATTATTTCTAGACCATACTTATTCAATAGATTGCAAATATCTGTCTCAGGATAAGCAACTGCAAAATTGGGAATATCTTTATTTACAACGTAGCAATTTTCAATTCGATGATAAAAACCTAATGTACTTTGTCCTGCATTTAAATAATAGGACGATTCAGGATTTATTAGAAAGAATGTAATGAAACATCTCCCGTCTTTTTTTAATACACGTACAATTTCAGATACGTAATGTTCTAATTCTTTTGGAAGAAGATGTGTAAATACAGAAGTTAAAAAGATAAAATCGAATGTTCCGTCTTCATAGGGAAAACGATATTGAGAGGCATCTTCTTTTCCTTCTGGATTATAGAATTGATTGTATATGTCAACATGTTCAAAGTGAAAATTATTACGCATAGTTGAAATGTTATTTTGACACCAAGTAATTCCATCTTTAAACAAATCAAATCCATAATATGCTCCATCATCATTTAAGTAATTCATTAATGGTACAGCCATTCGGCCGACGCCGCAGCCTACATCTAATACTTTTTCATTTGATTTTAAAGCGCCAATTTGAATAAAATGCTTTAGGAACTCTTTTCCCACCTTTTTGAAGTCGCCACCTACATATTGGACGAGTTCAGGAGGGGGGAGTAAAGTCATTTCTTTGTTAAGTTCGCTCATGAGTATACCCCTTTCTTGTGTGAGAATATGCAGTCACTCTATTAATAAAATTTTCAATTTGTAGTGAGAGAACAAAGGAAAACAATTGTTATATGTAAGGAGATTCCACAAAAGAAATACTTAATTGGATTAGAAGTAAGAGAAGAATGAGTGAAAATGGAATCTCCTATAGATTAAATCTTGTTTATTCTTTTCTCCAATAAACGCCAAATACATCAATTTTAGTAATAGGGGCTTTTAAATTTCGTTGCTTTCTAAAGTCTGTCACAGCCTCAGCGCATGGCGGTAGCCCGTAGTCATCGATAATTATATAGCCACCTTTAGAAACTTTATCATATAAGTTCATGAGACCATCCATGGTGGATTCGTACATATCACCATCAAGCCGTGCAATTGCTATTTTTTCAATTGGTGCTGTTGGTAAAGTATCTTTAAACCAACCTTTTAAAAATTTCACTTGATCATTTAGTAAATCATATTTTTTAAAATTCTCTTGTACTTGTTCTAAAGAGACGCGTAAGTAATCGAATGTGTGTAAATAATCACCGTAATCTTTTGGATATTGTTCTAGATTCGGTGCTGGCAAACCTTCAAATGAATCTGCGACCCACACAGTACGATTCGTAATGTTGTTTGCTTGTAAAAAACCATTCATAAAAATGCATGATCCTCCGCGCCATACACCTGTTTCAATAAAATCTCCCTCTATATTTTCACGAACAACGGTTTCCATTGCCTCTTGTAATTGGTTCATACGTTCTCGACCAATCATGCTATGTGCTGCTCTTGGCCAATCCATTCCATCATGACGTTCACTTTTTGAAACATTTGGTTTTACAATTTTTAAGTTATGGTTTTCGGCATATTGCTTAATGAATAAAGGGAGGGGGACTGTAACGGGTTCGAATTCTAGTTCTTTCGAAATATGTAGAGATGCGGGTAAGTATGCCTCATATTCCAACCATATTTCAAATAAAATTGTTTTCTTTAGCAATTCGAGATAAAGCTGAACAGCAGATTTACTTTCCATATTTGTGCCTCCTGCAAAATGTCATACAACAATATGATTATGTAGCTAACGAATGTTTCATGATTGAATTTGAAATTGAAAAAGCAGTAAAACTGATATCAGTTTTACTGCTAAGTAAAAAATTAAGCAACTTTTTCAATAATAATGGATGCACTCGTACCAAGAGCTAATGATAGCCCAAGTCCTGTAACAATTACTTCAACCAATGATGGAGTTGTCGTAATTTGCGTAATTGCTTGAATAACGATAGGTGCTCCAAGTGAGATTAAACTTGATCCAGTACCTGGTACAGGTACTCCATTCACTTGGATTGTAAGACCTCCTAATAAGCTTACTGTTGCAGTATTAGCGATAACAGTAATTTTATAGAATCCAGTTTCACTAATTACGAAAGTGTCAGCATCTAATTGAGAAATTGCTGTACCAAACTGAGATCCAACAGTATTAAATGGTACTGGATCATTAATTCCTAGATCTAAAGAAATCCCACCGGAGTTAAATGCATATAATCCTGCTGGAAGTCCTAATCCGGATGGTCCAGTCGGTCCAGTAGCCCCCGTAGGTCCGGTAGCCCCAGTGTCACCAGTAGGCCCGGTAGGTCCAGTTATTCCAGTTCCTCCGCCAGTAGGTCCAGTAGGTCCAGTAGGTCCGGTAGGCCCCGTAGGTACAGTAGGCCCGGTAGGTCCGGTAGGTCCAGTAGGCCCGGTAGGCCCAGTTGGAAGGGTAAACGGTGGTATCGGTGGTAATGTTGGTCCTACAAGATTAGGGTCAAATGCACTAGCTGATAAAGATTCATCGGGATTTAATCCATTTGAATAATTATTATTTGACATAAATTCACCTCCATAAAGCGTTCATTATATAGTAGATGCAAAACCGAAAGAAAATGACACGGACATTTGAATTATTGAAAAGAAATCTTAAACTACTTGAACAATTTAAAAAAAATGGAAAGTTTAGTATATGTATAACATATGATTGATTTGGAAGAGGGTGATTATGTTGAACAAGCAAGGAATTACAATTAGTTTATGTATGATTGTTCGAGATGAGGAGGAGACAATAGCCCGTTGTTTAGAGACAGTTGAGAAAATTGTGGATGAAATTATAGTAGTGGATACAGGTTCCGTCGATCGAACGAAAGAAATCGTAGAGAAATACACTTCTAACATATATGATTTCCAGTGGATTGATGATTTTGCGGCAGCAAGAAATTTTTCTTTTTCAAAAGCGACGCAAGAGTATATATTGTGGCTAGATGCAGATGACGTATTATTAGAAGATGCTCAAGAAGCATTGAAACTCTTAAAAATAGAATTAGATCCTAAATTTGATGCTGTTTCGATGCCTTATCATCTTGCGATGGATTCTAACGGGAAACCTTTATATTGTACAAAAAGAAATCGACTTGTAAAGCGTGAAAAACAATTTCAATGGTTTGGAAAGGTTCATGAGTATTTAGCTATTGCTGGTGAGACTTTTAGTAGTAAAGTTGCTATTACACATAAAAAAGAAAAAAAAGTAACAAATCGTAATTTGAAAATTTTTCAAAATACTGTAGCTGCAGGGGAAGAATTGAGTTCGAGGGATTTATTTTATTACGCAAATGAATCTATGGATAACCAAAAATATGATGATGCAGTTCTTCTTTATGAAACATTTCTTAATCAAGACGAAGGATGGTATGAAGAGAAAATTTATGCATGTGGTAAGTTAGGAGATTGCTATGCGAAGCTCGGAATGTGGGAGAAGGCAATCGAATCTTGTGTGAAGTCGTTTCGGTATGACGTCCCTAGAGGAGAGAATTGTACAAGAATAGGATATATATATATGGAACAAGAAAAATATAATGAAGCGATATTTTGGTTTAAACTTGCAACGGAAGTACCAATGGCAACGGAAAGTCCTTTTCATAGTCCAGCTAGCTACACATGGCTACCCTATTTACAAATGTGTATTTGTTATAGCAGGTTAGGGGAGCAGGATAAAGCGTATTATTACAATGAATTAGCAGCTTCTTATGTTCCGAATAATGCTGCAATTGAATATAACCGTAAATATTTTCGGGGAGTTTTTGATAAACCATATAAAGCGTAATAGGTTTCGTTTTTTAGAAATGATTTATCGTTATTCTAACTCTAATAGATTGGTTATATATTAGAGTATCAGTAACGAAACCAATATAGATAAAAAATTTTATAAAGCTATTTGCGGGCTAATAATCAGTGGGGGATGAACAAAATCTGCACTTTATAGAATTCATATGAGATTTATATTTCTAATTCAATTTGCATAAGGAGTGTGTGAAATGAATCGCGAAAAAAGTTCTTTATATGAAGAAAAATCCGAGCATTATTATAATGCAGCGAATCCGAATTTATTAAAGCATATAAAAAAGGAATGGAAAGAAGTTCTTGATATTGGTTGCTCGAGCGGTACATTGGGAGCAGCTATTAAAGAAAATGGTACACGTGTATCAGGAATCGAGGCATTTCCAGAGGCTGCAGAAAAAGCGAAAGAAAGACTAGATCATGTTATTTTAGGGGATATAGAAAAAATAGATCTTCCTTATGAGGAGGGGCAATTTGATTGCATCCTATTTGGAGATGTATTAGAGCATTTATTTGATCCATGGGCTGTGATTGAAAAGGTTAAGCCATATATAAAGCAAAATGGTGTGATTTTAGCAAGTATACCAAACGTTGCTCATATTTCAGTATTAGCTCCCTTACTTGCCGGAAATTGGACGTATACAGAATATGGTTTATTAGATAAAACACATATTCGTTTCTTTACATTTAATGAAATGCTAAGAATGTTTTTAAAAGCAGGATATGTTATTAGTAAAGTAGATCGTGTATATGTTGATCATAAAATGTATGAGCCACTTATTGAGGAGTTATATGGAATTTGTAAAAAATATCGTCTTGGAAGTGGCTTCATGGCTGAGACAGTTGTATTTCAGTATATTATTGAAGCTGAAAAATCACAATTATGAGTGCTGCAGACAAAACAATATTATTTGTTACATGTATAAATGATCGGAAATTGTATGCAAACTGCGTGCGACATATATTGCAATTGTTAGTACCACCAGGGTATATTGTCCAATTTATGCCGATTCGAAATGCGAAAAGTATGACGAGTGGATACAATCAAGCCATTTCGCATCCAGCGAAGTATAAAGTGTATTTACATCAAGATGTTTTTATTATAAATAGAGCTTTTTTATACGGATTACTTCAATTATTTGAGGAACATGAACACCTTGGTATGATTGGGATGGTTGGAGCGCAATATGTTCCTCCAACTGGTGTATGGAACGAAGGGCGTGGAATTGTAGGAAAGGTCATTGGTTATATGAATGATTTGTTTTATATGGCAAGTTTAGAACAACCGTATCACGAATCAAAAACATTTATTCCTGTAGAATGTATTGACGGTTTATTAATGGCGACACAATATGATGTTCCGTGGCGAGAAGACTTATTTGACGGATTTGACTTTTATGATGTATCTCAATCATTTGAATTTAAAAAAGCAGGATATACAGTCGGTGTACCTGTACAGCGCGATGCTTGGTGTATCCATTATCATTTTGATGTGAATATGACGAACTATGAGAAGTATCGGGAAATATTTGTGGAACACTATATGTCAGAGGTAAATAAGGAAGAATAAAAGGGGGGACAAAAATGAAAGATCATACAATATTAGTTGTTGTTTGTGTAAATAATGAAGAGCTTTTCAAACAATGTGAGAGCCAAATCAGAAACATTTTTGTTCCCCCTGGCTATGTCGTACAAATTTTTCCGATACGAGATGCACAAAGTATGGCAAGTGCATACAACCGAGCCCTTTCATATCCAGCGAAATACAAAGTGTATATACATCAAGATACATATCTTATTAATCGAGACATGTTTTCTACACTTATATCTCTTTTTAAAGAAAATGAAAAGCTTGGTTTAATAGGAGTCGCTGGGGCTCAGTTTTTACCGAATAACGGGATATGGTGGGAAGGAAAAAATTTAGTAGGGAAAGTGATTGAATACAGAAGACAGAATTATCAATTATTAAATTTAGATCAGGTTTTTTATGGTAATCAACCATTTTTGTCAGTTCAGGCAATTGATGGTTTATTCATGGCAACGCAGTATGATATTCCGTGGCGAGAAGATTTGTTTCAAGGGTTTCACTTTTATGATGTGTCACAGTCTTTAGAGTTTCAAAGGGCTGGTTATTTAATCGGTATCCCAAATCAAGCAAATTTATGGTGTATTCATTACAACGGGGATGAGTTTGATGCGGATACATATGAGAAGTACCGGCAAGTGTTTATAGAACATTACAAAGATATATTATCTCCATCATAAAGGAGAGATGCAGAGTGAAAGGAATTATTTTAGCAGGTGGTACTGGATCGAGATTATATCCAATAACGAAAGTAACGAATAAACATTTACTTCCTGTTGGTCGGTATCCGATGATTTATCATGCGGTATATAAGCTAAAACAATGCGATATTACAGACATTATGATTATTACAGGTAAAGAGCATATGGGGGATGTTGTTAGCTTCTTAGGGAGTGGTCATGAATTTGGCGTGTCCTTTACGTATCGTGTGCAAGATAAAGCGGGCGGTATCGCACAGGCGTTAGGGCTTTGTGAAGATTTCGTCGGGAATGATCGTATGGTAGTTATATTGGGGGATAATATTTTTTCAGATGATATTCTTCCGTATGTTGAAGAGTTTGCAAATCAAAAAGAAGGTGCGAAAGTGCTCTTGCAATCTGTAGAAGATCCCGAAAGATTTGGCGTAGCACATATTCAAAACCGAAAAATAGTTGAAATTGAAGAAAAGCCGAAAGAGCCGAAAAGTTCTTATGCTGTTACGGGAATTTATTTGTATGATTCGAAAGTTTTTTCTTATATTAAAGAATTAAAACCTTCTGCACGGGGAGAACTTGAAATTACAGATATAAATAATTGGTATTTAAAACGAGGGGTACTTACTTATAATGAAATGAGCGGCTGGTGGACTGATGCGGGAACTCATGCTTCTCTTCAAAAGGCGAATACGTTAGCACGGGATATTGATTTTGGGAAACAGTTTAACGGAGAATAGGTGAGAATATGAAAGTCGTAGAAACAAATTTTATCGATGCAAAATTGTTAGAACCGAGGTTGTTTGGAGACGAGCGTGGCTTTTTTTCAGAAAGCTATAATAAGCAGGTGCTAGAAACATTAGGGATTACGTATTCATTTGTACAGGATAACGTATCTTATTCGGCTAAGGCAGGAACGATTCGGGGACTACACTTTCAAAAAAAACCGAAAGCACAAACGAAACTCATTCAAGTTATGCAAGGGGCAATTTATGATGTTATCGTTGATTTACGAAAAAAATCACCAACATTTAAACAATGGAAAGGGTATATTTTAAGTGCAGATAACCATCGACAATTACTAGTGCCAAAAGGGTTTGCGCATGGATTTTGCACCCTTGTTCCGCATACTATCGTTATGTATAAAGTAGATGAATATTATAGCGCAGAGCATGACTCAGGATTACTTTGGGAAGATAAAGATTTAGCAATTCCTTGGCCAGTAACCGATCCTATATTGTCCGATAAGGATCAGATATTACCATTACTAGAGGAATATGAAGATAGTTTTTAAGTAGGAGCGTTGTTTATGAATATATTAGTAACAGGTGGGGCTGGATTTATTGGAAGTAATTTCGTTCATTATATGCTACAAAGTTATAAAACATATAAAATTATTAATTACGATGCATTAACATATAGCGGGAATTTAAATAACGTAAAATCTCTTCAGAATCACCCGAATTACTCTTTTGTAAAAGGAGAAATTCAAAATGGAGAGCTATTAGAACATATTATAAAAGAGCGAGACGTACAAGTGATTGTAAATTTTGCAGCTGAATCACATGTGGACCGTAGTATTGAAAATCCGATTCCTTTTTATGATACAAATGTAATTGGGACGGTCACTTTATTAGAACTAGTTAAAAAATATTCGCATATAAAACTTGTGCAAGTATCAACGGATGAAGTGTATGGCTCTTTAGGGAAAATAGGGAAATTCACAGAGAAAACGCCGTTAGCTCCAAATAGTCCATATTCTTCAAGTAAGGCGAGCGCGGACCTGATAGCTCTATCTTACTATAAAACATATCACTTACCGGTTATAGTAACGCGTTGTTCTAACAATTATGGGCCGTACCAGTATCCCGAGAAATTAATTCCGTTAATGGTTACGAATGCACTGGAAGGAAAAAAACTACCGTTATATGGTGATGGTTTAAATGTAAGAGATTGGTTACATGTAACGGATCATTGTAGTGCGATTGACGTTGTTCTGCATAAGGGACGTGTAGGAGAAGTATATAATATAGGTGGAAATAATGAAAAAACAAATGTAGAAGTTGTGGAACAAATTATTACTCTTTTAGGAAAAACAAAAAAAGATATCGAATATGTTACAGATCGTTTAGGGCACGATCGTCGTTATGCGATTGATGCAGAGAAAATGAAGAATGAATTTGATTGGGAACCGAAATATACGTTTGAACAAGGATTACAAGAGACGGTGAAATGGTATGAAAAGAATAAGGAATGGTGGAAACTACTAAAAGACCAGTAAGGGGCATGTTAAATGAAAGAGAGGGTTATCATAACAGGAGCAAACGGCCAATTAGGAAAGCAACTATTTGAAGAGTTAAACTCTGAAGAATATGATATATATCCATTTGATAAAAAGTTATTAGATGTGACAAATATATCCCGAATACAACAAGTGGTACAAGAAATAAAACCACATATAATTATTCATTGTGCTGCCTATACGAAAGTAGATCATGCGGAGAAAGAACAGGATCTTGCATATAGAATAAATGCAATCGGAGCTCGAAATGTAGCGGTCGCTTCACAATTAGTAGGAGCGAAACTAGTTTATATTAGTACTGATTATGTATTTCAAGGCGCCAGACCAGAGGGATACGATGAATTTCATAGTCCAGCGCCGATAAATATATATGGAGCCTCTAAGTATGCGGGGGAGCAGTTCGTCAAAGAGTTACATAATAAATATTTTATCGTTCGCACATCGTGGCTATATGGTAAATATGGAAATAATTTTGTGAAAACGATGATGCGATTAGGAAAAGAAAGAGATGAAATATCTGTTGTAGCGGATCAAGTTGGCTCTCCTACGTATGTGGCGGATTTAAATATAGTTATTAATAAGCTCATTCATACTTCTTTATACGGTACATACCACGTATCAAACAGAGGCTCATGCTCTTGGTTTGAATTTGCAAAAAAGATATTTTCGTATACAAATATGAAAGTGAATGTGTTACCTGTTTCAACGGAAGAATTCGGGGCTGCGGCTGCGAGGCCCAAATATTCTATCTTTCAACATAACATGCTACGATTAAATGGTTTTTTACAAATGCCGTCTTGGGAAGAAGGATTAGAGCGCTTTTTTATAGAAACCAAAAGTCATTAACAAATTTCTGTTAATGACTTTTTTGTTTGCCTTTAAGCGGTTTTATGGTACTATAATTATAGTATCAGGTACTAATAACAAGTATAAGTATTTCTGGGAGGATATATCATGGAACTATTACAAGGGAAAACATTTGTTGTTATGGGCGTTGCGAACCAAAGAAGTATTGCGTGGGGAATTGCTCGCTCTTTGCATAATGCAGGTGCAAAATTAATCTTCACATATGCAGGAGAACGTTTAGAAAGAAATGTTCGTGAATTAGCGGATACATTAGAAGGACAAGAATCACTTGTATTACCTTGTGATGTAACAAATGATGAGGAACTTACAGCTTGCTTTGAAACAATTAAACAAGAAGTAGGTACTATTCACGGTGTAGCACATTGTATTGCTTTTGCAAATCGCGATGACTTAAAAGGCGAATTTGTAGATACTTCTCGCGATGGATTTTTACTTGCACAAAATATTAGTGCATTCTCTTTAACAGCTGTAGCCAGAGAAGCGAAGAAAGTTATGACAGAAGGCGGAAATATTTTAACGTTAACATACCTTGGCGGCGAGCGTGTTGTGAAAAATTATAACGTTATGGGTGTTGCGAAAGCTTCATTAGAAGCGAGCGTGAAATATTTAGCAAACGATTTAGGTCAACATGGTATTCGTGTCAACGCTATTTCTGCAGGACCAATTCGTACGTTATCTGCAAAAGGTGTAGGCGATTTCAACTCAATCTTAAGAGAAATTGAGGAGCGCGCACCACTTCGTCGTACAACAACTCCAGAAGAAGTTGGCGATACAGCAGTATTCCTATTCAGTGATTTAGCTCGCGGTGTAACAGGAGAAAACATTCATGTTGATTCAGGGTATCATATCCTAGGATAAATATAATATTAATTTTTAAAGGACAATCTCTAAATGCTGAGATTGTCCTTTTTATTTGTTCTGAGAAAGAACGATTTTTAACGAAAGTTCTTACCACGTGATGAATATAACTATAATAGTACACAATTTATTCAGCTACGTATGGAAGTGGGAGGGACGAGTGTGAAGAATAAAAATAAAAGTTCAACAGTTGGAAAACCGTTGTTATATATTGCGCAAGTAAGTTTAGAACTTACTGCACCGAAAATAAAAAGGATTATCCTGACAAACTTTGGAAATGAAGATCAAAAAGAGCAAAGTAATAGAAATGAAAATATTGTAAGTAGTGCTGTGGAAGAGGTAACAGAACAAGAACAACAAGAAGAGCAGCAAGTGGAAGAAAAAATAGAAGAAGAGAAAAAAGAAGCACACGCAGAACAAGAACAACAAGAACAACAAGAACAACAAGAACAGAAAGAACAGAAAGAACCAGTAAGAACTGTTCCGTATAATAAATCATTTAAGGATATGAATAATGATGAAAAAATTCATTTTTTATTAAACCGCCCTCATTACATTCCGAAAGTAAGGTGCAGAATAAAAACAGCTACAGTTTCTTATGTTGGATCGATCATATCGTATCGTAATGGCATTGTATCTATTATGCCGCAAAATAGCATGAGAGATATTAGGTTGTCTATAGATGATATCCAATCAATTAGTATGGCCGGCTTTTAAATATGTAAAGGTGGTAGAAAGCTTCTACCACCCCAATAGTTTTTTAGTTTACTTCACTTATTAGATAGTAACGTCGCGTAAGCATTGAATCGCACAGAAACAGCTTAAATCAACAGTAATGCAAGTAGATGTCGATACTAGTCTTGCATTTGGTACAGCTAAAAACGTACAAATTGGGTCATCAGTAGGTGGTACAGGAGAACTATCACCTAATACTACACTTAATACACGTAGTACAGCACAGCTATCATCATCTACACTTTCCACACGGAAAATTGGAGAACGGCAGCTAGTAAGGCTTGCAGATGGTGCAAATGCTTCAAATGGCGCTCCAGCTTTTGTGTATAAAATAAAAGGACGTGTATTTGCTACTGATGCAGTATTGTGTGCACCTAAAAATGGAATTTCACAACCAGATCCACACGTTGTTGTAGAACAATCTTGTAATTCATTGATGAATTTTACAACGTCAACTACACAATGAGAAGAGCCATGGTGTTTATTTTCGTTACAACTCATTAATGTCACTCCTTATCTTCTTGTTTGTATTTACATTAATAAGATATTGGAGTCGAGGAGATTTGGTCACAATCTCAAGACCTTTTTTTTTAAATAGGCGAAAGAAGATAAGGGAAGGTGGAATTATGCTGTTTACAAGCTGGCTTTTATTTTTTATTTTCGCGTTAGCAGCCTTTAGGCTCACTCGTTTAATTGTTTATGATAAAATTACAGCCTTTTTGCGAAGACCATTTATTGATGAATTAGAGATTACGGAGCCAGATGGAAGTGTATCAACGTTTACAAAAGTGAAAGGTAAAGGATTAAGAAAGTGGATTGGCGAATTATTAAGCTGTTATTGGTGTACAGGTGTATGGGTTAGTGCTTTTTTATTAGTTTTATATAATTGGATTCCTATCGTTGCGGAGCCGTTACTTGCATTATTAGCTATTGCAGGAGCAGCAGCAATCATTGAAACGATTACAGGATATTTTATGGGAGAATAATATATTTTCATAATAAGAGAAAAAGCGGAGTTTAAAAGAATGAGGGAACGGAAATAAAGAGTTGTTCATATAGTAAATAGACAGAATTGACAGTAGAGGAGATGTTTGCTGTGAGCAATAATCCTAGGCAAAATTCATATGACCTGCAGCAGTGGTATCAAATACAGCAACAGCACCATGCACAACAACAGGCATATCAAGAACAATTACAACAACAAGGATTTGTGAAGAAAAAGGGATGCAATTGTGGGAAAAAGAAGAACACAATAAAACACTATGAAGAATGAAACACTCATGTTACTGTGAGTGTTTTTTATTATACATATAAAAAGCGGTATTTCTGTATTAGAAATACCGCTTTTTACTAGCTAATTTGTGCAACTGTTAATGCTGCTGCACGGATGTCTACAGTTCCAATTAACTCAACTGGTACAATTTGAATTAAGTCACCAGGATTTAAGTTAATAAGAATAACACCGCTGGATACGTCTACTTCACCAGTACCAATAACGTTAGAACGAACCGCTGTACCTGATCCAGGAATAATGTTAGCTGGCGTACCTAATGATAAGAAGAAACGACCAGCTTCTGGTGCAACAGGTGCATTATCAAGACTAATTGTTAATGTATAACTGATTTGATAAATACCAGCTCGTAGAATTCGAATACCATCTCCAACACTTACTGTATCATTTATTACAGGAACAGTAATATTTGGGTTTGGACTTACACTAGGTAATAGTAGTGGTGTAAATAGTGAAGCGAACTGAGGTGCAGACGCGTTGAAAGCAAAACCGAAGGCAGGTAGTGTACTAGCTGGTTTTGCCTCGCAATCAATTTTAGTAAATTCGCAATCAGAAGAGAACATGTTTTTCACTCCTTTATCTGTTTCTACTTTCAGTTAATGAAAAGGACAGGTTCTATGTTCTAGACAAGTTCCCAATTTTAAGAAATTTACATAATAATACTCGTTAAGCATGGATTGGGTGGCAGAATTATCTGCCACCCAATCCATACTTAACGCATTATTTAGTTTTAAATTGTAACATCGCGTAAGCATTGAATCGCACAGAAGCAACTTAAATCAACAGTAATGCAAGTAGAGGTTGATACTAATCTTGCATTTGGTACAGCTAAAAACGTACAGATGGGATCGTCAGTAGGTGGTACAGGGGAGTTATCACCTAATACTACAGTTAATACACGTAATACAGCACAATCATCATCATCTATACTTTCTACGCGGAAAATTGGAGATCGGCAGCTAGTAAGACTTGCTGATGGTGCAAATGCTTCAAAAGGTGCTCCGGCTTTTGTGTATAAAATAAAAGGACGTGTATTAGCTACTGATGCAGTGTTATGTGCACCTAAAAATGGAACTTCGCAACCAGATCCACATGTTGTTGTTGCACAGTCTTGCAGTTCATGTATAAAGCGAACGACATTCGATACACAGTTGAAATCACAATCATGTTCATGATGGTCTTCGTTACAATTGCAGCTCATTATGTTCACTCCTTATCGTGAGTTCTGACATACACTATTACAATATGAGTGGGATATGGCTGATATTACGTTAATTCTCACGATAAAAACAAGGAATTTATATAGGAGGGATGTACATAATGTGATATAAAAAAAGACATCCTTATTTAGTGGATGTCTTTTCAGGTAAATCTTTTCGCACAGTATATAAAAAACGAGATATATCTAATTTCTTTCCTCTGAAAAATTGCGGAGAAGAAATGTAAAGCTCTTCTTTCGCACGTGTAATGGCGACATACAGTAATCGGCGTTCTTCTTCTAACGCTTCAGAAGTTTCCGTAATACGATCATTTGCATCTTTTAAAGAAGAAGTATGGGGCAGGATTCCATCACTCGCTCCAAGTAAAAAGACACATGGAAATTCAAGGCCTTTTGCGTTATGAATTGACATAAGTGAAACGGCATCTTTTTGCGGCATTGTTTTTAATGCTTCCATTTCCTTTTGACCTTGAATCGCCTCGTCGATAAATTGTAAATAAGCTGGAATATCGGTGAAACGAGTTGCAGACTCCATTAATTCTTCCAACATTTCTTCTTGTATGTCTTTATGCATCGTAAAGGAAGAACGATCGTTACTTTGTAAGTACTCTAAATATTTTCCTTTACCATGTATGATTTCTTTTAATGCTTTTTTCGGTTCTAATTCTTTAATAAATTTAATAAAATCGATGCGCTCATTTACCTTTTTCACTTGAAAAGGTTTTAAGCTCGGATTTAATAATAAGAAATGAAGAAGAGAAGGAAAACGGCCTTCACCATATTTCCATTGTTCACGTTCAATAAATGAAATACAATCATCACGTCCGATATACATCGTCGGCAATATGTTTGAAAGTGATTCTAGTCGAAACGGCTCAATCACGAGTCTTAAATGATCTAATACAGGCTTAATTAAAGAATGTTCATAAAATGATTGGCTCGCCCCGTGTTTAATAAACGGAATTTTATGAATGGTAAGCTGATCAAGTAACGAACGGCTTACAGAATGTGTGCGATACAGTAAACAAAAATCTTTATAGTTTCGGTCACCGCTATCTACTTTTTCTTGAATGAGCTGCAAAATTTGATTTGCTTCATCAAGAGTTGTAGCAGGTCTTGCATAAAAAGGTTGTACACCTTCCTCACGAACGGAGTATAGCTCTTTATCAAAACGTTCTTGATTTAATTTTATAACTTCATTTCCAAGCCCGACGATAAAGGGATTGGATCGATAATTCGTATTTAGTGCAATGATTGTTGTGTTATCAAATTCTTTTGGAAAAGATAAAATAATTTGGTGACTTGCCCCTCGCCAGCCATAAATTGCTTGATCATCATCACCTGCGATGAACAAATTATTTCTTGGCGTGGCTAACAATTTTACAATTTCATATTGTGCATAGGATGTATCTTGAAACTCATCTACTTCAATGTAGTGAAAACGTTGTTGTAATTGAGTTAGTAAAGGAGCATTATTTTCTAACATATAATATGTTTCCAATAAGATGTCATCGAAATCAATATAATTGTATCGTTGTTTTACCTCTTCAAAACGTTCATATACTTCTTTAAATTCTTGTTCGACTGGCGTTTTCGCCTTTACATCTTTCGGACGATTTAATTTGTTTTTCTCAAGTGAAATCATCGCGAGGATCGTTTCCGAATCATAATCGTCTTTTAAACGCAATTCTTTTAAGATTTTCTTTATCATAATTTGTTTATGTTTTTCATTTGCTAAAATTTGCTGATTATACCCTTGACTACGAAGCAATTTTAAGAAAACAGAGTGGAATGTACCAGCAACAACGTAGCTACTTGCTGCATGATTCATACCTGGTAACTTTGCAACACGACTTCGGATTTCTTCAGCTGCTTTTTGTGTAAATGTAAGTAATAAAATATTTCTTGGATGAACTTGTTTTACATTTACTAAATAACCAACGCGAGTTGTTAAAACAGATGTTTTCCCGCTTCCAGCACCAGCTAGTGTAAGAACAGGACCTTCTGTTGTGCGCACGGCTTCTAATTGTTTTTCGTTTAAAAAAACATTTTGTTGTTCGAGAGCGCGGAAATAAGCCGCATCTACATCTTCTTCCATAATTAAATGGGTAGATGTTTTCGGAGTATGATATGTCGCACGCGGAATATCAGCGTGTGTTAACGATTTTTGTGAAAATTTTTCTTGTGTCATATATTCACCTTCAAAACTATAGCATCAACATTTAACTTTAGCGGAAGAAAAAGAAAATAGCAATGTAAAAAAACAGGAGGGGTCACCTCCTGCTTTCAAATCACAATTCTTTTATCATTACGACGTGCGGGATATTTGCTTCCATAAATACATCAGAACTCGTTACATATCCAAGTTTTTTATAGAAATCTTCAGCATGTGTTTGAGCATGAAGTTTCAATTTTGGTAGCGAATTTTCCTTTGCATACGCTTCAAGCGCATCCATAACAATTTTTCCGATGCCTTTTTTTCGATGGGAACCTAGCACGCAAATGCGTTCCACTTTTCCTATACCATCAAGGGTGCGAAAACGTCCAGCACCAACTGGAACATCATTGTCATATATAACAACGTGTGTTGAAGTTTCTTCAAACTCATCGTACTCTTCTTCAGCAGAGACACGTTGTTCATTTACAAACACTTGTTTACGTACAGAGAATGCATCTCTTAGTTGTTCGTCCGTTTGTACAATCTGTGCGTGCAAATTAGTTGTTCCCCTTTCCAAGATGGAATGTTTCGTGTACAGTCCATGTTCCATTTTCTAATTGATATAGAAGATGGAAACGATCAATTGGTTGTTCATAATAGAAATCTTTCATACGTAATCGCCCCAATACATCAGCATGCTCTGCATCTGATAAGCCTTGTCCGATTGTTAAGTGAGGTACGAAAGCATATTCGCGTTCTTGCGTGAATAACCCGCCATGCATTTCTTCATTTAAGAAAGTAAGTTCAGGTGTTTTTTCTACTTTAAAATAAAGGACGTTATTAACAGGTGCGAATGAACCGACTTTCCCAACATGAAGGGTGAAAGGGTTCGTTTTACCTGCGATTGTATGTAGCTCGTTTACAATCGATTCTAATTGTTCATCTTGCGTCTCAAAGGGTGTTTTCAATGTAATATGTGGCGGAACTAATGCGTAGTGTGGGTCATAACGCTTACGCAATCCGTTCGCTTTATCTTGAATCATTTTAGATGGAAAAATTACAATGCCTAATTTCATGTTCCAATTCCTCCCTTTGTAAGTCTAGTTAGATTTTGAGATAAATAGATCTCTTCGTCTATTATATCAAATTATTCTGAATACTGCTCTCTATTATTTCATTGATAGAATATGAGAGAAGGCTTTTGGTAAATCAGTTTGCCAATATTTCCAAGTATGATTACCTTCAAACTCTTCGTAATGCGTAATGAAATTTCTATCTGTAAGAAGTGTATTTAACTCACGGTTCGGTTCTACGAAATCAGATACTTGTCCATCAGTACGCTTTACAGCCGTTTCTTCTGTGCCGATGACGTGATACAGTTCTAATGCTTGTGGATCTTTGAAGTCTTTTGCTAAGTTCATTACTGTCTCATCCACAAATGGTGATTGCATAACGACTTTACCGAATGTATGCGGATACATAAGTGCAGTCATAAAGGAAACTGTTCCGCCAAGAGAATCACCAATTAAAACACGACCTTTTCCCATTTGGTACGTTGGATAATTTTCATCAATATATGGTGCAAGTTCATGAGCAAGGAAACGTATATATGCAGCATTTTTTACTTCATTTGGGAAATATTTTTCTTTACGATCATGTACATTTTTATATGGAATACCGACAATAATTGTACGGTCAATTTCTTCAGTTTCACGAAGGCGCTCAATTACACGATGCGCTTTACCGAGCTGAAAATAATCTCTACCATCTTGTGCAATTACAACTGTATGTTTGTGCAGTGGTGTGTAATTTACTGGTAAATAAACGAGAAGTGTAACGTCTTCTTGAAGTGATGCGCTATAAAATGAAATTTCTTCAATTCTCCCTATTGTTTGACTCATGTAGATCCCCCTAAATAAAAATTTACTGTAACGATTGTAAGAGCGACGCTTGTAGTGAAAAAGGAAATAAATATTCACTAATTGGTGCCTTAATTTCTATTTTACCATAATGGTACGAAGAATCTAAAAAATTAGTATTTAAGTCACGAAAGAAAACGGATATAATGAAGTGGGATTTTTGACAGGTGAGAGGGGAGACAGGATTTGAAACAAGAAAAGTCAATCGCACTACCATTAGCTATTTCTATAATTGCCATTTCTTTTGCAGCAGTTTTTGTAAAGATGTCCTCAGCACCATCTTCTATTTTAAGTATGTACCGCTTATGGATTATCGTACTTATTATGCTGCCTATCGTATGGAAAAAACGGGAAGATTTTAGTAAGATTCAAATAAAAGATTGGGGATTTTTAATTGGATCTGGTTTCTTTTTAGCACTTCATTTTCTATTATGGTTTGAATCTTTAAAGCATACGACAGTTGCGAGTTCGACGATTATTTTAGCGCTTCAACCAATCGTATCTTTAATTGGAGGTTTTTTCTTATTTAAAGAAAGAACAACATACTCAGCTATTGCAACGATGGGAATTGCGATATTAGGCGTAATGTGTATTGGTTGGGGAGATTTAGGGCTAAGTGAACAAGCAATTTATGGAGATATATTATCCTTTTTAAGTGTAATAGCGGTTGTCGGTTATTTATTTATCGGGCAAACGACAGTAAAGAAAGTATCACACTGGATTTACAGCTTTACAGTTTTTGCATTCGCAGGTATTTTTATGGGAATTTATAATATAGTATTGCAAGTGCCTTTTACAGGTTATACGAAGTGGGATTGGACCGTTTTTCTTTTACTTGCGGTTGTCCCGACAGTGTCACACGTCATTAATAATTGGTTATTAAACTACGTAAATGCAACAACAATTTCAATGAGTATTTTAGGAGAACCCGTTGGAGCATCTATACTAGCGTTCTTCTTACTCGGTGAAAGACTAAATGCCATGCAAATTATCGGTAGCATGCTCGTATTATTTGGTGTATCTGTTTTCTTACTACAGCAACAAAAACGAACAGCAAAAAATGTAATAAACGAGCCGGCGTATACACAGGAATTATAATGTTAGAGGAGAAAAGAGAAGTTGTGATACTTCTCTTTTTGTTTTATATAAATACGGGTGTGGAAGGGGGAAGGAAATGGAATTCCCATCAAAAAAAGATGTATGGCTATATCCGATTTTTTTCGTTGTCATTGGAGCGTGTTTTGCTCCCCTATTTGCAGGTAGAGAATATTTTCTTTTATTTTTTACAATTTCATTAGCGATATTATTTATTTGGAGTTGGTTTTCGACAAAATACATCGTCGGAGAAGAAACAATTACAATTAGATCAGGTTTCGTTAAAAAGCGCATATTTATACGAGATATAAAACAAGTTTTAAATACAAAAAATCCAATAGCAGCCCATGCATTGTCATTTGATCGACTTGAAATTGTTTATGGTGCACATCAAACAGAAATTATTTCTCCTAAAGATAAAGAGCAATTCATCAATCTTGTTAAAAGTAAAAATCCACACATTGAAATAAAGTAAAAGAGTGGCTTCGTAGCCACTCTTTTACTTTGGATTTGTCATATAAGGTTGTACGTGAATGATACATAGGTCACGGAACTTTCCTTCAGCAGTTGTGACAATTACGACTGCTCTACCTGCACTTTTTCCAGTAATCGTTACCGTGTCCCCCTTTGGATACAGTGTGATAACATCAGCATTCATATTCGTCCAAAGAAGTTCTTTATTTGTTGCCTGCATTGGCAAAACGGAAGCTGATAACTCAGTGCTTTGGCCAGTTCTTACTTTTAACTTATTTTTTTCCATATGAACACCGATGACTGAAATAACAGAAGGAGCAATTGTAATTTTAGGTGGATTAGGTTGTATGTTCAAACAAGACGCAGAAGTATTGGTGATAGGTGAAAATTTTCGTGTTTGTTGTTGCTGGAAAGCTGCTAACATATTGGAGTCCCCTTTCTGTATAAGTGCTGATAGTAATACTATAAAGGAGTAGTGTTACGTTTAATTTAACGAAACATAAAGAAATTGTTAAATTCGAGCAGAAGATCGTCGAACTTTGATATAAAGAAAGCTCTGCTGATACGATAACAGCAGAGCTTTCCCTTTATAGATTATGACTATGTTGTTTTTCGAAATTCTCAAATTGCTCTTCAACTTCTTTTGAAGGTTGTGTTAGTAAACTAACAATTACGATAGCTAGTAAACTAATAGCGAAACCTGGAATCATTTCATATAAGAAATCTTTTAAGAATTTGAATTGAGTCCATATAATAACAGTAGCGGCACCAGAAACCATACCAGCAAGCGCGCCCCATTTCGTCATACGTTTCCAATATAAGCTTAATAAAATAGCAGGTCCGAATGAAGAACCGAACCCAGCCCAAGCATATCCAACAAGAGCTAAAATCGTATCATTTTGTTTAAGTGCTAATGCACATCCAATTAAAGCAATAACAAGAACAGCCATACGCCCGACAAATACAAGTTCTTTATCAGAAGCATCACGCTTAAAGAATGTTCTATATAAGTCTTCTGTTACTGCACTCGAAGTAACGAGAAGTTGAGAAGAAATTGTACTCATAATAGCTGCTAAAATAGCTGCTAATAAAAATCCAGTAATAAGTGGATGGAATAAAATAGTGCCAAGTTCAACGAAAATCGTTTCTGGATCAGAAAGTTTTAAACCTGCTTTTGAATAGTATGCAATACCGATAAGGCCAGTAAACATAGCTCCAGCAACAGAGAAAATCATCCAGCTCATACCAATACGTCGTGCACTTTTAATTTCTTTTACAGAAGAAATCGCCATAAAGCGTACAATAATATGTGGTTGTCCAACATAACCAAGGCCCCATGCGAATAATGAAATAATTCCTAATACAGAAGTACCTTTAAAAATATCTAATAATGCCGGATCGATAGATTTAATTGTTTCAAATGCTGGACCAAGTCCATTTACGTGCATAATTGTTACGACTGGAACAAGAATAAGAGCGACTACCATAATGATTCCTTGCACGAAGTCTGTCCAACTTACAGCTAAAAATCCACCAAATAATGTGTAAGCTACGACAACTCCACCAACGATAAGAAGACCAACATGGTAATTGAGTCCAAATGAATTTTCGAATAATACAGCACCAGAGACAAATCCTGAAGCTACATAAAACGTGAAAAATATCATAATAACAAGTCCAGATACTAAACGTAGCATATGGGATTTGTCGTGGAAACGGTGTTCCAAAAATTCTGGGATAGTAATAGAGTTATTTGCAATTTCAGAGTAGGTACGTAAGCGAGGAGCGACATAAAGCCAGTTTGCATATGCGCCTAATGTTAGGCCAATCGCAATCCAGCTACTACTTAATCCAACGCTAAACATTGCACCGGGTAAGCCCATTAAAAGCCAACCACTCATATCAGCTGCTCCAGCACTTAATGCTGTTACTGCGGGGCCTAGTGTACGCCCGCCAAGCATATAATCTGTTAAGTTGGATGTTTGCTTATAAGCGAAATAGCCGATAATTAGCATCCCGAGCATGTAAATAGAGATAGAAGTTAAAATTAACATCTGCGTACTCATGTAGTTCCCCTTTCTTTTGTCAGGTCTTTTGATGCGTTATGCATATTTATCCCGCATGAACGGGCAGTAAAACTCCCACCTTAAAATTGGATGGGCAAGGAAGTTAGGTGGGAGATCAACTGCCCGTAAATGCCCGATTAGTTCAACTAATAATCAGTGGGGGATGAACAAACCCCCCACTTATTAAAGTTTCACTTTATAATCTATCATGATTATTCTGAAAAATCCATATAGAAATATGAATTTTCAGAAATGTAAGCGTTTTTTGATGTGATTTTACTTTTTTAATATATAATATTCATACAAAAAACCTTATTTTTAATAGAGTATTTATTATATTTACATAAAAAGAGGTTGTTTTGTCAATATAATATTGAAAGGAAAGAAAAATAAAATTTTTAAAAAAGTATTGACTTGTGAAAAAAGTCAGGTCTATAATGAGTGCAACTTAAAAAAATGCAAGCGTTGATGAAGAAGAGTACACATGATGAACATGTCAGAGAGCTGATGGTTGGTGCGAATCAGTATGGAATTGATGTGGAATGGGCTTCGGAGCTTCCAAACCGAAACGAAAGAAGTAGGCTTTGGCGACATGATCTCATCGATACAAGAGACACGTATTGTTTTTGATACGGTAAAGTGCGTTACATTTGTAACGAATTAAGGTGGCACCACGGGAGTACCCGTCCTTTCTATAGGATGAGTACTCCCTTTTTGTGTATAAAAAATTAAATAAATGAAATCGTTTAAGTAAGAAGAGTACGTATATTGGAGACGTTACAGAGAGCCGGGAATAGGTGGGAGCCCGGTACGGTGCCATATACGGAATGGGCTTACGAGAGGTATGCTGAACAATTATTTTCAGTAGGCAACCCGGGTTCCGCCGTTACAAGGATAAGGTATAAATTTTGTACCTGAACAAAGCGGGATGCTTTTGCATCCAACACGAGGTGGTACCGCGGTATATTTATCGTCCTCTACATATTTTCGATATGTAGGGGACTTTTTTATTTTTCAGAGTGAGGTGAAGGACATGATGACGAAAGAAGAATTTATAAAACAAAAAAGAGAGAGAAAGACATTTTTAGTAATCACTGAAGAAGAAGGAGATAGCATTACGCCAATTTCTTTATATAGACGTATGAAAGGGAAGAAGAAATTTTTATTAGAAAGTTCACAGCTTCATCAAGATAAAGGGCGTTATTCTTACTTAGGATGTAATCCTTATGGAGAGGTGACAAGCGTTGGTACGGAAGTAGAAAGAATGATATATGGGCAAACAGAAAAGTTAAAAGGTAACGTACTACAAGTGTTAGAAGAAGTAATCGCATCATCACAAGTAGATAGCCCATTTCCATTTTGCGGAGGAGCAGTTGGTTATATTGGATATGATGTCATTCGGCAGTATGAAAACATTGGAGCGGATTTACACGACCCATTAAATATTCCGGAAGTACACCTTTTACTATATCGTGAGTTTATCGTTTACGATCATTTACGCCAAAAGTTGTCGTTTGTATATGTATGCAGGGAAGATGATTCAGCAGATTATGAGGAAGTATACGAAAGGCTACGAGTATACAAAGAGGAAGTGCTACAAGGAGAAGAAGCTGAAGTAAATGCAATACAATCCACATTATCATTCACTTCTTCTATAACGGAAAAAGAGTTTTGTGAGATGGTAGAAATGGCGAAAGAACATATAAGAGCTGGGGACATATTCCAAGTCGTACTGTCACAGCGTTTGCAAAGTGAATGTATTGGTGATCCATTCGCGTTATACCGAAAACTTCGAATTGCAAATCCATCACCATATATGTTCTATATCGATTTTCAAGATTATGTTGTACTCGGTTCTTCACCGGAAAGTTTGCTATCAGTAAGGGAGAATAAAGTGATGACGAATCCAATTGCTGGTACGAGGCCGAGGGGGAAAACGAAGAGGGAAGATGAGGAAATCGAAAAAGAACTGTTGGAAGATGAGAAAGAACGAGCGGAGCATATGATGCTTGTAGATCTTGGGCGAAATGATATTGGCAGAGTGAGTGAAATTGGATCCGTGACGATAGATAAATATATGAAAGTAGAAAAATATTCTCACGTTATGCACATTGTATCTGAAGTTTACGGAACATTGCGAAAACAAACGAGCGGATTTGATGCGCTAGCGTATTGCTTACCAGCAGGGACAGTTTCTGGAGCTCCGAAAATTAGAGCGATGGAAATTATAAATGAGCTAGAGAATGAAAAAAGAAACGTATACGCCGGAGCAGTTGGATACGTTAGTTTTTCAGGGAATCTTGATATGGCACTTGCCATTCGAACGATGGTCGTAAAGGATGAAAAAGCATACGTTCAGGCCGGAGCAGGAGTCGTTTACGATTCAGATCCAGTAGCTGAATATGAAGAAACATTAAATAAAGCGAGAGCGCTATTGGAGGTAATGAAATGATTGTACTAATTGATAATTATGATTCATTTACTTATAACTTGTATCAACTGTTAGGTGAATACGAAGAAGATATTGTAGTCGTAAGAAATGATCAAATAACGATAGAACAGCTAGAAGAGATGAATCCAACAGGAATTGTGCTTTCACCAGGACCAGGAAAACCAGAGGATGCTGGTATTTGTATCGAAGTGATTCGTCATTTTTATAAGAACGTTCCCATATTAGGGATTTGTCTTGGCCACCAAGCGATCATAGCCGCATTTGGAGGAGACATTGTTAGAGCAGAACGTATTAAACACGGAAAAACATCGCGTGTGAAACATAACGGAACGTCAATCTTTTCATACGTTACACAGCCGCTGACGGCGATGCGCTATCATTCCCTTGTTGCAGAGCAAACGAGCTTGCCAGATTGTTTTGACATATTAGCGACAGCGATGGACGACGGAGAAATAATGGCAGTCTGTCACAATTATTATCCGCTCTTCGGATTACAGTTTCATCCGGAATCAATCGCAACAGAAGAAGGCGGAAAGTTAATACGTGCCTTTTTAACAGAAGTAAAAGAGGAGGAAAGAGTATGAATAACTATCTTCGTAAATTAGTGGAGGGTCAACATTTAACAGAAGAGGAAATGTATAAAGCAGGACTACTTTTATTAAGTGAAAACATATTAGAAAGTGAAATTGCAGCTTTCTTAGTCTTACTGAAAGCGAAAGGTGAAACTGCAGAAGAAATATACGGTCTCGTTCGAGCTCTTCGCGAAAAGGCATTGCCGTTTTCGAACCATATACAAGGAGCAATGGACAATTGCGGGACGGGTGGTGACGGTGCTCAAACGTTTAATATTAGCACAACATCAGCATTCGTACTGGCAGGAGCAGGTGTAAAGGTTGCAAAACATGGTAATCGTGCCGTTTCTAGTAAAACAGGAAGTGCAGACTTATTAGAAGAACTAGGTGTAAATATTAGTAGTACGCCAAACGAGATTGATTATTTACTAGAGCATGTGGGCATTGCCTTCTTATTTGCACCAGCAATGCATCCAGCACTAAGGCGCATTATGAAAATAAGAAAAGAGTTAAACGTGCCGACAATCTTTAATTTAATTGGTCCTTTAACAAATCCAGTGAATTTAGAAACACAATTTGTCGGTATTTATAAACGAGATATGTTATTACCAGTTGCACAAGTATTACAAAAGTTAGGCCGGAAACAAGCGCTTGTCGTAAATGGAAGTGGTTTTTTAGATGAAGCGTCATTACAAGGGGAAAATCAAGTAGTCCTTTTAAAAGATAATGAAATAGTAGAAATGAATATTGATCCAGAAAATTATGGTTTTTCAAGAGTGAAAAATGAAGAAATTAGAGGGGGGAATTCACAAGAAAATGCAAAGATTACAGTCGGCGTATTGAGTGGAGAAAAGAGTGTTTACCGCGATACAGTGTTATTAAATGCAGGTCTAGCCCTTTTTGCAAATGGAAAAACAGAAACGATTGAAGAAGGAATTAAACTAGCAACACATAGCATTGACTCTGGAAAAGCATTAACCAAATTAAACTTATTAATTGCAGCAAGCAACGAAAAATTAGAAAGGGTGAACTAAAGTGGGGACGATTTTAGATAAAATTGTAGAACAGAAGAAAAAGGAAGTTGCGGAGTTATATGAAACGTATACACCAGTCAAAACAAAAAGAAAGACACATTCACTTGTAGAAGCGTTACAGCAGTTTACTGTCATTGCAGAAGTAAAGCGAGCATCACCATCAAAAGGAGATATCAATTTACACGTTGACGTACGAAAACAAGTGGGAACATATGAAGACTGCGGGGCAGGAGCAGTATCTGTTTTAACAGATGGTCAATTTTTTAAAGGATCGTTTCACGATTTACAAACAGCAAGAGAAGAAAGTAACATTCCGCTTTTATGTAAAGATTTCATAATCGATAAGATTCAAATCGATAGAGCGTATGAAACGGGAGCAGATATTATTTTACTAATCGTAGCAGCGTTAACGAAAGAAAAGTTAAAAGAGTTGTATAGCTACGTGTTAGAAAAAGGATTGGAAGCGATTGTTGAAGTTCATGATGAACAGGAATTAGAAACTGCGATCCAACTAAATCCACATGTTATTGGCATTAATAATCGTAATTTAAAAACGTTCGAAGTAGATTTAAGCCAAACTGAAAAGTTAGGAAAACGATTGAATGAGGAGAAATTACTTTGGATTAGTGAAAGTGGCATTCATTCAAAAGAAGATATTACCCGCGTTAAAAGAGCTGGAGCAAAAGGTGTATTAGTTGGAGAGGCACTTATGACATCATCTTCTATTAGTAGCTTTTTTGAAGATTGTAAGGTGAATATATGAAAGTGAAAATTTGTGGTATTACTGATGTTGAAACAGCAAAATGTGCTTGCGAATACGGAGCAGATGCAATCGGATTTGTTTTTGCAGAAAGTAAGCGGAAAATTACTCTGGGGCTAGCGAAAGAAATTATTGGGGAGCTTCCAGCACACGTATTAAAAATCGGGGTTTTCGTAAATGAATCAGTTGAAGTGATTCAGAAGATTGCAGATGAGTGCGGGTTAACGCATGTGCAACTACATGGGGATGAAGAGAATCATCAAATTAGAAGATTGAATATTCCGTCTATAAAATCGCTAGGAGTAACTTCAGAGAGTGATATGAAAAGCGCTCAAGCATATGAAACGGATTATATATTGTTTGATAGCCCGAAAGAAAAGTTTCATGGAGGAAATGGAAAGACATTTTCATGGGAATTACTTGGGCATATGCCAAAAGAGTTGCGAAAGAAAACGATATTAGCTGGTGGATTAAACATCCTTAACATAGAAGAAGCAATTCGAACTGTTCGGCCATATATGGTCGATGTAAGTAGCGGAGTAGAGACAGAAGGAAAGAAAGATCTAAAGAAAATAAAACAATTTATTATAAAATCGAAGGAGTGTTCCAAATGAACTACGCATATCCAGATGAAAAAGGTCACTACGGTATATACGGAGGACGATACGTTCCAGAAACGTTAATGCAATCTGTATTAGAACTAGAAGAAGCATATAAAGAAGCGATGCAAGATGAAGCGTTTCAAAAGGAATTAAATCATTATTTAAAAACGTACGTTGGAAGGGAAACACCGCTTTATTTCGCTGAAAATATGACGAAGTATTGCGGTGGTGCAAAGATTTATTTAAAACGTGAAGATTTGAACCATACAGGAGCTCATAAAATTAACAATACAATCGGTCAGGCACTACTTGCAGTACGAATGGGCAAGAAAAAAGTTGTCGCTGAAACAGGAGCAGGACAACACGGAGTGGCAACTGCTACTGTATGTGCCCTACTCGGATTAGAATGCGTCATCTTTATGGGAGAGGAAGATGTGAGACGTCAAAAATTAAATGTGTTCCGAATGGAATTACTCGGAGCGAAAGTAGAAAGTGTAGCGGCAGGTAGCGGCACATTAAAAGATGCAGTGAACGAGGCGCTTCGCTACTGGGTTTCACACGTGCACGATACACACTACATTATGGGATCCGTTCTCGGGCCACATCCATTCCCGCAAATTGTCCGTGATTTCCAAAGTGTAATTGGAAATGAAACGAAAAAACAATATGAGGCGTTAGAAGGAAAGTTACCAGAAGCAGTCGTTGCTTGTATTGGCGGTGGTAGTAATGCGATGGGCATGTTTTATCCGTTCGTACACGATGAAGAGGTCGCTCTTTACGGCGTAGAAGCAGCAGGGAAAGGCGTTCATACAGAAAAGCATGCAGCAACTTTAACGAAAGGAAGCGTCGGTGTTTTACACGGATCAATGATGTATCTTCTGCAAAACGAAGAAGGGCAAATTCAAGAAGCGCACTCTATTTCAGCAGGACTCGATTATCCAGGTGTTGGTCCAGAACATAGCTTGCTAAAAGATATTGGCCGCGTTTCTTATCATTCAATTACTGATGATGAAGCGTTAGAAGCATTTCAATTATTAACGAAAAAAGAAGGAATTATTCCGGCTTTAGAAAGCTCACATGCTGTCGCATATGCATTAAAATTAGCGCCGCAAATGAAGAAAGACGAAGGACTTGTCATTTGCTTATCAGGCCGCGGTGATAAAGATGTAGAGAGTATAAAACGTTATATGGAAGAGGTGTGAAAAATGGGAGTAGAAAAAATTAAAGCAGCGTTTGAAAATGGTAAGAAAGCATTTATTCCGTACGTAATGGGCGGAGATGGTGGACTTGAGAAATTAAAAGAAAGAATTCGTTTTCTAGACGAAGCAGGAGCAAGCATCGTTGAAATTGGTATCCCGTTTTCAGATCCAGTTGCAGATGGCCCAACGATTCAAAGAGCAGGGAAGCGAGCGCTAGATAGCGGTATAACAGTAAAAGGAATTTTTCAAGCATTAATAGAGGTAAGGGAAGAAGTGCAAATTCCGTTTGTACTCATGACATATTTAAATCCAGTACTCGCATTTGGAAAAGAACGATTCATCGAAAACTGCATAGAAGCAGGTGTAGACGGCATCATCATTCCAGACTTACCATATGAAGAACAAAATATTATTGCGCCGTTACTTCGAGAGGCAAACATTGCGCTAATTCCACTCGTTACCGTAACGAGCCCAATTGAGCGAATCGAAAAAATTACGAGTGAATCAGAAGGATTCGTCTACGCTGTTACAGTAGCGGGCGTAACGGGAGTACGTCAAAACTTTAAAGAGGAGATTCGTAGTTACTTAGAAAAAGTAAAATCACACGTCAACTTACCAGTAGTCGCAGGATTCGGTATTTCAACAAAAGAACATGTAGAAGAAATGGTTACAATATGTGACGGAGTTGTTGTTGGAAGTAAGATCATTGAGCTTTTAGAAAATGAAAAACGAGAAGAAATATGTGAATTAATATATGCAACAAAACAAAAAGAAGAGGCGTAAGTCTCTTCTTTTTGTTTTGCGTAATAAATGTTAAAATATACAGAAAATACATTTAATTCAGAGGTGAGAAGGCATGCTAAGACGCAAATTACTGTATCTTCTTTTAACTATACCACTATACGCTTGGCTCATTAGCATGGCGAAAATAGAGTTGATGGCTCTATTTTTAGGATATGTATTTATCTTTTCCAACTTAAATCGCATTCAAGAACAGTCTATTTTAGAAATATGTCTATTTTCGATTAGTATAGAATTATTTAGTATCGTTTCGATTGTATTATTAAACGAATTATTTCTACGGATTCATTCATTTACATTAATGAAATTTTGGAATATTATATTGCAAGCAATATGTACTTACATTGTGTTTGTTGTGTTAGAAAAAATAATTGGGCAGCAGACAGTTTTTCAGAATAATAGAAAATGGGGTGAATGAAAAGGGGCCAAACGGCTCCTTTTTTGAATCTGTTGTAAAAACAATTGAAAATTATGTCATCTGTTATATAATAGTTAAAAATTGTATTTTAAACGAAATGAGATGATAACATGGCCATATTGTTGGCACTTATCCCAATTATGATGATTTTCATTTGTTTATTTTTATTTAAACAAACGTCATTAAGATCCTCGTTAATTTCTTATGCAGTGTCTGTCGGAATCGTTTTACTCTCGCCAACGTTTCGATTAGGGATAAGTGAAACTGTGCACGCAACGATTAAAGGATGGTTAATTTGTTTTATTGTCGGGTACGTTTTATTTTTCGGTATTTTTTTATTTCACCTCATGAACAAAATGGGATACATCGATCAAGTAGCACGTTTTTTAGAAGAAATCACACATGATCGCTTATTACAAATGCTGCTTATGTGTTTTGGCATTTGTCCGCTTATTGAATCAGTAAGTGGATTTGGTATTGGATTCATGGTTGCAGCACCTATTTTTCTTTCGCTAGGCTATAAACCATTTCAAGCTGTACTGCTCTCATTCATCGGCTTACTAGCTAGTTCATGGGGCGCAATGGCAACGGGTACGATTATCGGTTCGCAGCTAATAAATATGCCTCTTACAACACTTGGTACAAATACAGCGCTATTAAGTATTCCGATGTTTGCTTACTTCGTTATTCTTTCTTTACACGTTGTTGGCGGCTGGCAAGCGGTTATAGAAAAGTGGAAAGAAGGAGTAGGGTTCTTTCTATTATTTTCTCTCGGAATATATCTTTCTAATGCGTACGTAAGTGTTGAACTAGCCGGGATATTAAGTTCTATCGTTACGATTACATTTGGCTTTCTTATCATTAAATTAAAAGGAAAAAGTGGGCAAAATCTTATAACAGAACATGCCGCTGCAACGGAGAGAGAAGTATCCATTATAAAAATTATTAGCCCTTATATATTTCTAACAGTTTGTATTTTACTTTCTCGCCTCGTTCCAGCATTACATGATTTGTTCAGATCATATGCGGTTCTTGATTTGAAATCATACTCTTATAAACTAGAGTTACTATATTCACCAGGATTTTGGCTCGGTATGACTTGCTTATTTACTATTATTTTCTTCCGCATCCCGTCTAATATTATTAAACAATCATTCTCACAAACGATCAAACAATGGATTCCATTTGCTATTACGACGACAATGTTTATCGCCATTTCAGAACTAATGGGTGCATCAGGCATGCATTCATTACTCGCAAAGACAGCTGGTGATACATTTGGAACCTTTTTCGTTTTCGTTGCGCCGTTTATTGGCGCTATTGGTGGATTTTTAACAGGTAGTAACGCAGGATCAAATGCAATGTTTATAAAACTACAAATGCAAACCGCACAAAACGTAGCACTCCCGTGGCAATATGTCACAACACTTCAAAACACCGCATCATCAGTAGCGACAATCGCTTGTCCATCACGGATTACACTAGGTGCTTACTTATGTAATATCCCTTACCGTGAAAATGAACTATTAAAGAAGACGACGTTAATGATCTTTGGTGCGGTTTTGCTTGTAGTGGTAGAGGTTATTGTTTGGTATATGTTGAGAAATTAAAAATCCTCCTAACATAGGAGGATTTTTTTTATGAATGGATAATGTTTTAAATATGAAAAGCTTCTACTAAGTCAACAACCCGCCACTTAACACCCTTACGGGTCGTTTGAAGTGGGGGCTTGCGTCTGTCGGAGTTCGACAGTGCTTCTACCCTCATAGAGAGCAACTACGCTTATTCCTACCCAGTAGTACGAACGAGCAATGCTCTCCTACCTTAGTATGGTGGAGCATAAGGACGGTTGACTTCGCCCCTACCACAAGAGCTATACTCCTGTGGTAACTACACTGATATGCTTAATTCCCTTACGGTGTAGATTCATCGCACCAATACGGTCATCATTTGATTGGTATTGGCAATTTTTACACTTAAAAGTGTGTAGCTTTTTATTACGATTCGCTTTTTCAATGTTTCCGCACTTAGGGCAAGTTTGGGAAGTATATTTGGGGTCTACCACAATTACCTTTTGTCCATTCAATTCAGCTTTATACTCAAGCATTTGACGGAACTGATAGAAAGCCCAAGATACAGAAACATAGCGGTTTTTCACTCGTACTTTCTCTGTCGCAGAACGAACCCCTGTTAAGTCTTCTAAAACAAACATAGTACCTCTAGGGTATGCCTCAACGAGTGCCTTTGTAATTTGATGGTTTACATCAGTTACATAACGGTTTTCTCTTGAGCCAATTTGTTTTATTTTCTTACGAGAAGATGGTGTTTGTCGTGTTTGTAATTGCTTACGAGTAGCTTTAAATTTACCACGCTTATGTTTAACAATATTTCCGTTGTAGAAGGTTGTTTTGCCCTGACTATCATAAGTGGTTGCAAGGAAGTTGATTCCTAAATCAACACCAACGATGTTGTTTACATCTGCGAAATCTAATGTTTGGTACTCTTTTGTCATCGGGATATGTAAGAACCACTTTTTGTACTTATGCACTAATTTAGCAGTACCAAATTTCCAAGTGCTGTTGAAGTATTTCTTCATAGCCTTACGCTCATAATTTAGTTTTAGGCGACCTTCAAGCGTGTTTACACTAAATTGGTTTTTGGTTAGTGAATAATCTCGATTCCAGACTAAATCATATTCTGCAAGTTTGAAGTCAATCAAAGACCATTCATGTCCATTTGATTTAGCCGACTTGTAACGAGCAATTACAGTTTTCATCACAGATTGAGCCATTTGACTTTTTAACCTAAATTGATTTCGCAAATCAGAATAATATAAGTTATTGAGATTTACTTGATTAAGGTTCTTTGTTTCAAATATGTGTTTTGATAACCAATTACAAGCCTTGCGGTAAGCGTTCGTTGTTATCTTTAGACTTTCAGCTTGATTATCGGAAACATGGATTTGTATTTTTGCAGTAATTGTAGGCATTATTTTCACCGCCTTTCACAAATTAAATTGTAACAGATTTTTAGTGAAAGCAAACAACTTAAGTAGAGAAAGTAGGAGGCAAGGTGGAAGTTTCAGATACTTGATATGGTACAGAATCTTAGGATTTTTAACGTACCATACCGTATCTGCCGGCAATTCCTCCCCCACTTATCGTTGGGCTATCGCCCTTCACACGATTGAAGTAGGGGGTATCCTTGCCGATTTTAGATGAATAGGAGATGAAATGTATGCCCCTAAAAAACTACGGTGTGTTAAAAGGTACAGTTATACAATCAAAGATTGGAAAAGGGAAAACACCTCATTATCAAGTTCATTTACAAGATGAAGTAGGAGTAGATTATCGTATTGCAATTAACGTAAAATCGCAAAGTTATCCGTCAGAAGTTTTATATTTTGCGAGTAACAATATTAAATCAGAAGCGATTCATATTTTACCGACATTACCATTCGGTTTTACAGAAATAAAAAACAATGAACCGAAAGTGGCTTTAGATTATGTAAGAGGAAATCTATTTGATTCAAAACAAATGATTCCTTTGCCTCCCGAAAAAGCAGGAGCAGATAATGATTTAAACGAAAAAATAGAACGTTATATAAAGCGAGCGATAGAAGAAAAAGCGATTATTTACGCGTTTGGTGAAAGATGGGGACCAGAAGAAAACACACCAGATTCCTATTTTCATTTCAAACCAGGAAACGGTATACATGATATTCACATGAATCAAGGGAATGTAGAGAAATGGAAAGGTGATAATGGCATATGGCAAGACGGAGGGATACTCATTCACTTTGAAAAGGAAGAAGAATGGATTGGTATCTTTCTTGCATTCCAATCACAGTCATGGTGTACCGATGAAGAAGGGCATGCTCGTGTGCCTGTTGAGCATTGTGATTATAAGGGGAATAATTAATAAGAAGAGGGCGTTCAAAAAGAACGCCCTCTTCTTATTTTATAAAACGAAAAACTAACGAGTGTAGAAAGACAAGAGAAAAGCAGTGCTACACTAGAAAACGCAATGAGATACATATTATATTTCATAACCTGTCCAATTAGCTGGTTACTGTCGTATTGAAACAGTCCCGCTATGATGTTGAATAAAAATAAAACGATAAACATGACGATAACTCCGTCTATTGATCCTTTAATGTCTGGTTTACTTAAAGCGATATGTGCGGAAATACAAATGGCGATAAATAAAAATAACCAAAAGGAAGGATTCAATAAATTGCCGATTGTAAATAAGCTTTTCAATAATACAAACGTCGACAAGAGCATGTTTTGAATCATTTCTACATTAATAGAAGTAGAAGCGATCGTTTTTTCGAGAGTTGTATTAAATAAAAAATATGATTCTGGTACGAAATAGCGCATTAAAAGGATTAATGCAGTAATACCAGAAATAATAGGCCCGATGCCGATGAAGAAATTCCCAATTCGTTGATACACACTTTTTTGATTGTATTGATGTTGTACGTAACCTAATGCTCCTTGACTTGTATCTGTTGGGAAAAACTGCGTTGCTACAATTTTATGACGGAACAGTACGCACATAATGGCATGTCCAAGTTCGTGGATCGGAACACCAATCCACGCCGTTAAAAGGAATCCTTTTCTTCCGAAAGCCCTCGACCAATACATTCGTGTTAGTGATTCTAAATAACCTAATAGAAATCCAATTACAATGATAACGCCAATTAAGGAAAATAATTGGATTACGCTTGTAAGGAGTATTTGAAAAATTGAGTTTACCAATTCCATTGTCTTTCATCCAATCTGTTAAAAATGTTATTTGTTCTGTTTCATAATAGCATTATTTTTCAAGATTGCTAGCATATATAATTTCTTTTGAAAGAAGGATTTCAGAATCTTTTTCTTGTAGTCATGTTTTATGTACAAAGTCATATATTGAATTTGTAACACCCTATATGGTATATGCTTAAGGAGGGATGAGAGAATGAAATGTCCGTCATGTCATACAGAAAATGCAGCAGAGGCAAAGTTTTGCGGGAATTGTGGACATTCGTTAACGGAAGAAGTAGTGGCAAGTAGTGGTCAAGAAGAAGGGCCGGAACAAGCACGCGCGGCACAAGTAAAGGAAACTCGGCCAAATGAAACGGTAGAGCAAGCGAAGCGGTTTGCGAGCGGCTATTTTCAATTTTTTAAACATGCATTACAAGCACCGACAGCGATTATGAAAAGCGGCACGATTGAAGTAAGAAATGGAATTGTAAGTCTTGTTCTTATTTGTTTTTTAGGAGCATGTATTTTTTATAGAATGATGAGTGCAGCATCAGCAGTTACGAGAACATTTGCACCAGATATATCTACTCCCACATTTTTTGTAGAATCTATAACGGTCTTTTTCTTTTTATTAATTTTAACTTTATTTGTCGGATTTATTATTTTTGTAAGTGGTAAGATGATGAAATCATCTTTTTCGTTTCTTGAAGTATTCGGTATATGGGGAACGCTAGCGACGCCGGCTATTGCTATATTAGTCCTTTCTTTTCTTTTTAGTTTCTTATTAATCTTTTTCTTACCGATATTATTATCGGTAGCTGCAACTTATATAGGGATTAGTATAACTGTAGCCATATTAAAGCTAGACAATGGCGGATTAGATCTCGTGTACACACTTATTATTGCAAATGTTTTAATTGGAATTGCAACATTTATTGTACTTTGGTCTTACATTAGCACGATAATTCAAGCCTTAACACAGGGAATAACTGGCTTCTAATGAAAAGGTGGTTGACTGGATGAATGTATGTACAAAGTGCGGAATTCAGTTTGAAGATGGTGTGCAATTTTGTCAAAACTGCGGGACGAAGAGGGGAAGTCCTGTAGTAAAGAAGAACATGAGCGGTGGTGCAAAGGTTGGCATTACACTGTTAGCACTATTTGTTATAGCGATTATTGGATTATATTTGTACGGATCATCGTATTATACGCAGGTGGCACAAGTAGATCGGATGATTACGATTTTACAAGAGAGGGACGGAGAGAAATTAGCTGAGATCATTACGGCAGATGATCAATCGGTTATGATAACAAAAGAGAGTTTAACGCCTCTATTTTCATATATAAAAGAAAATCCATCGTATGTGAATGAATTAAAAGAATATTTGAGACAAGGTGAAAAACAACGGGACGGAATAGAAAGAGCTGATTTTTCGTTAACGAAAGACGGAAAGTATTTCTTTATATTTGATCGGTATAAATTGAAAGTGAAGACGTACTATACCACTTTGCTTACAAATGAAAAAGGCGTATCGTTAAAAATGAACGGAAAAGAAATTGATAAGACAGATGACAAAAAGTTTGAGAAGCAATATGGGCCGTTTCTTCCGGGCAATCAAGTGTTTCAATCAGAATATAAAAATGATTATGTAAAACTATCGCGTGAGGAAAAGGTTGTACTTATGAAACAAAGCCAAAATAACGTAATGATAGATTTAACGTTGCAAGGTCAATATATTACAGTTCAAACGAACGCGCCTGGTGCAACATTGTACGTAAATCAAAAACCAGTTACAGCACTGGCAGGAGAAGAAATTACATGGGGGCCTATAGCGACTGATGGAAGTACGACGATTTATTTAGAACGAAATGGAGAAAATGGAAGGGAAACGACGAAGGTAGAAACGGTAACGGCACTTCCGTCTTATAATCTTCCATTTCAAAAGAAAAGTACAGAAAAAACAGTTGTTTATAATGTTACTCCGCCATCTACCACTCCGTATGTATATAATGGTTTCATTTTCCCAGATAGTGATATTCGAAAATTAACGAGTACAGATTTAGCATATTTATCGAAAGAACAGTTGAAAATTGCTAGAAATGAAATATATGCAAGGCATGGACATATTTTTCAGACGAAAGATATGCAAACGTATTTTTCAAAACAATCTTGGTATAGAGAAAATCCATATTTTACAGGAAAGCTAACAGATATTGAAACTTATAATGTTGAACTCATCAAATCAAGAGAATAAACATGTGAAAAAGGTACAGTGCATAACTGTACCTTTTTTATGGTTATTTATCTGAACCAGGATCCCTTGAGAAAAAGATGTGAAAGAGAAATGTGACTTTACTTGATCCTCCTGATGTACTAGCTTGTATATGTGATAAAGGACCAGATGTTAGGGCTGCCTCGGAATGGGGGGGTACGACTATTTTGAGCGCATGATCTGATTCTGGTGAAGCAGTAACAGTTATTGTATCGTCAGAGAAGTTCAGAATTTTAACTGAACCGACTGGAAAGATAGACTTGCCAGCATGTGATGCTGAAGCGAATTGGGTAGCTTTCCAAATATCTTGCGCAAACGTATCATCGTTAGATAACCAGGCACGAGCGCTGTATATTGTCGCATTAATGGAAAATTCTTGGTCAAGTGAGAGGGCGGGTTTCGGTTCTTTTGGTTCTTGCGGTTCATCTGGAAGCTGGGCGAGAAGGCCGGCGCACATATATTTCACCTACTTTCAATAGTAACTGTTATAGCATATTAAACATGTTGTTTATAAGACACGACGGCTACCTATTAAAGCATAGGTTTGTGCACCAAATTTGAAGATAAAATCCTCTTTCTTTACAATGGAAGTAGGTGTTATTTCTATAAAATATGGAAAACGTAAAGAGTATGTAAAAAAGAAGGAGTGGTAAAGTGAACTATGTCATTATTGGCGGAGATGCAGCTGGTATGAGTGCAGCTATGCAAATTGTTAGAAACGATGAAAATGCAAATGTTGTAACGTTAGAAAAAGGTGAAATTTATTCATACGCTCAGTGTGGATTACCGTATGTCATTAGTGGTGTTATCGCTTCAACTGAAAAGTTAATCGCGCGCAACGTAAAGACGTTTCGTGAGAAATATGGAATTGATGCGAAAGTGCGTCATGAAGTAACGAAAGTAGATACAGAAAAGAAAATGGTGTACGCAGAGCATACGAAGACGAAAGAAGTTTTTGAATTTCCGTACGATCGTTTATTAATTGCAACTGGAGTGCGTCCTGTTATGCCAGAATGGGAAGGTCGAGATTTGCAAGGTGTTCATCTTTTAAAAACAATTCCAGATGCTGAGCGTATATTAAAAACGCTAGAAACGAATAAAGTTGAAGATGTAACCATTATTGGCGGTGGTGCGATTGGACTGGAGATGGCAGAAACATTCGTCGAACTTGGTAAGAAAGTAAGAATGATTGAGCGAAATGATCATATCGGTACGATTTATGATGCAGATATGGCTGAATATATACATAAAGAAGCAGATAAACACAATATTGAAATTTTAACGAATGAAAATGTGAAAGCATTTAAAGGAAATGAAAGAGTGGAACAAATTGAAACGGATAAAGGTACGTATAAAGCAGATCTTGTTTTAGTATCGGTTGGAGTGAAGCCGAATACTGATTTTCTTGAAGGAACAAATATACGTACAAATTATAAAGGGGCAATCGAAGTAAATGCATATATGCAAACGAATGTGCAAGACGTATATGCAGCCGGTGATTGCGCAACACATTACCACGTTATAAAGGAAATTCATGATCATATCCCGCTCGGAACGACTGCTAATAAACAAGGGCGACTTGCTGGACTGAATATGCTTGATAAACGAAGAGCATTTAAAGGTACGTTAGGCACAGGTATTATTAAATTTATGGATTTGACGTTCGCAAGAACAGGCTTAAATGAAAAAGAAGCAAAAGGGCTACATATCCCGTATAAAACGGTCAAAGTAGATTCTACAAATATGGCGGGCTATTATCCAAATGCAAAACCACTTTACTTGA
The DNA here is from genome assembly GCF_002558005.1 of Bacillus sp. AFS012607. Classification (NCBI taxonomy): domain Bacteria; kingdom Bacillati; phylum Bacillota; class Bacilli; order Caryophanales; family Bacillaceae; genus Bacillus; species Bacillus sp. AFS012607. Next base: position 309,631 of record NZ_NTVM01000010.1, read on the forward strand.
AACTACTATATCGCTCTGATACGAAACAATTGTTGGGCGGGCAAGTAATTGGAGAAGAAGGCGTAGATAAACGTATTGATGTGATCGCGATGGCACTTTTCAATAAAATGAGCATTCATGATTTAGAAGATGTCGATTTAAGTTATGCACCACCATATAACAGCGTTTGGGACCCAATTCAGCAAGCGGCAAGGAGAGCAGAATAGCACTTTTTAAGTGCTATTTTTTTTGCAAAGGTAGGTAAACTTTTTTAGCGAATAATAAAGAGGGAGAAACAGTTACATATAGGGAAGGGGATTATTAAAAATGTTTGTAGCACTTCAAACCGTTCAAGAATCTGAAAAAGAAATATTACGTAATTTGTACGCACTATATCTTCATGATCTCTCTACATTCACTCCTAATATAAAGATTGGGGCAAATGGATTTTTTGAATACGAAGATTTGCACATGTTTTGGGGAAATGACGGAATCACTCCGTATTTTATAAAAGCTGAAAATAGTATTGTAGGATTTTTATTATTGTTGGAACGCCCGTTTTTGAAGAAGGAAAACGACTTTGGCATAAATGACATTTTCATATTGAATCAGTACAAAGGAAAAGGAATTGGTAAACAAGTTATTGAGAATGTACTAAAAGAGAAACGAGGACAGTATTTCGTTATCGAACTTGTGAAAAATGTACCAGCTGTTTCTTTTTGGAAGAAAGTATATAGGGAGCTAAACATCGTATTTGATGAGAAAACACAGTTAATCGATGATGAAGAATGTCTCGTTCAAACGTTTAAAATATAATGAAATCGGTGCCTCTAGTAGATTACTTTGAAATTTAACTTTATTTTGAATATACCGTTCACCCTTGAAAACATAGTACTTATCGCTTATATTTTCATATAGTATTTATTTTTAAAAAAAGCAATGAACGAACCAGGGGGCACAGTATGGCAATTAACATGAAAACAATCGAAGAATGGATTGCTGAATCAAACGCAAGACAAGAAGAAGACTTTGGACACGTTGTGGAAGAGATGAAAGAAGTATGCGTCGGACTTGATAATGCGACATTAATTTATACGAAAAATGTATTTTGTTTCGGTAAAAAAGTAGAAGTGTTTTTCTTCTTCCAAGACCATGTCGTGATCGGACAAGAAAAAGACGAATATATTGAGATTGAAAAATTAAAGTATGATGATATTACAAATAGTAATTTAAAAACAAATGACAAAAATACAACGTTAGAATTAAAGTTTGCTAACGGACAATCTATTAATTTAGATAGTTTAAATGATAACTACGGTACGAAAAATTGGTTATTTGCTAGACAAATTAAGAGTATTTTTAAGTTAATCTAGTAAAAAAGCACGCCGTCCATCGGCGTGCTTTTAACTATGCAAAACCCCTTTTAACCAATTCCGCGCTCGATACGCCCCAACAGGAATTTGAATAAGAGACGTTTCATTCCCAGCATCAATACCGTACAATTGATCACATGAATTTGTATCAAAACTAAGTAATGGATGCCCGCCCATCCCCATCGCGGTCGCTGCAAAAACGAGTTTATGAACGAGTATACCAGCTTCCATTTGGTGAATACGATATCCTCTATAGCCTAATGCACGTGTATAGTAATCTTTCTTTCCGACTACATGTAAGCAAAGTGGTACTTGAAAAAGGTTTACGTTATCCATCGTCATACTAGATTGAAGAGGGTAACGAAGGTCTCCATACCGAATTGGTTGTATCGAATGTGTTTTACTATTATAAGCGTAAGCCCCGTTTTCAATATTTTTCACGTTATAAAAACATCCATATAAGAAGACGCGTGCATTTTCATTTGCATACTTACCGTCAAGGTCGTTGTAATAGGGGAAGGAGAGGCTCGCTTCTTGTAGTAAAGTAGCGAGCTCGGCTGCATCCCATTTCGTTAAAATAAAGTCCGCATCAGGAGAATATCGTTTTTTACAAAGTTGTAGGAAATCATACGATAACCGTTCTACTTTTGGTAGCTGTACAGCGTACGCATTATGTTGATAGTGCTCTTCATGATGTAGTGTTTGGAAGTGTGCTGTCGATTCGATCATAGAAGCTTCATTTATTTTTGTTATCATCGGATATTCACCTACATGTTTTGAGCGAACGAAATGTTCATGTGCTAACGGCGGAATTTGTTGCAACAACTCATGAGAAGTAACTGTTTTATTTTCACGGTAATCATTGTGAAACCAATTAGTTTCTGGCTCTGTACTTAAAGGAATAACGGCATACACACTTTCTTCACCTTCTGACAATCCGAGTAAACGGTTCAGTGCACGGTCTAGAAATTGAAAGTATACGCCGTTCGTATAACCGAACTGTTTTGCACATTCTAGTAATTGTCCAATGAGAACCCCGCTATCTAATCCTTGAAGGCGATATGAAAAATTATTGTATTTAAAGAAATTTTTCCAAAACATAGTAGATATAAATGCAGCACCGAAACAATCATGTATATTACAGCGATTACCGAGTGCGTCTGCTAAATAAGAATCGAAATTTCCTTCGCGAAGTAAAATAAGCCGGTGATGCGCGGCGTCATAATGGTAAATGCCGTCTGGATAATCGTCAATCTTTAAATAGATATACAATTCATTCGGATATAAAGCGCCGCCTGAAGGAATAGATCTTCGTAATACATTTCTCTCGCTATTTAGCTGACATAATTGTGTTACACCAAATGAATACCAAAGGTAGTGACCAATTTCATCTAAAGTAGGTGTAGTAGAAGAGTTCGGTAAAGATAATGGGATTTCTAAGGAGAGCGGGATGGTAGGTACATTTCGATATAATTTATAAGGAAGCGGTGCGTCTTTCCAGTCCACCTCATGATTCGGCATAATTTCATCGATAGAGAAATGGAGATGATGTAAAAAAGTATCTAGCTGCATGAAATCCCTCCTTTACTATGGAAACGGATGTGGATGTGGATTTAATCTTTCATTCGTTAAAGGTTCGTCTGTATATCCAAGTGTCATCGGTACGGTATATACCCGGTCCAGTCCTGTAATCCGAGTAAGATGGTGTCCGAAAGTCATCGGTAACATGCCTGGAATAATAACTTTTACACAGTGTAGTCCGTTCTTTTCTATAAGGGGAACGGTTTGATCTACAACGATTATTTCAAGATTAGATTGATGCAAACGATTTAAAAGTTGGTGGAGATCGGATGTTAAATCCATATCAAATGATTGTGATACATTCATTTCTTGGAACGTTTGCACCGGTGCATCTTCTCGTAAAAGGAAGTGAAGACGTTCTTCCGTTTCTTTCAATCCGTACAGCATACTATGGTCTTCCATTTTATTAACGAAATAAGGATCTTGTAAGCATTTTTCGTAGTATTCTCTTTTGTGCTCGAGCTCATCGTCTGTTATAAGTAACATGCCTGCTATTTCTTGAATGGCACTTTTTAAAGCTCGAATAGAATCTAAATGAGCGCCTCCCGCACAAACAACGTTCATTCCATTTTCACGTGTATTCTTTGCAATTACCCATAAGCTCGGGATGCCGTGTTCCATCGTCGCGTTAAAAGCGTGTAATTCATATCCAGTAATCGTACGTAACCGCTGGATCATTAATTGTAATTCTGTATCATTTGCTGAACTAAGATCAAGGCGGGGAAGAGGTAATTCGGCATACCAAGTGAGTAAGAAGGCATCACGCTCTACAATTTCTAAAATGCCGTGAAAAATCGCTTCTTCTAAACTACCGCCAATTGCACATCCATTTGATGTTTCATACACGAAAGCATCTCGATGACCAAGGCTATAATAAGCAATTGATTCAGGAACTAAAAGCGGTCTGTTTTGTGATAAAGAATATCCCCATACCCAGTTTTGCTCATAATCAGGATCAAACGGCTTAAATGGAAAATTATCACGACTGTAGTGTTCATTTGTATGCACACCGAGTGTAAGGGGATTTAGTGCATGTTCCTCTAAATCATGAAAACTACCATGCACATTTGTCTTTTTCCCGCGAGGCGACATACCGCAATATCGTTCTAAACCTTCTAAAATAGCAGTTGCTTCACTCACTGCAAAGGAATGAGTTCGGCCTGCAACACCTTCATTTCCAAACATTAATGGCATGTTTATAATGACGTCAGCGAATGGCAATAAAGAATGCTGCATTTTGCCGTTCAACATACCGATCCGATAATCTAAATAGTCTTTCGTTAAAAATGTGTTTAATTCATGAATGGAACGGCAGCGATACGTTTCGGTGCTTACTTTTAAACTCGGTTGTAAAGAAACTTCCGCCGCATCCGCAGTATCATCAGGTAAACTACTACATACAGGACAGAGAGGATCTGGAAGAAAAGAATGCCGCGTACATTGTAATGTTTGTAAGTTTAGTAAAATAAGTTCATTTTCTAAAGAAGAATGGTTATGAGTTAATATTTTTTCTGTTTCTGCGCAAATAAGATGGCACATTTGTAACATGCCATTTTGGGTGGCACGTACATCACGCCTCGTTCCATTTTCGGCTTTAAAGGCATATTTCCGCTGTAGTTCCCACATTTCTTTTTGATCAAAGCCAGCGATAAAACGGCGTCCATCAGAACAATGGGAACATCCGGGCGTAAGAGGATGAATGTAAGGACCGATAATACCTTCGCCAAATGAAGTGAAACCACGAAGCCACGGAATATGATTTGAGCGAAAAATTAGCTCAGCATCATGATGAATAGGAGAAGGAGATCCATCATGTAATACGAGAGCGAGATAAATATTTTCAGGAAGTTCTTCTGTAAGGGTATGCTGACGAATGATGGAATATTGTTTGCATAATTGATCATGTACATAGTCTGCAAGAAGGCCATCCCCTATAAGCAATATATTTTGAGTCATAGACCGTCCTCCTTTGCAATTAATACCCCATACACACCGTCTAAGTTTTCTTTCAAAAATGGTTCGATTGCTAAATCAAACACGAAGGGATAAAAATTATGTTCTTCTAAATGCTGTAAGGCAAGCTGTAAAGATTGCACACTTGGAATTTCTTCTTCCGCTTGTATTTCCACCCTAAAAGAATCCGTGTCATATAAAATAATAGATGATTCAGGCAAGATATTAGCTCTGTAAGGAGTCTCTTCACTTTGAATGTGGAGCAGTGATAGTTGTAGTGCGCTCCGTAACGCTAACGTCATATTAATATTAGATGCACCGTACCATTTATCATTTATACCAACCCAAACGACTGGAAAACTGAGAATCTCTTCACTCATTGCGATTTTAGGTGTTTCATGAATTGTAGCAAGGGCATCGTAATAAAATCTACAATGTTTATCGTGAATATCAGTTAAATCAATCGTTGTAAGTTCTTCTAGCATATGTGACTGCCGTTCATACAATTTATTATTTAAATGTTGTTGTAGTGCCCGGTAAAATCCTTCTGTCATCGTTTCTCCAGCGCCAATACCGATATCGTTATGTTCAGGAATAAGGCGGTGAATGATTTCTGCTACATATGTTTCAATTCCTGTTAAACCAGCTTCTCGGCGTGCTTCATTATGAGTTAATCCACTGCGAGTCATAAGAGGCAGAAGGGGAGCTGGGCCATCTGATAATGGATTGGCTACTTGAATATAGCATTGTGATAACGGTAATTGATATGAATCTTGTTCATCCCATACATGGAATATACCGGCTTCTTTAGAAGTTAATGAGTCGAAAAAGCGGAATACATCAGTTGAAGTATGTTGGTTGGACCGATGCTCAAGTTTTTCAGAAAGATTTTCTATCGTATCAATTGTAAAACTTTCATCAGTTGCAAGAGGGTGTTTTATAAAAGGATGCCACGTTCCTTCAAGTGTTTCATAGTTTAATAAAAAGAATTGTAATTCTTTTTCACGATATAAATCATCCGCGACATGTTTAAACAATTCAAAAACGATTACATTTGCTAACATTGCAGATGTAATTGGTGAGAAGGAATCTGATGAATTTTCATTTTGCAAAGTCGTTTCATGTAGCCGATGCCATGCGGATTCCCAGCATTCATCACGATTTTCCGTTACGACAGGTCCAGCTATACCGAGTGTTGATAAACAAATAGCTGGTATAAAATTCTTTTTCGTTTCTCTACAAATAGTGTGAACTGTTTTTAAACCGTCAATGTCTCCATTTTGAGAAACATATAAAATCCAATCAAAAGGTTCGAATACTTCATGCAAGGGACGGTCAATTGTAGTATCGATTTCTTGAATGAGTACACCGTTATCAACTTCATATGCACGTTCTATTAGCTCATGTATTCTGTCATAGTTTGTTTCATCTCGATCTGTAACGAGGTAATGAAATGTAGGTAAACCAGATTCTAATAAAGAAGAAACTAAAGAAGTAAGCATATCTCCGGAGCCAAGTACAAGGACATTTGCTCCGCGGTACGTTTCAAATTTTAAAGCACCTGAATGAGAATCAGCTTCTAAAAATTCAATTTGTGAAGCATATCTGTCGAGTAATGTACTGTTTAATTCATGAGGTGCATCTTGATTTGCATCGCGAACGAAACCATTTTCATATAAAACCTCTCCAATTTCAAATACACGATTTTGATAGGGGAGAGGGAGACCATCAGTTATTTCTGCTAAAGAATGATTACCGTTAAACATTGGCATTAATTTTTCAATCCAGTCATAAATTCCATCACCGTCCATGCGAAATGAACTGGCGTTATTTCGAAAATAGACACCCCCGTTTGAATCGGGCAGGAAGAAAGTATCCTTATTTACTTTAAGTTTTGCATGAATTGGAAGGTTATTCATTTTAATCCTCCTTACGTTTAGGCATACATTATTATCTTATGCCATGAAATTTGTCCCGTATGAACGCAAAAAAAGGCTGTAGAATGATGTATTCTACAGCCTTTATATATTAGATTATTAATCTATCAACCTTCTAATAATAATGATTTTGGATCTTCAAGCATATCTTTAACAGCAACAAGGAAGCTAACTGCTTCTTTACCATCAACAATACGGTGATCGTAAGATAAAGCAATGTACATCATTGGGCGGTTTTCCATACGCTCGTTATCAATTGCAACTGGGCGTACTTGGATTTTATGCATTCCTAAAATACCAACTTGAGGGCTATTTAGGATTGGTGTTGACATTAGAGAACCGAATACACCACCGTTTGTAATTGTAAATGTACCACCTTGTAGTTCTTTTAATGAAAGTTTGTTATCGCGTGCTTTCATACCTAAATTACGAATTTCACTTTCGATTTCAGCGAAGTTTAATTGGTTAGCATCGCGTACAACTGGAACAACTAATCCATCTGGAGCTGCTACTGCAATACCGATATCATAGAATTTTTTGATGATAAGCTCGTCACCTTGAATTTCAGCATTTAATAATGGGAATTGTTTTAATGCTGCAACAACTGCTTTTGTGAAGAATGACATGAAGCCAAGACGTACATCATGTTTTTTCTCGAAAGCGTCTTTACGCTCTTTACGTAATTCCATGATCGCACTCATATCAACTTCGTTAAATGTTGTTAACATTGCAGATGTTTGTTGAACTTCTACAAGACGTTTTGCAATTGTTTGACGGCGGCGGGACATTTTCACGCGCTCAACTGGTTTTTCGAATTCCGTTTTTGCAACTGGAGCAGGAGCTGGGCTCTTTGGAGCAGCTGGTGCTTCTTTTGGTGCTGCAGCATGAGCTTGTACATCATGTGGTCTCACGCGTCCAAGTGGATCTGTGCTACGTACGTCGTTTAAGTCGATTCCTAATTCACGAGCCATTTTTCTAGCAGCTGGTGATGCGATAGGACGGTTCGTATTTGGTAAGCCTTGTAGACTCGTAGTTTGTTCAGCATTTGGAGCCGCAGCTTTCGGTGCTTCAGCTGTTTCTTGTTTTGCTTGCTCAGCAGGTGGTGCAGGTGTACTTACTGCAACTGGTGCTCCATTAGCATCTAAAATTGCGATAGTTGCGCCAACTTCAACTGTATCCCCAGGTTCGCCTAGTAACTTCGATACAATACCTGAATCTTCTGCAATGATTTCTACATTGACTTTATCAGTTTCAAGCTCAACAACGCTGCCGCCTTTCTCAACTTTGTCGCCTACGTTGATAAGCCATTGTGAAATAGTTCCTTCGGTAATAGATTCTGCAAGCTCAGGTACTTTAATTTCGATCATTTTAAATGTCCTCCCCTTATTTGCCTAACGGTGTGTTTTTTCTTCTTTTGTCTTCGGTAATCTCCATTTGTTAGCCTGGCCTTGGGCAGAATATCTGCCCAGGGAACAAGCTAGAAACCTTCATTATTACTTTTTAGTTGCTGAAAACTTCAATTTCTTGTTTATCTTGACGGAAGTTATACTTCACATCTAAAGCGTGTGCAACAATTAGTTCTTGCTCAGCTTTGTGAGCGAATGGATCGCCGCCAGATGGACTAGAGCGATCAGGACGTCCAATGTAACCTGTTTTCACTTTATCTCCAGCAAGTTCGAACAGAATTGGAGCCATGTAATGCCATGCGCCCATATTACGAGGTTCTTCTTGAACCCAAATGATTTCTTCTAAGTTTTTAAATCGTTTAATAATAGATTGAACTTTCTCAGCAGGGAATGGGTACAATTGCTCGATACGAACGACATGAACTTCGTCTAAGTTGTACTCATGTTTACCAGACTCGATTTCTGCTGCTAAGTCAATCGCCATTTTACCTGTGCTTAAAACAAGACGTTTTACTTTATTTGGTTTCGTGCCAAGGTTTTCTTGTTCTAAAGCAGGTTGGAAACGTCCTTCGCTTAACTGACTAGCAGTTGAAAGCGTAAGTGGGTGACGTAATAAACTCTTCGGCGTCATCAGTACTAATGGTCGAACAGCTTCTGTTCCTAAGATAGATGCTTGACGACGCAGGATATGGAAGTACTGTGCCGCGCTCGTTAAGTTTGCAACTGTCCAGTTATTCTCAGCAGCTAACTGTAAGAAACGCTCTGGACGTGCACTAGAGTGCTCTGGTCCTTGACCTTCATAACCGTGTGGTAATAGAAGAACTAAACCAGATTTTTGACCCCATTTTGCTCTTCCAGCTGAAACATATTGATCAAATAATGCTTGCGCAGTATTTGAAAAGTCACCATATTGCGCTTCCCACATAACAAGAGTTTCTGGAGCGAATACGTTATAACCATATTCGTAACCAACAACAGCAGCCTCTGATAATGGACTGTTATGAACAGAGAATGAAGCATTAATGTTTGGTAAACGGTGTAACGGTGAATATGTTTCATTTGTATCAGTATCGTGTAATACGATATGACGGTGCGCAAATGTACCACGCTGTGAATCTTGACCAGTTAAACGAATTGGCGTACCTTCTTGTAAAATAGAAGCGAATGCTAATGACTCAGCAAGTGCCCATTCAATTTTACCGTTCTCTTCTAAAGCATCTTTACGGCGCTCAAGAATTTTCTTCACTTTCGGATATACGTTAAAGCCTTCTGGCCAAGATAGTAGACCTTCATTAATTGCACGAAGTGAGTCAATCTCAACACCAGTATCAATTGGTTGAATGCCTTTTGCAACAACATCTGGCACTTTAACGTGAATTGTTGCATCGCTCGTATCAGCTGGCGGTACTTGTGCATAATCGGATTTTAATTGTTCTTGCGTAAACTGAGTAATTGTTTCAACTTCATCTGCATTTAGAACACCAGCAGCTTGTAATTGATCTGCATAAATTGCTCTTACAGTTGGGTGATTTTTAATTTTTTTGTACACTTGTGGTTGCGTAACTGCTGGGTCATCCATTTCGTTATGACCATATCGACGGTAACCGATTAAATCGATTAAGAAGTCTTTTTTGAACAACATGCGATATTGAATCGCAAGGTTAGCAGCTGCAAGACAAGCTTCTGGATCATCAGCGTTCACGTGAACAATCGGAATATCGAAACCTTTTGCAAGGTCACTTGAATATTTCGTAGAACGAGAATCATAGCTATCAGTCGTGAAACCAACTGCATTGTTTGCGATAACATGAATCGTTCCGCCTGTTTGATACGCGTTCAATCTGCTTAAGTTGAGCGTTTCAGATACAATACCTTGACCAGGGAATGCAGCATCACCATGAACTAAAATTACGAATGATTTTGAAGTATCTTGATCTGGAAGACCAGATTTTTTACGATTCTCTTGAGCAGCACGTGCGAAACCTTCTACTACAGGATTCACGAACTCAAGATGACTCGGGTTATTTGCTAATGTCACGCGAGTGCTAACTTCTTCGTTACTAACGACTTGTTCTCTACCTAGGTGGTATTTTACGTCGCCAGTCCAGCCAGAATTGGCTACTGCGCCTTCTATTTTTGCATGTTTGAACTCAGCAAACATGTGACTATATGGTTTTTCTAATACGTGAGCAAGTACGCTTAGACGACCGCGGTGAGCCATACCAATCATGACATCCTCTACGCCGTTCTTAGCACCTTCTAGAACAATTTCATCTAAAACAGGTACAAGCATATCAACGCCCTCGATAGAGAAACGTTTTTGCCCAACGAATGTTTTATGCAAGAATTGCTCGAAACCTTCAACAGCTGTTAAACGTTTTAAAAGAGCAGTTCGTTTTTTATTTGATAGTGGTTGACGCAATGAATTTGATTCCACCATTTGATGCAACCACGTGCGTTCTTCACTATCTTGTATATGAGAAAATTCATAAGCTAAAGATTTTGTATAAACGTCTTTTAATCTATGAATTACATCAAGTGCAGTGTGAATACCTTCTGGTGCATCTTGCCATACTGTTTTCGCTGGAATCGCTTTCAAGTCAGCATCGCTCAGTTCGTTCATTGCTTTCTCAAGAAGAGATTGTCCATTTGCAGCATCTTCCATCGGGTTGATGTGAGCCAACGTGTGCCCGAAAGAACGAATCTGCTCAACAAGTTGAACGACTTTAAGAATTTTTTCAATGTTACCTGTGTTTTGAGGAGAAAAATGTGTTGCTGTGTTGTCCCCTGTTACGACATCATCTTGAAACGAAGGAGCTCCAAAAATTTCAAAAAGCTCTTGTAATTCCGGATCAACAGAACCTGCTCCAGTTACGTAAAGATCATACTGTTCAATCACATAACCAAGGTTCGGACCGTGGAACTTGGCCCAAGGGTTTGTCGTTGTATTCTTCCTCGTCATTTGTTTAAACCTCCCAATGCATATAATCCTTTTCCATACAAAAGGTGCATTTTGCTCTTTTCAATAATTGATGAACCAATAATCAATGTAAATGTTTTCTTTACTCTTATGTTATTACAATAATTTACATAATACCAAACACTATTACTTATCTGTTTTGTAAAAAAACATTCACAATAACTTATCACCCAAGTTAATCTTTCACTTTATAAAGTAATTTTACAGAAAAATGGGGTGGATATATTTGGTATACCTACATTGAAAACTAGAATTGTTACATGTAAATATAAGTATAATCATTGGAATGTTTTGATAAAAGTTGATTCGAATTATGTATATTGAAATAATAAGCGCTTTCATAGATATTATACAACAATATAACGGAATATAGTATAAAAAATAAAAAATTATGAATTTACCATAAACTTTATTTCGATAGTGTTAAATATCGAAAGGAAAATGAAGGATTTCTACAAAAAAAGTGGTTAAACATAAAAAATGCTTTATAACCCGTTAGTTTCTATAAATATGCCAAAAAACACCGTAAAACAAATAACACATTGCATCTAATAAAGCAGAGAATGAAATATTTTAAAAGGATAAAACAAATATGAAGATATTAAATTTTTAAAAAAGTGAGGAGGAAATATAGTAACGATTACATACAGTGTTCCATGTTTTATTACAAAATAGACGTGCTGAAATCGAACAAGTTTCTTCTATATAAATAGAACGAAAACTGATTGAAATAAATGTAAAGGAACCTTGACGTAAAGTTTACTTTACATATATACTCGATATATGGAAGGAGGGAGAAATTTCCTTGGAAAATAAAATGGTCGAATACCGAAAGAAATTTGGACTATCTCAAGAAAAACTGGCCGAGAAACTCGGGGTTTCCAGACAAACCATTATCTCAATTGAAAAAGGGAAATACGATCCATCACTTCCGCTAGCATTTGAAATAGCAAAAACATTTCAGACAACGATAGAACATGTATTTATTTATGAAGGAAAAGAAGGGGAGGAGTAAGAATGAACTATTCACAAAAGTACTTTGTAATCATGGGAATTATCTTTCTATTTATGAGTGGATTTATGATATTAACAGGTATAATGACGCATTCTGCACCGCCGGCTATAACGTATCCATTGCTTGGGATGATGATTATGAGTTTCTGCCTAAGCTACTTACACCCACAATTTAAAGAAAAAGATGAGCGAATGAAATTCATTCGTTATAAAGGAATGTTTGTAACCTTTTTTGCATTAACAGTATATTATCTTCTTTTCTCTATTGGCTTAAACTTAAAAATACTTACACTATCTGCTACTGAATTATTGAATATACTTATGGCACTTACGATGAGTACCGTCTTTATCTCATTTGTTGTTTTGGCAAAAAGATATTAAGATGGAAGAGAGAAAGGAAGATTAACATATGCAAATGATGTATGCTTTTGGCATTGGGCTTGTATTATTTTTAGCCGTATTCTTATTTATTCGTAAAGATGTTCAAGGTGGGACATTAACGAAGCGAGGATTTTATAAATTAATCGGCTGTTTAGTTGTTATGCTTATAGCGATTATTGTAATGATCGTATTAATTAATCAGTCACTATAGAATGTAAAAACGGAACTTTACTTCGGTAAGGTTTTTCTTTATTGTTAAACCTAAAAATTACCTATAAATCCATTTACTGTAAATAAATTGTGTTATATAATCCAATGAACTGATAGATAAGGAGTGTAGTATATGAATAAAAAAACTATCTTCTATTTATTAACTTGTATACTACTTGTAGCTAGTACTACTTATATAATATGTAACAAAAGAGAACAAGTGCCACCTATATTAGTATGGGACGAACAAGAATACTATGTTACGAATGAACCTGCCAAAGTAGAAGAAGTTGGGCAAAAACTTGGCGAAGTAACAAAGAAAATTAAAACAAGTAAAAACCCTACTAAAAATAGAGAATCTAATACATTACAAGAGAAAACAGAAGTGTTTACAATGATTGAGGAAGAAAAAAGTGAATATCCGCCTTTAATCATAAAGGAAGCTTATAGTGATGAATATAGGGTAGTGAGGCCGATGTTGAAGCAAGTATTATGATGAAAAGGGGATTCATATGCAGAAAGAAACTGCGTATCTATGGTTGTTAAGAAAAACTTTTTCCTTTGCTTTATTTTGCCTCCTATCGGTGCATTTTACATTGTAATGAATAGAGGGGCACTACAAAAGAGAGACTTCATTTTATATTTATTATTTGCTGCTATTAATATATCACTTTGGTTATCGCTTATGATCTTTGATCGGACTATATGGATGGTAGTAGGGAACAGAAAATGTGGTTCATTTGTGCTACGGATACAGATTGATAGAAGAGAGGCCTTGTAGGAATGCTGCAAGGCTCTTTATATTTTTGGGAATTAATAGAAAATTAATCATATAAATGCTATACTAAAAAATGTTTGTAATGTCAGTTTCATAATATTGTATGATACTGACTTACTAGAAAAGATAATGAGGAGAATGAGCGTGCAAAAGATAAAGAGATTATTGCTATTAATGATGGTAGTAGGATTAACAGCGGTTGTTTTAGCAGGGTGTGCAAATCCGAAAGATACTACAGAAGAATTTTTAACAGCGATACAAAAAGGTGATGTAGAAAAGGCTCGTACATTTGTTGAGAGTGACAAGGAATTTAATAAACTAAATGAAAAAACAGATGATGCTGAGGCAAAAGCAATGCTAAGTGCAATTACAAAGAACTTTAAATTTGAAAAGCTAGAAGAAGTATCGAAAAAGGATGACAAAGCAGAAGTGAAAGTGAAAATTACATCTGCTGATCTATCCGTTGCTGTAACAAAAGCAGTGGGAGAAGTTATGCCAATGGCCTTCGCTAGCGCATTTAGCGAAGACAAAGAACAATCTGAAAAAGCGATTGAAAAAACAATGACCTCAACTATCATCAAAAACTTAACGGATAAAGATGCAGCAATGGCAACTCGCGAAGTTACATTGAACTTAAAGAAAGACAAAGATGGCGACTATAAAATCGTTGCTGACGATAACTTGAAAGAAGTATTGTTTGCCAATGCAAAGTCTTTGGAGAAGATGTTTGGTGGGAAGTAATTGAATTAGATAAAAAAGAGACACCATATNNATATGGTGTCTCTTTTTTATGAACCTGGAGAGGTTTGAACTCACGAGATTAATTATATAAATTAGATATTATGTTTTTTGAATTCAAGACATAAAGCTAGTTGTAACAGAGGAGGTACTGTATTCTATGTTTTCTTATGCGGATCCTGTAACGTAGAAAGGTAAAATTTCTGGACCAGATTTTAATTAGTGTTCCTTCAGCTTTAATGAGGAGGTGTACGAAGATGTTGTGACTATGCCTGCTGGATACTATTAATTGTGAAGTTAAATAAGACAACAATTTATTAGAGGAAGATTAGTTAGTTTAAGTATCAGATTTAGGTGTTTAACAGGGGTACTAATTAATTTCAGTTCTTCCATGAAAAATTATAGAAAAAGTATGGATAAACAAATTCTTGTTTTAAGTGAATTTTGTAAATGTGGGGGCTGCTTTAAATAAAGATGGTCAAACACTATGTAAATAATTGAGAGTATTAAAATATGCAGAATTGCATATTAAATATTTAAAATCTTATGCTAACCTTATAATGCGAAATATAACATTTGTTGGTAATGATTCATTTTTGAAAGATAAAAAATGAATCATTACAGTGGTATACAATTCACTGTCCTATAGCATAAACGATAATAACGAAAGCTATTTGAAGTCCTTTGAAGGAAATAAGTTATTAAAAAAGATTCCATATAGAAAATTTGTTGAAATTTCAGATGTAACAAATGTCATTTTATTTTTAATGTCTGATAAAAGCGATGCCATTAGAGGGCAAAATATTGTGGTTGATTATGGATATACAATTGTATAAATAAATCATCTTGGGAATTAAGGGTGTGGATAATGAGTTTACTAATTAAAGATTTAACAAAGAAATTTGACGAGCATGTTGCAGTGAATAATTTGAATATCGAGATACCAAAAGGTGAAATATTTGGATTCTTGGGCGGGAATGGAGCAGGTAAAACGACTACATTTCGAATGATACTTGGACTTTTATCGAAATCAAGTGGGACCATTTCATGGAATGGTAAACCTATAAATTATGGTGTTACAGATAAAATTGGGTATTTACCAGAAGAACGTGGTCTTTATGCGAAAATGACTGTCAAAGAACAAGTTAACTTTTTTGCAAAACTAAAGAATATGAAAAGTAAAGATGCAGAAAAAGAACTTCACTATTGGCTGGAGCGTTTTAATATTACTGAGCATCTGAACAAAAAGGTAGGAGAACTTTCTAAAGGGAATCAGCAAAAAATCCAGCTGATAACAGCGATTATACATAAGCCTGAACTCTTAATTTTAGATGAACCATTTAGTGGTTTAGACCCAGTAAATGTTGAAATGTTAAAAGACGCTGTTCTTGATATGCAAAAACAAGGGTCGTCAATTCTTTTTAGTTCACATCGTATGGAACATGTGGAAGAGTTATGCCAACACATTTGTATTATGCACAAAGGTGTACCTGTTGTTCAGGGTGACATTGCCAAAATTAAAAGTGATTTTGGTAAAAAGAACGTTGTAATCGTTGGCGATCATGACTTTGACCATTTGAAAGAAATAAAAGGTGTAGAAAGTATGAAGAAACGTAAAAATGCAGTTACTCTTAAAATTTCATATGAAGAAGTGTCACATGTTTTATTTAAAGAGATAACAAAATTAGGGTATGTAAAAAAGTTTGCAGTAGAAGAGCCTACATTAAATGATATCTTTATTGCGAAAGTAGGTGCACAAAATGAGTAGTTTCTGGACAATTTTTTTACAAAACTATAAATCTAAAGTGAAATCAAAATCATATTTTGCTATTACAATAATAGTTTCTATGTTAATTATAGGATTGATGAATTTTGACAAGATTTATAACTTGTTTGCAGGTAACGAGGACGATCAAGTTGTTGTTGTTACAGAAAAAGAAGAATTATATTCAACCATTCATCAAGTGTTTAAAAATGTCGATAGTAAGATACAAGTTAAACGTAGCACGGATAAACAAAAAGCAGAATCAGGTGTTAAAAATGGTGATTATACATATGCAATCGTTGTAGAGGAATTGAATAATAAACAATTAAAGGCTACGTATATAACTGAGACGGATGTAAATCAGCAAGATGTTAGCAAGGTTCAAACGATTTTATCTCAAATACAATCTTCTAACTTCGCCCAGCAATTGAATCTATCGCAAGATGAATTAAAGGTGTTAACAACGCCAGTAGAAATTCATACCAAAACGGTTTCAGATAAGGTTAAAGATGGAGAACATACTGAGGGTGTAGGGATTTTAATTAATGTCTTTATCATGCTAAATTATCTAATGATATTAATGTATGCTGCACAATTAGCAACAGATGTTGCAACAGAGAAATCTTCTCGTGTTATGGAGTTAGTTGTTTCAAGTATTTCGCCTACCAAACATTTATATGCGAAGCTATTCTCGACATTATTGGCTGGTATTACGCAAATCATAATTTGGGGCTTGGTCGCAACTGTTGGATATAAAACAGCGATTAATGATTCGAAAAATGATATTTTAAATAGTATTGATTTAAATTCTGTTGCTCCAACTCTAGTGTTTTATGGGATTCTATTCTTCACATTAGGATTCTTATTATATGGCTCATTATCTTGTCTATTTGGCTCTATCATTACGCGTATAGAGGAATCTTCTCAAGCTGTTATGCCGCTGATGTTTATGTTACTTGCTGCTTTGTATATTGCAATTTATGGAATGTCAAATCCAAGCAGCATGGTTGTTACCATTACTAGTTATGTACCTTTCTTTACTCCTATAGTTATGCTTGTACGAATTGGATTCCTTAATATCCCAGTATGGGAGATTGCGCTAGCATTAGGGATTCTAATCGCAACAATATGTATAATGATTGGTTTAACGAGTCGTGTTTACCGCGGTGGCGTATTAATATATGGTAAAGGTGCATTTAGTAATATCAAAAAGGCAATCAAGTTAGGGCAAAAATAGGATTCGTCTATTCATTTTTAAACTTAAATTTACAAAGATCTGCATAGTTAAACTGTGTAGATCTTTTTTTATTGATAAATTTATATAAATAAATATAAAAATTGCCGTATTAGGCTATTTTTCAAAGAGAATTTTAAAAAGCTCTCAAAAGAGAGTAAAGAATCGAGTTCTAGCGAATAACGCAGAGCGATGATTAATATAATTTATGTCTTTCTCCAAAATGGAGAAAAGAAGTAGGGAAAAAATTTAGTTTTAATAATAATCATTTATTTGCTACATAAAGAAAACCCCTTGACTATCAAGGGGTTTTTCATATGATCCCGGAGAGGTTCGAACTCACGACCTCCACCCTGTCAAGGTAGAGAGTATAATTTCCTTTAATATTTTAATTTGTCCAGAAATGACTTCATGACAAGCTTTTAAGGAGGTTACGTATACTAAAATAATTCTTGATGTCCAGTAATTTCCTATATTCTGTGACCAGTCTGTGACCAGGTAGCTCACCAGTCATTACATAGTAAGATGTATAGGTGAATGTTCTATTTTATAATTTTAAAATAGATTGGAAGATAAATGTTAATATGTATAATATACTAAAGGGGAAGAAGGGAGTTTTATTTATTGTATAGTAATTTTGAAAATATTGAGTTTATGGAGGAAAAGATGAGTATTAAATTAAAATCTTTACATATACGAAATTTCCGTAATATAAAAAACACTTTATTAGAGGATATGAATGATGTAAATCTTTTTATAGGTAAAAATAATATAGGTAAGTCTAATTATTTAAGAGCAATACGTTGTTTTTTTGAGGCTATAGGATCTCATAGTTTGTATACTAAAGATATATTAGGTAAAGAAGATATAATGAATGCTACTCGTGCTAAAGAGTTAGCGTTAATTGGAGTGCTGGAGGTTTTTGATCAATACTATATTGCATGGGTAGGGTGTACACAAAAAAAGAAAGAAATTTATACCTACCATTTAATTATGAAAATGAGTGATAAGGAATATAGGAACTTTCAAAAGTTAATGAAGCAATATGATCGGGAAATGCTTGGCTATAGTCAGCTTGTAGAAATGTTTTTGGATGACATTGAAAAAGTTAAAGATTTCAATGCAGCGTCAGACCAATATAAGAAGGATTACGAGTATGTATCATCTTTAACAATGGATTTGAAAATAGAAGAGACTATAAATGCTCATAAGTACATAGAAGACAATTTAAACTTATCAGATAGCGCGATGTTTTTATTAAAAACTAATGATATTGATATGCAGGATATACAAGAGGATATTCTATTAAAATTAAAGAAGGAAATAAATTTATATGATAAATATGTTCAAGATTTAATAAAGGGGTTAAAAGAAATAGAAAAGGCAATAAAAGATACGTGGGAAATTAATATAGGTAAATCAAAAGTTAATAGTATTCGTTTTCAAAATGAGAATATTACAATTAGCCAAGAAGCAATAAAAAACAATAAAATAATATTTCAGCCTGAAAAAAAAGAGGGAGTAACTCCGGAAGATGCACACAGATTGTTTTTACTAAAGAACAGAAAAGAACATTTTGATGTTTGGATGAATTTTAGAAACATGTGTAAGAGATTGCTAGGCATCGAAATAGATGTGTTTTTCAATCAGGAAAATCAGCCAGTCATCGATGTTGGGGATAACTTGATAAACCTTAACGGTACAGGAATAAGAGAAATTTTTAGGATTATATTAGATATAGAACTTCTGGATCCTGAAATTATATTAATTGAGGAACCAGAAATACATTTACATTTTGAATTACAACAAAGGTTAAGTGAATATCTACAGTTAAAAGCAAAATATGCTCAAGTATTTATTACAAGCCACTCAACAGCATTTGTAGAAGAAACGTATGATAAATCTGTTTATTTGATTAAGAGAAAAGAGGAGGAAGAAAATAGTATTCAATTATTAGATTCAGAAAGTTTAGATCAAGTTATTAGTGAATTAGGTTATAACGCTCAAGCACTACTGATAAAAAAAATGTTGATATTTGTAGAAGGAAAGACAGATAAATTAATTGTAGATACATACTTACAAAAATTTCAACCGCAAATGTTATCGAAAATAGGTTGTATTGATATGAAAGGTGAAACAAAGTATAAATATTTCGCTAATGCAGAATCATTAGAAATATTCGAAAAGAGTGGTGTGGAAACATTCTTTATTTTAGATTCAGATTATAAAACACCAGAAGAGAAAGAACGAAAGATTAGTCAGCATCCAGAAAGAAGTAGTTTAGTCTTTTGGCCAGGAGTATGTATTGAAAATCTATTTTTAAGTCCAGTAGTTTTAGATAAGTTTATTAAGGCTAAGGATGGAACAAACATGATGGATGTGGATGAAGTAGGGAGAATAATGAAAAAGACCTATACGGATATAAAAATAGAATCTTCAAGAAAATATACTCGTGAAAAATATTTGACAGCAATATATCCAGAGAAAAATTCTAAGGATATTGTTCATGATATTGATGGTTTAAAAGAATGGTTTAATAAAACAAGAGTTAAAATGAGAGAAAAGTTAGATTTAGAAATTGATATTGATAAGGTTATGAAAGAGTTTGATACCCTTTGGGAAGAGAAATTAGATGAGGTTGTACCAGGGGATAAATTTTTAGCCAAGTTTTGTGAAAATGTAGGAAACATTGCCTATAAAAAGAATGAAAAGAATGTTCGACATTTAATTAATGATCTATCACAAGAGGAGTGGCCAACTGATTTTATAGAAATTATGGAAGGTATTATTCGGAAAGTTAATAAGTAGATATTAGAGACTGGTTACTAATTTTTATGAGAAAAATGATAACTGAAATGTGATGAAAGGCGATTATTAAGTTAAGTAATAATCGCCTTTCATAATTATTGCTATTAATTATGAATATATTATATTTGATAGGAATTATTGATACAGCACTTTAATAAGATTAAGGATTTTTTGTTTATCAGAATCTGTTAGAATTCGTCCGTTGAAATTGAGCTTTACATTGGAATTTAATAGTTCTTCAATATTTAAATCATTATTCAAGAATTGAGCTACTAGTTCGTATCCGAAATTGTCTGCAAAACTTTGAACCCATGTACTAACTGCCATTGTCCCCGTAACATAATTAGTAAGTTCTTCAGTACTATGACCAGTAAGAATCATATTTGAATCAACATTAAGTTCTGTTGCAAGTTTTTTTATATCATTGGCAGTAGGAATTGTATAACCTCTTTCCCAGTTTGAGATTACTTGAGAGGAAACATTAAGTTTTTTTGCAAGTTGTTGTTGAGTCCATTTTCGCTCTTTTCTCAATAACTTGATTTGAGGTCCAATTGAAAAATTTTCGAGGATTTCTTTTTCTTTCATAAATAATGTTCGCTCCATTCCTTGTTATTTCTATTCTATTTTAGCATTATTAACGGATTTTGAAAAAAATATAAAATAAGGTTGAAAATAACGGATTATGTTAGTATAATCTAACTGAATCCGTTATTTTTATTTGTTATTATATTTTTTGGAAATAAACTAACGCATTTCGTTATTTTTGTTTTGTAGTAGTGTATATAGCTTTTAGAAGATGTTGAAAAATATTAAAAGTAGTTAGAAAAAGTATAAATAATTCAATGAAAAGTTGAGGGGAAACTTGTAAAAAATCAAAAAGGTTTAGGTGCAGTTGATATCTAAAGGAAGCCAAGCAGAGTATCAACTAGATCTTAATTTGGAGAGGGAAGGCATATCAGGCTGTTGTTAGTTAGCTAGACCAAGGCCTCTTAAAGGCCTGGGGCTAGCCTGGGACTTGCAGAGGCTCAATGTTAAGAATGAGGCGTTTCATCGATTAAGAATCCCGCAACCATATAACATGCGTGGTTCTAATTACAACATCAGGTAAGGAGGAACATATATTGATTATTAAAGGTATTGATACAGTTGAATTTGGAGTTGAAGTCTTTGACTATTTTCAATCTTTTAAAAGCACATTAGATATGCTAGCTTTATTAAAATCTAAAGCTCAAGAAGAATCCAAAGAGTATGAAGTTGAAATAAACGGAATTAGTTTAAAAGTACATAGAAACGGCATTCCTTTCTATTCCTATAAGGTATCATGTAATGATTTTCTAATGTACTTTATGGATAAGCAGGTAAAAAATACGTCACCGATTAAGGTCCGGTTTCTTGCATCTTATTTATGGTCACTTGGCTTTGAAAAGGCTGTTAAAGAGTTTTTTAATTGGTTAAGTGGTTTTGGAATCTCTATAACAGATACAAAGTTATCAAGGATTGATGTATGTGTAGATAGTGATGAAACTCCTTTTACTAGATATGATTTGGAAAAAGTAGTAACTAGAGCAAGAGGGAAAGTAAATCATTTTGTAAATGATGAATATTACAATGGAAGTGAATTTAGTGGTTTTACAATAGGGCGTGGCGATCCATTGTTGGCACGTATATATAATAAAACGCTTGAAGTGAAAAAATCTCAAAAACTTTGGTTTTATGATTTGTGGAAAGAACATTTATGGGATGAAATAAAATCTGTATGGAGGGTTGAATTTCAAATTAGAAGAAAATGTCTAAAAGAATTTGGAGTTAGCTCTATAGAAGATTTTATTCTAAAGGAAAATAACATTTGGTCTTACTTAACAATGGAATGGTTAACCCTTAAGGTTCCATTATCAGATAAAAATAAAACTAGGTGGCCGCTAGATACTAGGTGGATTTTCGTTCAAAAAGCAGATTTAACACAAAATTTTTCTCCCATTATAAGAAAAAAAGTGAAAATAGGGAATACAGAACAGCTATTAGATCAAATTGCTGGTTTACTGATTTCAGTGGGAGCTTTAAATAACCATGATAGTTTAGAGGTTACTACTAGAATTGCAAAGAGATGGACTGAATCAAAGTTGGATAAGAAAAATACTACTTTTGATCAAGAAAAAATACAAAGAAATAGACGTTTTTTATCAACTCATTCGTACTAAAATAGGAGGATTTTATGAATACATTAGAACAATACCCATCAGTACTAGATGTTGTACATATTCAACAAATATTAGGAATTGGAAGAAGACAAGCTTATGAGTTGGTTAACTCTGGTGATTTTCATATAGTTCGCATAGGGAGAAGAATTAAAGTATTAAAGACTGTATTTATCTCTTGGTTAGAAGGTAGCGATGTAAAGGAGGAAAATTAATTGGCTGGTTCTGTAAAAAAAGATGGTCATAGTTGGTATTATGTACTAGAACTAGGGAGAATAAATGGAAAGAGACGGCAAAAAAAGAAGAGGGGCTTTAAAACAAAAAAGGAAGCACAAAATGCTTTGACTGAAGCAGAACATGCTCTTTTAAAAGATGGTACATTTAGTGAACCTTCTAAAATGTTGTATAAAGAATATTTAAATAGTTGGCTTGATGATAAAAAGATACTTATAAAAGAGTCAACTTTTAAAACTTATAGTTGGTTAATACATAAATATATTATTCCTAACCTAGGAAACATAGAAATTTCCAGAATAAGACCTATAGATATCCAAAAATTGTATAACGAGATAATAAAGAATAATTTATTATCAAGAGAGAATGTACAAAAAATACATTCTTTAATAAATGATTCTTTAAAAAAAGCTGAAAGGTGGGGGTTAATAAAACGTAATGTTGCCTCTTTGGTTGATAGACCTAAAGCATATAAAAGTGAATTAAAAGTCTGGGATATAGGAGAGGTAAAAGGCTTTCTAAAGGTAGCAGAGAGTAGTAGATATTATATTGCATTCCTTTTGGCACTTACTACAGGAATGCGGCAGGGTGAGATATTAGCCCTAAGATGGAAAGATATTGATTTTAATAATAATACACTTTCAATTAAGCAGACTTTAAATCATGCAGGGAACAAAATAATAGCAGGAGCAAAAACAAAGTCTGGACAAAGAAGCATTGCATTACCTAATGAAACGATAAATTTTTTAGTGAAGCATAAAGAAACCATTGGTAATGAAAAAAGAGTGGCAGGGATTTTATATACAAATCATGATCTTGTGGTATGCACAAATATTGGGACACCATGTTTACCTAGAAATTTATTAAGGTCTTTTTATAGCTTAATAGAGAAAATAGATATAACAAAGATTAGATTTCATGATTTAAGGCATACACATGCAACTTTGTTATTGAAAGAAGGGGTTCATCCTAAAGTGGTTGCAGAACGGCTGGGGCATTCAAATATACGTGTCACATTAGATACTTATAGTCATGTATTACCGAGTATGCAAATTGAAACTGCAAATAAAATAAATGATCTAATATTTTAAGTTATTATACAGGAGGATGTTTAAAATGGAGAAAAATATTTTAAATGGTTTATTAAAACAAAATACGCCAATTAATTTTATTGAAGGTAAAGATATAAGGGTTGTTATTCAAGATGATGACATTCAAAATGAAGGATGGAAATCAGATATTAAGGCCATAAAAATTTTGATTGATGAGTTGCCTGTAGGATTTATTCAAAAAGATACAGAGGACTTTTTAATCAACGAAAAAATTGCTTTTCTTTTACTTAATTCAATTGCTGAATTGTTGAAGGATAATGATCCTATTGGATTTATACGCAATAAAAATAATATGGAAGTAATAAGCTATTTTATAGACTTAGTAAGTGATCAAAAATGGGAATCTAGTACGGCTTTTCAAGAGTTTATTTAAGAATGAAACGACGATTAAATAAAAACATTTGAAGGAGATTATTGATGTCTTATTGCTATTGTACAAAGTGTGAGAGTGTTTATAGATGTGAGGATGTAAAAATGTGTTGTGGTAATAAAAATAATTTAATTGATTGGGAAGAATTTGCTTTTATTATGGGATATCCTTTATATCCTGTTAAGAAGAAATATGATTGGTTTCATTTGGATTTATATAAACGTTTAGATGCTGAATCTATGTATGATCTTAGGGCATATAGTCCTGAACTTTTTTATTATGAGTTTAATGGTTGGAAAGAGATTGAATTAAAAAAACAAAAATGATAAATAAGTAATATAATTTTAACGTAATAACGTAATGAAAACATAAAAGGATTTATAACTATAAAAAGTTGTGGAATAAATCACCAAATTTTATCCTTTACGAAAAAATTTAGGACAACGTCCTAAATTTTTTTGTAGAGGGTAGCAAGCGAAGCGCGGTAGTAAGTAAACAACTTTATGGTAGGGTAACCAATTTGTGAGGCCATAGAATTGAGAAATACAAAATAAAACCCCTTGACTATCAAGGGGTTTCTCATATGATCTCGACTGGCCTCGAACCAGTGACCTCCACCCCAAAAGTTATAGTTAGGATATTATAGAATTCTAATATAAAAATTAAATTAGATGCATATAGTCATGTATTACTAATTATGCAACTGGAATCTGTTCGGAAAAATTAGTAAAATGATCTTTGACTAAACGTGATATAATTTTTAAATTGAATGTTAAGATTTAATGTTATGTGTTTTTGAAAGGGGAGCGTGTTTAATGCAGGATATTCTTGATTATTATAAAGAAGAGCTAGATAACATAGGTACTAATTTTTTTATTTTAGATACAAAAGGTACTACCACTGATCATGGAGATGTGGACTTTGTTTCCTATGATTGGTCCCCTAGTAAATATGGTCGAGTTAACGCTGGAGATCTGTTTATTTATAGAAGACCACAGAATGCATCTGAAATAAAAAATAGTTTTTATTTTTTCGGTGCTGGCAGAATTAAAGAGATTAAAAACATTGGAAAAGATAAAGTACGTGGCATAATAGATAAAGCAATATTGTTTGAATCGTATTTAACAAAAACTGATCTTGATGAATTTGAGTGGGAATTTAAGCAAAGAGGGGAAACTTGGGCATATTTATTCCATCAATATGGCATGACACAGATTAAAGAGCGCGATTTTCGAAATATCATAAAGAAAGCATATGCTGGGAAAGAACATAAGGAAATCGAGCTCGAAAATATTGTGAATAGAGTTGGATTTATACAAGAAATACAGAATAAAAATTATTTCGTTGATGATAACATTGGAACTAGTAAGAGAAGAAGTGGTCAAAGTACTTTTTCTAATGAAGTGAAAAAGAATTATAGATATGAATGTGCAATAACTGGAATAAAAATAAAAGAATTCTTGGTAGGTTCTCATATTATACCTTGGTCAGAAAACAAGAATACTAGACTTGATCCTCAAAATGGGATTTGTTTATCCGTTTTATTAGATAAAGCATTTGATCAAGGATATATTACAATCCATCCTGATTTAACAATAGAGGTTTCTAAGTTTATTGAATCTGATATCATCTTAAAAGAAACACTTATGAAATTTAGTGGGAAGAAAATAAAAAAGCCATCTTTTTCTCCTCCAAAAGAAGAGTACTTAAGATGGCATTATGAGAATATTTTTAAAAAGTAGTTAAGATAGAATGAAAATAGTATCCATAGGGTACTATTTTTTATTAGATTTAATGTCTCTTTCGTTTATTTAAATAACATTCTTTACACCATTGTCCTCGCATGACTTCATAGGGCCTTTTCATAAAATGATGTCCTTTAGCGCATACAAACTCCACTTTAGTTTTACTGTTTTTGTATTTGGAAGAAATGCACTTACCATTATATGTTTCTGCTATTTTATGTAGATCATGAAGAGATTTTATTTGTTTAGTGCTCATGTGAGAATCATCATTTCTTGATTCTAAGTAACAGGTTTTACACCATTGTCCTTGTTTTACTTCGTAAGGTCTTTTCATAAAATGATGTCCTTTGGCACATACAAATTCAATTTTAGCTTTGCTTCCTTTGTATTCTGAGGCGGTACACTGTCCACCATACATTTTTGCTATTTCATTAAGTTCATAAAGTGAAGACATGTATGTTGTATATAATTTACGACTATCAATAGAATGGATATTTTGTTTGATCGGTATGTTCTTTGTGAGTAGCATATTTGTTATGTATTGAATAAGTTGTTCATCGTTCGTTTTATCTGATATGTCGTGTGTAGGAATAATAAGTAGTTTAATTCCTTTTTGCTTACATAATTGTTCTTTCTGTGTATCATGTTGAATGCGTTGCATTAGCTCATTTTCATTTTTGATAAAGAATCCATCTATTTTATAATGCTGAATTCCATTATATTCAAATCCTACGTTTAAATATTCATTGTATCCGTCTAATTCATAAGGAGCTATGATTTCACGATTGGATCTAAACGATAAACCGGTTAATGCTTCTAAAGTAAAACGTACCCTTTCTTCGGTTAAGTTTGGAGTGCAATGAGGACACCAATGTCTACCAGACAAAATCTGATTGGGCTTAGCCTTCCATATATGTCCATCGGTACATTGCCATGTTAGTTTGGTATGGGAATCAGTATAAGAAGTTGATAGGCATTTCCCACCTCTATTGTAGGCTAACTGTTGCATCTCCTCAATTGTATGTCTACGTTCAATTCCTCTTTTTCTAGTACTACATTTAGGGCAAAATCTCCCTTTCTTATCTCTAGTAAAAATTAAAGATGCACCGGCTTCGAAATTATGACCATGTTTACATTTCCATATTAATTTTGTCTTATTATTTTTATAACTAGATGACAGACATTCTCCACCATGTTTCTTTGCGACTTTTTGCATGTCCTGTAAAGTCTTTTTTTCATGTCCACTACATTTTCTACACCATCGCCCAAACCTAACCTTTGCTGGTGTTGCCTTCCAAATATGTCCGTTCTTACATTGAAAAGTCATATGAGTTTGACTGTTTATGTAATGATCAGATAGGCATTTTCCTTCTCGAGATTCAGCAAGAATTTGTATATCTTCTAATGTTAATTTCGGGGACATCACCAACACTCCTTATGAATTAATTTCCTTTTCTATAATTATAAATTAACCTAATATGGAAGGTGATTATTATGTTACTAAATATAGGGGGAGAGTATGGAGAATTTAGACAAAGATAACATATACTATGGATTTGGAGGAGAGCATTATGTAATAGCTCAATTTTATACAATGCAATACGAAGCTACGAAAATGGAAGTTGATTTTGGATTTGATATTTTAGTTACCAACCAATATCGTTACAGTCGAAATCAAGATTCTGAGATTAAAACATGGGCTTTACAAATAAAGACAGTAAATGTAACTCCAAGAGACTATGTAGAAAAAGAGGAAGGTGGAAGAGGATTTGTAAAATACGCTAAGAAGGATTTTTATATAAGTAAAAATGATTTTGATTTAATTACTAGTAAAGAAAATGGATATCTAGTTTGCGCGTTCGTAGAAAAACAAGATCAGCAATACAATGTTTTAGGATTGTTCTGGTTATCTAGTGAACATTTAAAAGAAGCCAGGGAAAACGAATACATAATTGAGGATACGAGATATGGCGAAAAGTACGTTATTTCGGCTCGCATTCCAATACAGACTACAATTGATTATCTAACGGAATTTTGTTTAGAACAAAGTAAAGATTTAAATGCGGAGAATGAATACTTTCATGATTTAAGAAATCTGTTAAGAACATCTCATGTCGTTCCTTATAATCCTTTGAGAGGAGTAGAATTAATTAAGAAGGAAAAAGCAGGTGATAAACATGCATGCTATGCTCCATTAACAAAGGAATTAACAAGTCTCAAAAGTATTACAGATGGTAATCAATATAGTATGATACAAAGTTTGGAGGATTATTACAAAAAAATGCATGAAATGGACTCAGTAATAATAGATGTGGAAAATAAAAAATTCCAGTCTGAATTTGGTGAGTAAGAGAGGTTTTAATATTTAAAGACCTACTTAATTGTTTAATTCCTTCAAGAATTAAAGCGTAAACTTGAGGGTGTGTTAAAGTTCATTTTTATCTTTGGAATTTATCTAAAGTTTAGGGTATAAAGCTGATAATCTATGAATAGGTGACCAAATTGTGACCAGTGATATATAAATTAATAAAGAAGTTGAAAAATAAAAAGCCTTCAAATCTTATATCCATAGGATTTGAGGGCTTTTTATTCTTATGATCCCGACTGGGTTCGAACCAGCGACCTCCACCCTGTCAAGGTGGCGCTCTCCCTGCTGAGCTACGGGATCCCAACTATAAATATTACCACCAGCAATGTGTTTTCATTTCATTCGTGTAATCGGAGAATTTATATAATTTGTTGAATATTGTAACATTTAATGTATTCTTATAATAACAACAAATTTCAATAGTGTAAAGATGTAATTTTCTGGATATTATCATTCCAATTTTTATATAAAAAAATAAGCCTCGAAGAGCTTATTTTAATAATAATATCACCGCAATTATCAATGATATTATCAAAAATAAAATCATAAATAATGGAACTCAGTCATGAGCTATCGCCCTGTAACTGTCATTCCTGCTGTGTAAATTGTATCAATAGAACCGTCAGCGTCTTTTATTTCGACTTTATAACGATATGTTCCATCCTCATAAATATCATCGCCATATCCTGTGAAAGTTGCAATTTCATCATTGCTTCCAGCTGGGACCCATTGATTTTGCCAACGGAAGTTGGTTTCAAATTCTCCCCATCTATCGCCATATTTCTTTTCAAGGCTGACATTGTAATGAATTTCTTCCGCTCGGTCATTTGTAATTCTTGCAATTACGCTGCTACCAAAAGTAACTTGTGTAGAGTGTACCTGAACTGTAACACCGTTCACCGTTTCGCTAGGACCACAAATATAACGACAGAACTCGCTTGCTCCGTCAGCATGTGCCTTCGGTGTATCAATGTTCATAGCTGTTAAACCACCTAAAGCTAAAGCTCCTGTTAATAATACTTTACCAAATGTTTTCACTTGAAATTCCCCCTAAGTATATTCTCAATTCGTTCCATAGATACCACATTAAGTAGTTTTATAACATTAATCTAATCGAACGCTTTTTTCCTCGAGTGTATTCGCTATGAATCTTTCATCTTGTAGTAATCTAACCTCTACATATAATTTCATAGTTTTGATTCCATATATGTATCATGATTTACATAGAGCAAATCTGTTAATACGTTTTGGTTATTTACTTATCACACTGCTTTTTATTACCTTTTATTGGTAAAACATTGATTTTATTATATACCATTATTATCTATTTACAAGAGAAAATCATACTGTATGCAAAAATGCATAATAAAAAACACTGCTTGTATTCTGAATTACAGAATACAAGCGGTGCTGAGTTTCAATTAATATTTGATTGGAACCTAATGCTAATTTTTTATGTTTAACAGTATACATATATCACTGTTTTTTAGTCATAATTGATAAACCTTGTTCAGAGGACGCTATTCCTACTGGGCTACGGAATCTTCAAAAGGGAAAGTATAAGCGATTATGCTAGTAATGTATGAAGGGATAATGATAAGAAGAAAATTCAGTAAAAAGTAGTTTTTGAATGTAGCCGTTATATTATTTCCGGTATTTATCTAAAGGATTTTCATCGCTTAAATCAACAATTAAAGGGCATAAAAATAACAGTGGTAAAGCAGCGTTAGCTTGATGAAAAGTATCATTAGACATATATTGTCTTCCAAAACAATACGGACAATCTTTTTCAAATGTTATGAGAAGCGACCATACGTCTTTTACTTTCCACTTCGTTTTACAATACGTACAACGCGCCATTGAGTTCCTCCTCATTTTAAGGTGTTTTCTAATATATTCTACTTTATTGTACGAAAGTCATTTGAATTTGATGTGGCAAATTTCTGCGTTCTCTTTAATAAGTGGACTAGTTAAATCTCTACTATTCCAAACAAGAGCAACGTTTGCTTTTTGTTTTAAAATTCGTTGGCATTCAATTTTGAAAGCCTCTTTATCAAACCAATGAAATGCTTGGGCAACAGTTACTAAATCTACACTATTTTCTTTTAAAGTGGTATTTTCAGCAGTTGCTTTTATGGATTGAAAACGAGAATATAGTTTTGACGATTGCTCAGCCATCTTCCTCATATCATTATTTGGCTCAACTCCAATAACATGTAAACCACTTTCAAGCAGCTGGCGGCTAAATATCCCCGTACCCGTACCTGAACCAATATCAGCTACAATCGGATTTCCTTTCAGTTGGTTAGCTGAAAGTAAGTAATCAATATATTCATTAGGATAACTAGGCTGATATTGTGCATATATATCGGCCCTGTCAGTAAAATTTTCTGTTGTTTTCACAGTACTACCTTCTTTCTTACAATATTATGTACAGAAATAGAAATTAAATATGAATTTCGGCATCAGTCTCTAAGTCTACCACTTAAGAGTCCAGCTAAATAGAAAGCCTCAGTTTCTGTATTCAAATATCCTTCATCCGTTTAGTATACTATTTTAGATAATATCTTCCAAAAGGCTATAATGGCTTACTTAAATAAATCCACATAACTGTATGTTTTTATGAATTTATTTAATAATTTATGAGCAATTATATGTCGTATTACGTTTACGTAGGTAAGAGATTTTCATTTTTGCTATTTAAATTGGCCAATATATCCTTTTTACAATTTACTGAAAATCATGTATAACAGAGATACAAGATTATTTTATAAATATTCAGGAGTAGAGGGAGAAAAGTTGTAATGGTAAGAAAAACGTTCAAGATGCGCGTGTCTAGAAATAGAACGATTTCGATTAATGGATCGATTCTTGATGTGGATGTTACACATGATGAATTTTTACAAGAGTTTGTTGAGTGGGTTGATTCTAAAGGTTGGTCGTTTATGGGGATAACGGATGAGATTACGCCCGAGGAAGCTAGTCAAAAGTTAATAGATTCGTTGATTGATGAGAAGGATAAGAAAGAGTAATTCCTTCTTATTTTTATTGTATATTTATGTTCTTTATCGTAAAAATATGATATAGTAAAAAATAGTGAAAATTCTTCCAGTTTAATACAAATTACATATGATTGGTAGATATATTATTTTGTTAAGGGATTAAATGGAAAAGGGAGAGTCATATGGTAAATTTTAAGAAAATTTTGGTTTTTATTACAGTTATTTGTTTGTTTTTGTTGACACCTATGACATTGCGTGCTGAGACGAATATTGGAGTAAATCCAGAACAAGTTGCACCACCACCTGCGGAAGGACCAAATGTTTTTAGTCAGTTTGCAACGACAATTGATGCGAAAACAGGAGATGTTTTGTATGACAAAAACGCATATCACCGCGCATATCCTGCTAGTACGACGAAAGTGTTAACAGCGATTCTACTCATGGAGCATACAAAGCCAGAGGATCAATTTACATTTTCACAATTAGCATTAGATCAAGAGAAGAGTAATTATCAAATTGAGTTTCAACCTGGAGAGACAATTAATAGAAATACTGCGCTTATGATTTTAATGGTGCTGAGTGCGAATGATGTGTCGTATGCGATTGCGGAGCGGATTGGCGGGAGTGTTGAAAATTTCGCCAATATGATGAATGAGAAAGCAAAGCAATTAGGAGCGAGAGATAGTCACTTTGTAACACCGAATGGATTGCATGATCCGAATCATTATACGACGCCATATGATATGGCTATGATTACGAAAGGTGTGCAAAATTATCCTGAAATTTTACAAGCGATGAATACGAAAAGAACGACAGTTACGACGTCTAGGCAGACGGTGTCTATTTTTAATAAATCTAATTTTTTTGAAAATCCATATAGCATTGGCGGTAAGACAGGGTTTACGAATGAAGCGCGTAATACACTTGTTTTATTAAATGAGAAAGATGGAAATCGTATTATAAATGTAGTAATGGCTTCTCAAAGACCTGAAATTTATGAAGATTTGAAGCAGATGGCGGACTATTCTTTTGGTCAATTTGTGAAGCAAACTGTACTAGATAAACATAGTTGGCATCAAAAAACAACATATTTAAATAAAGATATTAATAGTGAACTTGAAAAAAGTGCAGAACTTATGCTTAAGAAAGATGAAGGGAAAAATGTGAAAACTATTTTCCGGGCAGCTTCATTAGATAAAGAATCTTTGTATCATAAAGGAATTCATCGTGGTGAGGTAGTTGGTGCAGTTGATATTACGAAAAATAATCAAACAATTGCGACGGTAAATGTTCTTTCAACAGAAGATGTCACTTTTGCGATGCCTAAAAAAGATACAATTGTATCAGAAGAAAAAGAGTCAAATGTGAAAGTAATAAGTGTTGGGGTAGGCGCACTTGTACTATTTGGAGCCATTTTATATGTAGTGCTACGCCGAAATACAAAAGGAATGAAAACAGAAGAAAAATAACGTATTAGTAAAAAGGCTGTGGAGATTTTATCACAGTCTTTTTCTATGCTAAAAATACTTTTAACTAATAATTGTAAATTTTCTTATTGCAATAACCTAAAGTTCGTTATATCATTTACTTGTGTTCTTGTTAAAGAACACAATGAACATTGCATACTTCAAATAATATAAAACAACGGAGAGGGAGAGAGTCGATGAAATTAATTTGGAAGGTAATTAGCAACGCGATCTCATTTGTTTTATTTGCATTGATGGTGTTTTTAGCTTTTGTAGTTATTTCTTCAAAAGCAAGCGGTGGTGATCCCACAGTGATGGGATATCAATTTAAGAGCGTTCTTTCAGGATCAATGGAGCCAACGTTTTTAACAGGATCAATCATTGCAATAGAACCAAACAAAGATGGTTCTAAATATCAAAAAGGTGATGTTATTACCTTTAAAGAGAAAGATCAAAAAATTATCACTCACCGTATTATCGGTGTAAAAGATACAAATGGAAAAGTAGTGTATGAAACAAAAGGGGATAACAACAACGGACCAGATTTAGAGCCAGTACTTGCAGAAAATGTAGTTGGAAAGTATGCAGATATTACAGTTCCGTATGTTGGGTATTTACTGAATTATGCGAATTCAAAAGCGGGAGCAGCATTACTTCTTATTATTCCAGGAGTCTTTTTACTTGGTTATTCCGCGATTTCTATTTTTGGTGCTATTCGTAGTATTGACGGAGAAAAGAAAGATAAAAAAGTAGAACAATCCGTCTAGTTCGTTTGGTTATACTTTCCGTTTAGGAAGTTAACAAATATATATTAAGGGGATATGGACATGACTTTAAAGAAAAAATTAGGAATGGGTATTACATCAGCAGTACTAGGAGCAGCGTTAGTTGGTGGAGGAACATTTGCGTTTTTCAGTGATAAAGAAGTGTCAAACAATACATTTGCGGCTGGGACACTGGATTTAGCATTAAATCCATCAACAGTTGTTAACGTATCGAATTTAAAACCTGGGGATACAATTGAAAAAGAATTTAAACTAGAAAATAAAGGCTCTTTAGATATTAAAAAGGTTCTACTGAAAACAGATTATAATGTAGAAGATGTAAAGAAAGATAATAAAGATGATTTTGGTAAACATATTAAAGTAACATTCTTAAAAAATGTAGATAAGCATGAGACAATTGTGAAACAAACTACTTTAGATAAATTAAAAGGTGACACACTTACAGCTGTAGATAATGATTTATCGGCTTGGTTCTGGGATGAAAAAGGTATTTCAGCAGGTAAATCTGATAAATTCAAAGTGAAATT
Source organism: Bacillus sp. AFS012607 (assembly GCF_002558005.1). Lineage (NCBI taxonomy): Bacteria > Bacillati > Bacillota > Bacilli > Caryophanales > Bacillaceae > Bacillus > Bacillus sp. AFS012607. The sequence goes on from NZ_NTVM01000010.1 coordinate 343,572, forward strand.
TGAGTTCGTTGATAATGGAAAAGATCAAAATCAATTCCAAGGCGATAAGTTACAATTAAATTGGACGTTTGATGCACAACAAACAGCAGGTGAAGAAAGATAATAACAAAAAGGGCTATCACATGGATAGCCCTTTTTCTATTTTTCTAGTATTTGTCTATCAATTTTAATAGTTCTTTACTATAATATAGATAATGTTCTGTATAAAGAACGTAATGTTCGATGGGGGAGATTAAGATGCTGAAAAGACCGCGGAATTTTAAAAAGATGCTTATATTGCCGTGTATGTGTTCTATTACGTTTTATTTAGGATCTCAAATTATGACGTATACAGAAGCGGCGTTCATTCATGAAACAAAAGTGGAAGCGACGCTTTCTACAGCAATTATATTTCCGAAAACAGTTAATACGTTAAAAGAGCAATCTGAGAAACATAAACAGTTTATTGAGCGTGAGTATGGAACGATGAAGGGGAAATCGAAAGCAACTTCTATTGAAGAAATAAAACAGGCGATTTCTGTATGGCAACAAGGGCGTGAGAAAATTGTTGCTGAGAAGGAAGCTCTGCAAAATGTATATACTGAAATAGAGGCTCCTTACAATCAAATACAAGAAGAATTAAAGGTAAATAAAGATGAGTCGATGCAGCAAGTGTCCGTATATGTAAATGAAGGCTTTCGCAGTATCAAAGAGAAACATGACTATATTGAGAAAGAAATTAGCTTGAAAGCTATTGATGAGCAAATTCAGGCTCTTCAGCAACAATTAAACGTTGCAATTGAAGCGGAAGGACAAAAGAAAGCAGAAGAACAGAAAAAAGCGGAGTAACTGCTGTAGTGAAACGGCTGGAAAACAAGAATGTGGTGCAAGAGATAATGAACGAATAAGCAAAACTAGTAATATTTATATGAGTGTGAGGGAACGTTAGCCCTCACCTCTTTGTTTTTCTTTTTTCTTATAGTATTAAATGCATTTGAGTGTGAAAAAATTTATAAATCATCATTCTTTTTTCTGAAGAATCTAAATAATATTGAGAAATAAAAATAACTGAAAATATTAATAAATATGTGTTGTGTTTATATAGGGTTGTTCGTTATAATGAACATAAGGTTTTTAAAAAAGAACACATATTAGCTAAGCTAATATAGTTTTCTTTACATCTCTTATTGAAAAATAAGTGATAAAAATATAAAAAAGCTAGGGGGAATTGATTGTGAGTCTGAAAAAGAAATTAGGTATGGGAGTTGCATCAGCAGCATTGGGGTTAGCTTTAATTGGTGGAGGAACATTTGCATTCTTTAGCGATAAAGAAGTATCAAACAATACATTTGCAGCTGGGACGTTAGACCTTACATTAAACCCTAAGACGCTTGTAGATATTAAAGATTTAAAACCAGGGGATTCTGTTAAGAAAGAGTTCTTATTACAAAACAGCGGTTCGTTAACTATTAAAGACGTTAAATTAGCAACAAAGTATACTGTTAAAGATGCAAAAGGTGATAATGCTGGTGAAGACTTTGGTAAGCACGTTAAAGTAAAATTCCTTTGGAACTGGGATAAACAAAGTGAGCCTGTATACGAAACAACTTTAGCAGACTTACAAAAAGTTGATCCAGATCTTTTAGCTAAAGACATCTTTGCTCCTGAGTGGGGAGAAAAGGGTGGATTAGCAGCTGGTACAGAGGATTATCTATGGGTACAATTTGAATTTGTAGATGATGGAAAAGACCAAAATATCTTCCAAGGTGATACATTGAATTTAGAATGGACATTCAATGCTAACCAAGAAGCTGGGGAAGAAAAATAATAAAAAAGCGGGTATTCCCGCTTTTTTTTATAAAGAAAAAGAAGTGCTGGTTGTAAGCACTTCTTTCTATTATTATTTTTGATTTTGCTTCCACTTTGTAAATTCAAGAAATTCACGAAATTGTTCTTTGGAGACACCAGAGTTCATTGCATCTTTAACGAGTTGTGTCCATTCGGAGTCTAGGTTAGTTGCCTTTGTTGTTTCATCATGAAGTAAAGTATCAACTGGAATTTGTAGAACTGCTGCGATCTTTTCAAGAAACTGAATGGAAGGGTTTTTTTGTAAATTTCGTTCTATAGAACTAATGTAAGATTTAGCAACGCCAGCTTTTTCGGCAAGTTCAGTTAATGAAATACCTTTTTGTAAACGAAGGCGTTTTATACGTTCTCCAATCATATTTGCGCACCTTTCTATCAATATGTAGTTGTCTTATGATGTCATTATTATAACATAAACTTCGTTAAAAAGAACAAACCTATTGAGCCTGACTGGATGGCTTCATACGTTGGAAAAATTGTTCGATGTCTTGCATGGCGATACCAGCATCTAGAGCTTCAAGTATTAAATCAATCCATTCTTGATCCAGTGCGTCTGTCTTATCTTTGTACAAATGTAATTCCTCCCTAATTATCGGTCATAATTGCTGCTACAGAATACATGATAATGCAATCGGACTTTGTGTTTTATATAGTGAATTATCAAATACTTTGTAGATGAAACAAAGATAAAATCCCCATTAAACTCCCTCTATGGAAATTATAAATTGTTCGATAAAAACTTTCAATATTTTCAGAAAACATTGTTGAATTGTGATATATCCGTATGCTAACTATGAAATTTTTACAAATATATTAAAAACATTACATAATATGACTAAATATTGAAAAAATATTGAATTTTTAATAAAATTTAATTTGTAATACATATTATTTATTAGGGGAGGAAATAAGGGATGAACAAGAAACCGTTCAAAGTTTTGTCATCAATCGCTTTGACAGCTGTATTAGGCCTTTCATTCGGAGCTGGCACTCAATCGGCATATGCTGAAACACCTGTGAATAAAACAGCTACGAGCCCAGTGGATGATCATTTAATTCCAGAAGAGCGTTTAGCAGATGCACTGAAAAAACGTGGGGTAATTGATTCTTCAGCTTCAGAGAAAGAAACAAAGAAAGCTGTTGAAAAGTATGTAGAGGACAAAAAGGGTGAAAATCCTGGGAAAGAAGCAACAAATGGGGATCAACTTACGAAAGAAGCATCTGACTTTTTAAAGAAAGTGAAAGATGCGAAAGCAGACACGAAAGAAAAACTAAATCAGCCAGCAACAGGGACACCTGCAGCGACAGGACCAGTTAAAGGCGGACTAAATGGTAAAGTACCAACTTCTCCAGCAAAACAAAAAGCATATAACGGCGATGTTCGTAAAGATAAGGTACTTGTTTTACTTGTAGAGTACGCTGATTTTAAACATAACAACATCGATAAAGAACCTGGTTATATGTATTCGGAAGACTTTAACAAAGAACACTATGAAAAAATGTTATTCGGTGATGAGCCATTCGCGTTAGAGGATGGAAGCAAAATCGAAACATTTAAACAATATTACGAAGAGCAATCCGGTGGTAGTTACACAGTGGACGGAACAGTTACAAAATGGTTAACAGTTCCTGGTAAAGCTGCTGATTATGGTGCAGATGCTGCTACAGGTCATGATAATAAAGGACCAAAAGGACCACGTGATCTAGTAAAAGATGCATTAAAAGCAGCTGTAGATAGCGGTCTTGATTTATCACAGTTTGATCAGTTCGATCAATACGATGTAAATGGTGATGGAAATCAAAATCAACCAGACGGTTTAATCGATCACTTAATGATTATTCATGCGGGTGTTGGACAAGAAGCTGGCGGTGGTAAATTAGGTGATGATGCAATTTGGTCACATCGCTGGACAGTTGGACCAAAACCATTCGCAATTGAAGGCACACAAGCGAAAGTTCCATATTGGGGCGGAAAGATGGCAGCATTCGACTATACAATTGAACCAGAAGATGGCGCAGTTGGTGTATTCGCGCATGAATATGGCCATGATTTAGGTTTACCAGATGAGTATGATACAGACTATACGGGTCATGGTGAGCCAATTCAAGCTTGGTCTGTTATGAGTGGCGGCAGCTGGGCTGGTAAAATCGCTGGAACAACACCAACGAGTTTCTCACCACAAAATAAAGAGTTTTTCCAAAAAACAATTGGTGGTAACTGGGCAAATATCGTAGAAGTAGATTACGAGAAATTAAATAAAGGTATCGGTCTAGCAACATATTTAGACCAAAGTGTTACGAAATCTAACCGTCCAGGTATGATTCGTGTTAACTTACCAGATAAAGATGTAAAAACAATTGCACCAGCATTTGGTAAGCAGTATTACTACAGCACAAAAGGTGATAATCTTCATACAACGTTAGAAACACCACTGTTCGATTTAACGAATGCAACGAATGCGAAATTTGATTTCAAATCGTTATATGAAATCGAAGCAGAGTATGATTTCCTTGAAGTACATGCTGTAACAGAAGATGGTCAAAAAACGTTAATTGAAAGACTTGGCGAGAAAGCAAATAGTGGAAATGCAGATTCGACAAATGGAAAATGGATTGACAAATCATATGATTTAAGTCAATTCAAAGGTAAAAAAGTAAAATTAACGTTTGAGTACATTACGGATGGTGGTTTAGCATTAAATGGTTTCCTACTTGATAATGCGTCATTAACAGTAGATGGTAAAGTTACATTCTCAGATGATGCTGAAGGTACACCACAATTAAAATTAGATGGTTTCGTTGTATCTAGCGGAACAGAGAAGAAAAAACATAACTACTACGTAGAGTGGAGAAACCATACTGGATCAGATAGCGCATTGAAATTTGCTCGCGGTCCAGAATATAACTCAGGTATGGTTGTATGGTATGCAGACTCAGCTTACGCAGATAACTGGGTTGGTTTACATCCAGGACATGGTTTCCTTGGTGTAGTTGATTCTCATCCAGAAGCAATTGTAGGAACTTTAAATGGTAAACCAACAATTGATAGTAGTACACGATTCCAAATCGCTGATGCGGCATTCTCATTCGATAAAACGCCAGCTTGGAAAGTTGTATCTCCAACGCGTGGAACGTATACGTATGATGGCTTAGCGGGTGTAGCGAAGTTTGATGATTCGAAAACGTATATTAATCAACAGATTCCAGATGCAGGACGTATTTTACCGAAGCTTGGTCTGAAGTTTGAAGTAGTAGGACAAGCTGATGATAATTCTGCAGGTGCTGTTCGTTTATATCGTTAATACTGTGAAACTACCGAGAGATTTTCTTTCGGTAGTTTTTTTGTGAGCAATGAATTTTATATAGTTGAAAAAGTCATATATAATGTAACTTTAAGAATAGAAATTTATTATATATGAAGTCTATATAAATAATGAAAGAACTGGATAAAAATAGTGGGAGAAGGTGAGTGAATGAGTATTTCCTCTATTGTAAGTAGGCAAAAGGAATATTTTTTAAAAGGGCATACGAGAAGCATCGAAATGAGAAAGAATAATTTGAAGAGGCTTTATGAAGGCATTCAGCGTTTTGAAGAAGAAATATTTCAGGCATTGAAATTAGATTTAAATAAGTCAGTTCACGAGTCGTTTACAACGGAAGTTGGATATGTATTAAAAGAAATTTCTTTTCAATTGAAACATATGTCATCGTGGAGTAAACCAAAGCGAGTTCGAACAGCACTGACTCATTTTGGATCAAAAGGAAAAGTAGTGCCAGAACCGTATGGTGTTACGCTTATTATTGCACCGTGGAACTATCCGTTCCAATTAGCAATTGCACCACTTGTAGGAGCACTGGCAGCTGGAAATACAATCGTTTTAAAGCCGTCAGAGTTAACGCCAAGCGTTTCAAAAGTGCTTAAGAGAATGTTAGGTGAGTTATTCCCAGAAGAGCTTGTAGCGGTAGTAGAAGGTGGCGTTGAAGAGAGTACATCTTTGCTGAGGGAACCGATTGATTATATTTTCTTTACTGGTAGTGTTGGCGTTGGAAAAGTTGTAATGGAAGCAGCAGCGAAACAGTTGACGCCGCTTACGTTAGAACTTGGCGGGAAAAGTCCTTGTATTGTACATAAAGATGCAAAGATAGAGATGACAGCAAGAAGAATTGTTTGGGGTAAGTTTTTAAATGCAGGGCAGACGTGTGTAGCGCCTGATTATATGTACGTGCATTCTTCCGTGAAAGAAAAGCTAATTGAGGCAATACGACATGAAATTACAGAGCAGTATAGTAAAGAACCTTTGCAAAATGAAAATTACGTGCGTATTGTAAGTGAGCGTCATTTTGAACGATTATGTCGATTTTTACAAGATGGTCAAGTCGTAATTGGTGGAAACTATAAGAAAGATACATTACATATTGAGCCGACAGTACTAGCGGATACTACATGGCAAGATGCTGTTATGGAAGATGAAATTTTTGGCCCGATTTTACCAATCATAGAGTACGACAATATAGAAGATGTAATTGGCACAATTCAGCAACATCCGAAGCCGTTAGCGTTATATGTATTTTCTGAAGATAAAGAAGTACAAAAGAAAGTGACGAGTAATATTTCATATGGTGGAGGCTGTATTAATGATGTTGTCTATCATCTTGCCACGCCATATTTACCTTTTGGGGGTGTTGGAAGTAGTGGATTAGGGGGTTATCATGGGAAAGAAAGTTTTCGGACTTTTTCACATTATAAAAGCATTTTAGCCCAATCTACAGCATTCGACATGAAAATTCGTTACTCTTCTACAAAAAGTGCTTTAAAATTCATACGAAAGTTGTTAAAATGATGATGGTGTTTATCAGTAGGCGCAGCCGTATGATAATAGCCCCTTCGCAATGGAAGGGGTTTTTCTGTTCGACGTTATGTATCATGCGAAAATGAATCAAACATACTACATAAAGAATAGAAACGAACGCTTGCTAAATAACCATTTTTGTTTGGATCGAAACAAAAAATAGTCTATAGAACATAAATATTTATTCATGAATATAAAAATTTTAAATTTAAGGTAGATAGGACGGGAAAATGAAAAAGATTATTAAAGTTGAAGCAGTTGAAAAACATTTTGGAAATCAAGTGATTATCCCACCTCTTTCTTTAGATATTAAAGAGGGAGAGTTTTTAACAATTTTAGGGCCGAGTGGCTGCGGGAAAACGACTTTACTTCGTATGATCGCAGGATTTGAAACTCCAACTAAAGGGAATCTTTTATTAGATGATGAAAGAATTAACGATTTACCGCCATATAAGCGTCATATGAACCTAGTGTTCCAACATTACGCACTATTCCCACATATGACAGTGGAGAAGAATATTTGTTTTGGTATGAAAATGCAGAAAGTATCAGCAGCAGAGCAGAAAGAGCGTGCTGAAGAGGCAATGCGTTTAACGCAGTTACTTGAGTTCCGTAATCGTAAACCTGCGAAGCTTTCTGGTGGACAACAGCAGCGTGTTGCAATTGCAAGAGCAATTGTAAATAATCCGCGTGTATTACTATTAGATGAGCCACTTGGAGCGCTTGACTTTAAGTTACGAAAAGACTTGCAACGTGAATTGAAAAACTTACAACGTAATTTAGGAATTACGTTCATATACGTAACGCACGATCAAGAAGAAGCAATGAGCATGAGCGATCGTATCGTGGTTATGAATAAAGGACATATCGAACAAATCGGAACGCCGAAAGAAATTTATAATAAGCCGAAAACGTTGTTCGTTGCGACATTCATCGGTGAAAATAATATTGTGAAAAACGGGGAAGGCTATGTAGCAATTCGCCCTGAAAATGTAAAAGTACGTTCGGTTGAAGAACCAATTTTAAAAGAATACCATCTTGGACATATTGAAGATATAGAGTTTGTCGGAAATATGGAGAAGCTTTATGTACGTGATGAGAAAACATCAGAATTACTAATGGCATATCAAACTGCTGAAGAGGCAGCGCAGTGGAGCATTGGAGATAATGTATATGTAGGCTGGGAGCAAGAGGACGAGGTGACCTTAAATTGAAAAAAGGGAAATTACTCGCACTACCTACAGTCGCGTGGTTATTAATTTTCTTCCTAATCCCGCTTGTATTCGTATTAGGATTCGCCTTCATGCAGCGCGGAGCTTACGGGACAGTAGAAATGCAATTTACGCTGGAGAATATATCCCGTGTGTTTGATCCATTGTACTTAGGGACATTATGGGAAACTGTTAAAATCGCAGTTATTACTACAGTAATATGTTTATTAATTGGTTATCCATTTGCGTATACAATTACAATTGTTGACCGCAAATATCGTTCTATTCTTTTATTATTGGCAACGATCCCGTTTTGGATTAACTTTCTTGTTCGTTCATACGCATGGATTGTTATTTTACGTTCACAAGGCCTTGTGAATACGTTGTTATTAAAGCTTGGTATTATTAGTGAACCGTTAAATTTATTATATAATACTCCTTCTGTAATACTCGGAATGGTCTATTCTTTATTACCATTTATGATCTTACCAGTGTATGCAGCAATTGAGCAGCTAGATAAGCGTAAGCTAGAAGCGGCTTATGATTTAGGTGCAACACCAATAAAGGCATTTTGGAATATAACAGTGCCGATGACAATGTCAGGAATTGCGACTGGTTCTATTTTAGTATTCGTTTCTTCTATCGGAATGTTTGTTGTATCAGACGTGATGGGCGGATCGAAAGTAGCATTAATCGGAAACGTTATTCAAAACCAATTCTTAGGTGCACGTGACTGGCCGTTTGGATCTGCGTTATCGATTATCGTTGTTCTATTCTCTGTTCTGTTAATTTACTTATATTATCGTGCAACGAAAGTATATAAATATAATGAGAACGGAGGGGAATAGGCAAAGATGAAGAAGTTTTTAGTTTCTTATTCTTGGTTAATTTTGTTATTCTTGTATTTTCCAATGATGGTTTTAATGGTCTATTCTTTCAACGACTCTCGCATTAATGCGGAGTGGGAAGGTTTTACATTCCATTGGTATACAGATTTATTTCAAAAACAAGATGTTATTGATGCATTTGTAAATAGTATTACGATTGCAGTTATAACAACGATTGTGACAACGGTACTTGGCGTATTCTTTGCGATTGCTTTACATCGTTATAAATATCGTTTCGAAGGGGCTATTAATGGCCTTGTATATTTACCAATTTTAATTCCTGATATTTTAATGGGATTATCTTTACTAATTCTTTTCAGTCAGTTAGGAATGGAACTTGGACAAACAACGATTATTATTGCACATATTACATTTAGTATTTCGTTTGTTGTTGTTATTTTAGCTGCGCGTCTTTCAAGTATGGGACGTGACTTAGAAGAAGCTGCAAATGATTTAGGAGCAACGCCTTGGCAAACGTTTCGTTATGTAACGTTCCCAGCAATTGCACCGGGAGTTATTTCGGCAGCATTATTAACATTCACATTATCAATTGATGATTTTGTAATTAGTTTCTTCGTATCAGGACCAGGATCAACAACATTGCCATTATACATTTACAGTATGGTTAAGCGCGGAGTATCACCAGAAATTAATGCTCTTTCTACAATTTTAATTGTTGCTATCGTAGGATTAATGGTTCTATCTGAAATCTTCCGTAACAAAGGTGCAGATGGTGAAGAAAACTCTGGAGGACACCTTCCTTTATAATACGAATGATATAGAAAGTACGAGGGGGTAATAAACCGATGAAATTAATGAAAAGAATAGCTGGCGCAGCAATTAGCTTTAGCCTTGTTGCTGGTGTACTTGCTGGTTGTGGTGAAAAAAAAGAAGAATTAAATATTTATAGCTGGGCTGACAATTTTGATGAGCAAGTGCTAAGAGATTTTGAAAAGAAATATAATGTGAAAATTAACTATGATAAGTACGCAAGTAACGAAGAAATGCTTGCGAAATTACAAGCTGGTGGTGCAAAGTATGATTTAATTCAGCCATCTGATTACATGGTTAAAACAATGGCGAAAATGGATTTATTAGCGCCGTTAGATAAAAAGAATATCCCAAATATCGAAAACATGGTTTCTAATTTCAAAACACCGGCGTTTGATCCAGAGAATAAATATTCTTTAGTGTACACTTGGGGTGTAACAGGGATTGCATACAATAAAAAGTATGTGAAAGAAGCACCTACAAGCTGGGCTGACTTATGGAATGAGAAATATAAAGGACATGTAACGTTACTAAACGATTCTCGTGAAGTATTAGGAATGGGTCTTAAGAAGCACGGTTTCTCAAACAGTACGAAAGAAGATGCAGAGTTAAAGACAGCAGCAGATGATTTAAAGAAGCTGCTTCCAAACTTATTAGCATTTGATACAGACAACATTAAACAAAAATTCATTACAGAAGATGCTTGGATCGGAACAGTTTGGTCTGGAGATGCAGCATTTATCGCAAAAGATAATAAAGATGTAGAATACGTTGTACCAAAAGAAGGCGGAACAATTTGGGCTGATACGTTAGCAATTCCAAAAGGTGCAAAACATAAAGAGCTTGCTGAGAAATTTATGAACTACTTACTAGATGAAAAAGTAAGTGTGAAAAACTACGAGTCAATTGGTTACAGTAATCCAAATGAAAAAGCTCATCCTCTTCATAGTAAAGAATACCGTGATAATCACATGATTTTCTTAACGAAAGAAGAGTTAGATCGTACAGAATGGCTTGTTGATGTAGATGATAAGTTAAAAGACTATGATCGTTACTGGACAGAGCTAAAAACAAAAGGTAAATAAGTAAGGAAATGCGGTTTCTAAAGTAGAAATCGCATTTTTTCATAGTAGGAGGAAATCGTTTGAAGAAGAAGTTACATCAATATGAGATAATGTGTATTGCTTTATTATTTGCTGTATTTGGTATTGTTGCTTGGCGCGTACATGCAGGTGGCGTTACCGTGATGGATACATATGTCCGTGGATTAGTAAAAGGGCTACAAACGGAGAGTTCCCTTACATTTTTCTCGTACTTTACAAAATTGGGATCAGCAATTGGGATAGTCGCTACGCTCGTTATAAGTTTGCTTGTTTTTTGGAAGAAGCGTTATTATGCTACGATGATTGTGTATCCACTGGGAATTTTAATAACACATCTTGTGAATAAAGGGATAAAAGAGATTGTACAGAGAGAACGTCCGTCATTAAATGAAGCGCTAGATGCACTTGGATATAGTTTTCCTAGTGGACATGCAATGCTATCAATTATGACATTTGGATTTCTTGCTTATATCATTGCTGCTAATTTGAAAAGCATAGCTGGGAAATGTGTCACAACGATTTTGATGGGCACAGTAATTCTATCGATTGGATTAAGTAGAGTCATTTTAAATGTACATTACCCAACTGATATTTTAGCTGGTTACTGCGTAGGTGGTATTTTGTTAATTATCGCGATTTACTATCATCGTTTACTTACTGAGAGATTGGGGCTTAATAAAGAGAGATAGAAAAAACGCCTGGAAAAACTATCATTATAGTGTTCCTAGGCGTTTTTTGTTTGTATAAAGATATGATACAGTATAAGTGACAATTGAATTATTTAAAGTAGGTGAAAATGTGTGAAGACAAATGTTCATAAAGTTGATAAGTGGGGCAAGTTAGGAGCTTTTTTGTATCAATTTCGTTATACAGTAATTGTAGCGTTACTGTTGCTCGCAATCGCACTTGGGATTTTTGCTCCAAAGCTACCGGGAGTATTAGGTGGTGACGGTTTCCAAACGGAAGGCGACTATCAAAAAACAAAAGAAATTTTAGATAAAGATTTTAAGAGGTCTCAAGATACGCTTCTGCTCGTTTTTGAGAAAAATAAAGATGCTTCGCATGAGGAATTTAAAAAACGAATAGATGAAATTGTAAAGAATGTTCAAGAGAAAGAGAACTATGAATCTTTCCATCACCCAATCCAAAATAAAGAAATGCTACAAGGTGATATCGGTTATGCGACAATTTTATTTTCCGGGAAAACAAATAAAGAAAGAATGGAAAAGACATTACAATTTGCTGATGAGATTGAGAAAGAAAGTAATGTAGCATTAAAAGTAACACCTACAGGATTTCCGAAAATTAATCAAGAGATTAATGAAAGAACGCAAAATGATTTAAAAGTAGCAGAAATGATTGGATTACCAATTGCGTTTCTTGTATTACTATTTTCGTTTGGTAGCCTTTTGGCATCAATTTTACCGATTTTGAATGGGGCGCTTAGTGTTATTAGCACGATGGGTATATTGTATTTTATCGGTGTGGATAAAGAACTTTCTATTTTCGTGTTAAACGTTGCACCGATGATTGGACTTGCACTATCTATTGATTTTGCGCTATTATTTGTGAACCGTTTTCGAGAGGAAGTTGCTAAACGAACGGTAAAAGAAGCGATAGCAATTACATATCAGACGGCAGGACGTGCAATTGTATTTTCAGGATTATGCGTATTTGTTGGGTTGTCAGGTTTGTTTTTCTTTAAGATAGATTATATTCAATCTGTCGCGATTAGCGGAATGATTGTTGTGATTATGAGTATTTTATTCTCACTCACACTTCTTCCAGCGCTATTATCGTTAATAGGTAAAAGAATATTAAAAAAGAATCAAGTAGCACATACGCCGGCAAAAGCATGGCGTAAATTTGCACAATTTGTAATGAAACATCCAATCGCAATGATTATTGTTGTTACAACATTTATTGTTATTTGCTTATTGCCGTTACGTACAGCTAATTTGCAGTTCCCTGGTGTTGAAGCTTTACCTGAAAAGAGTGATACAAGGATTGCATATGAAAAGTATGAAGAAGCATTTAATGAAACTGTCAAAACACACGCTGATGTTATGTTAGTTGTAGAGACGAAAGAAGATATGAAAGAAAAAGAAAGTCTACAAAAGATAGAAGAAGTCGTTCAAAAGTTAAAAGATGATAAGAAAGTACATGAAGTAAGAAGTTTATACGACGGGTTAACTGGAATGAAAGCAGATCAAGTTGTTGGAATATTGCAGTCGCCAGAGTCAGCGAAACTAACTCCTGTATTTGAAGCATACACGAAAGGGAATAAGACGACGATAGAAGTCTTTTTGAAAACAAAACCACGTACAGAGACTGCAAAACAGTGGGTGCGTGACTTTAAAAAGAACTATAAAGAAACGGATGTTACGTATTATCTAGGCGGAATGACGACGTTTCAACAAGAATTAGAAGATGAAATTAAAGATAAAGTTGTAATTGGTATGTCTGTTATATTTGGATCGACCTTTGTTATATTATTATTTGCATTCCGATCTATACTCATTCCAATTAAGGCAATTATTATGAATATACTTAGTTTAAGTGCAACTATTGGAATTGTTGTTTGGTTATTTGAAGGTGGTCATTTCGGTTTAGAAGCGAGTCCGGTTCTGTTTGTCTTACCAATCTTCATTTTTGGCCTCGTATTTGGGCTTAGTATGGATTATGAAGTATTTCTTATTTCACGCATTTATGAGCTCTATGAAGAAACAGGAGATAACGATCAAGCAACGTTAGAAGGGCTCGTTTCAACAAGTAGAATCATTACATCAGCTGCTTTAATAATGATTGTTGTAACGGGTGCATTCGCATTTACTGATATTTTACCAGTAAAGCAGATGGGGCTTGGCGTCGCATTAGCAATATTTCTTGATGCAACAATTATTCGTCTTATGCTCGTACCAAGCTTAATGAAGTTATTTGGAGACTGGAACTGGTGGTTGCCATTTCGAAAAAAACGAGAAAAGTCATCATAAAAAAATGCTCATCATATTGATGAGCATTTTTTTATGAATAGCAAGACCTACATTTTGCAAATAGTATGTGATAAGAACATTACATACAAGTAGGTGAAGGCAATGTTTCGTTATTTTAAGTTTAAGTTAAATGATACAGTACAGTTTGCAGAAAACGATGGGCATATGTATCGCATTGTCGGTTATCGGTTAGAAAAGGGATTTTATCCAAAAGATGAATGGACTCATATCATTTATGAACTACTTAGAGAATTTGACGGGTATACGATGGATGCAGAGGAGGAAGAACTTGTAAAGGTCGTTCAAGTAGAGGATGAGTATTACAAAATACAAGAAGTATCAGGTTATCGTTATCCAGTAAAAATGAAACAAAAACAACAAGTGATGAAAATAGAAAGGATGGACGATTTATTAGATGCTTACAATGATTATAAAAGGTTGGCAGATTTCTTTAAAGATTTATCGTATGAACAAAAAGCTGAAGAAGTATTGTTAGAAATGAAAAGGCTTAGAGCTTGAGGGGCAGTCTATTATAAGACTGTCCTCTATTTTTGACGGTGCATCAAAGTGTGTTTTCCGTTACAATGAGAGAATCAATAGAAATAAGGTGATAAACAGTATGGAAACAAAGAAAAAGGGCGAATGGTGTGAAATTACCATTCCAGCTAAATGGAATGGTATAAGTATTGAATCGGTATTAAAAGTAGAATGGGAAATACCGAAAAAGCTATTACATCAGCTTCGTATGGAAAAAGGTGTTACGGTTAACGGGGAACAAAGAAGATGGAATGAGCTTTTAAAAGAGAACGATAAGTTACAAGTTCATATGTTTGCGGAGGAAGAGTACGGTGTAGATCCAGAATATGGTGAATTACATGTAGTATACGAAGATGATCACGTACTCATCGTAAATAAACCAGAGCAAATGGACACACATCCTGCTGAAAAAGGTGGAAACGGGACGCTTGCAAATCTTGTTGCTTTTCATTTTCAAATGCAAGGTTTAGAGACGAAGGTTCGTCATATTCATCGTTTAGATAAAGATACGACAGGTGGTGTCGTGTTTGCTAAGCATAGAATTGCTGGTGCAATTATGGATCGTTTATTAATGGAACGAAAAATTAAAAGAACGTACGCAGCGCTCGTTGAAGGGAAAGTAAAGAAGAAACAAGGAACGATTGATGCTGCTATCGGAAGGGATCGCCATCATGCTACAAGGCGTCGTATTTCTCCAAAAGGTGACCAAGCTATCACATATTATAAAGTAGAAAAGTATTTTAAGAAGCAAAACACGACTTTCGTAACGTTACAATTAGAAACGGGTAGAACGCATCAAATTCGTGTTCATATGAGTCATAATGGTAATCCACTAGTTGGGGATGTATTATATGGTGGGCAAACAAAATATATGTCCAGTCAAGCATTACATGCGATGAAGATAAATTTCTTGCATCCAATTACGAAAGAAGCGATTGAAGTTGATGTGCCGTTTCCTACAAAATTAAATAATAAAATAAAAGAATTTCAAAAAGAAAATGCGTAAAGTATAAGTTTTAATTTGAAAAAAGTAGATTTTTGCAGGGATTTCTCTAAAAGAAGCGAAGCCGTTAAGAGAAAAGAGAGGTGAGAATTACTTGATCAAATATAAGTATGTACTTGGGATATTTTTCGCTTGTCTTTTAGTTACTCTATGTCTTTACCCCTATTTACCAAATCGTATGGCAGTACATTGGAACGTAAATGGTGAGCCAAACGAGTTTATGAGTAAACAAGTTGTTGTAGCATTTATTCCTTGTTTTATTATTTTTTCATATGGATTTTTGTATATTATTTCACATAATATATTTAAGTTTAATGAAAGAGAGCATTGTATTATAGGCGGATTTATAAAGAAAATTACATTATTTATGTTGTTTATTCATATGCTTATTCTCTTGATTAATTTTGGAGATTTTATATTCTTTCAAACAGGATTAACGATTGGGATTAGTATGTTTCTTTTTATGCTGAGTAAAGAATTTAAGAAAATAAAAGGCAAAGAAAAAGATCCAATTAAATTACAAAAAATTCGTTTAGTAAGTAGACGGATTTTTCAAGTGATGGCATGTGGCATATTGTTTTCATTGTTTTTGAACTTAGAGTGGGGATTTTATATATTGCTTAGTGTAATAAGCTGTGGATCTATGTTGTTTATGTTCTATATTTTCTATTCATACATAATAGAAAGCTATGAAACTTGAAAAAGAGTCTTCTCATTATGAGAAGACTCTTTTAATCTATTTACTTTGTAATAAATTGTTGTGTCCAGTAGTTGCCGCTTTCTACATAACCAACACCGATGTGAGTGAAGCCGTTATTTAAGATGTTTGCACGGTGTCCAGCGCTGTTCATCCAAGCTTGTACTACTTCTTCAGGTGTACGTTGGCCTTGAGCGATGTTTTCACCTGCAGATGTATAAGAAATACCAAATTTCTTCATCATGTCAAACGGAGACCCGTATGTAGGGCTGTTATGATCAAAGTAGTTGTTTTTTTGCATGTCTTCAGACTTAATACGTGCTACTTTGCTTAATTCAGTATCGATTTTTAGTGCTGGTAAACCTTGTTTTGCACGCTCAGCGTTTGTTAATTCAACAACACGTTGTTCGAACTCGCTTAAAGATTTTGCTTCTTCAGCAGGCTTTTGCTCAGCTGGTTTTTGTTCAGCAGGTTTTTGCGTATTGTTGTTTTCAGCAGGCTTTTGAGCTTCTGGTTTTTGAACTTCTTCAGCAGGCTTTTGCTCGGCAGGTTTTTGCTCAGCAGGCTTTTGAGTTTCTGGCTTAGCTGTTGGTTGCTCAGTTACAACATTTTCAGTAGGTTGTTGACCAGGAATAATGCAATTTGGTTGGAAGTTTCCTTGTTGCCATTGCGCTAATGACTCAACGCCCATAGATTGTAAGAATGCTTGTAATTCTTGTTGGTTCATTTGTTTCATCATTACTTTTGAATGCTGAATATTTTGAACCTTAATGTTAGATGGTTGTACTGTTGCAGCTTGTGCATCTAGAGAAGATACTCCTAAAGTAAGAGCTGTTGCAGCAGCTACAGATAATAAAACACGCTTTTTCATGATGTGTGTCCCCCTATATAAAGTTTTAATTTGTTTTCACACGATTTGTTTTTGACAGCCTGTCTGACTGACAAATTCATCGTAGCATACAATTTGCGAGAAAAAAGATGGAAAAAAATTCATAGACTTTAAAATTACCTAATTTATCCTAAGAGAAGAAGTGAGCAAAAATAAGAGAAATATAGAGTATAAAAGGAATTTATAGTGTTTTTATACTTGATTTTAAGAGGGGTTTTTGGATAAATTTACCTAAAGAGAAAATAAAGAATCCTATTGTATCAATGGTTTGAGCGATTTTTTGAGGAATATAATGGATTGATTTTTACAAAACTGTAATGTTTCTGTTGTTCTTTTTTATAATAAAGTAACATATTTTTAATGTTGTAGCAGACAAAAAAGCGGCTATCTCTTTACATAGACGAAGGAGATAGCCGTTTTCCTATTATTACGTATGTTACGAGTTAGTTTCAATTGCTTCTAATAATAAATCTACAATGTGAATTCCTCTCATTTTATGAGAAAGCCCTTCTCGCTCAATTCCTAATTTCATTTGTAATAAACAACCTGGATTTGCAGTAACAATGGTTGCTGCGTCTGTTTCATGCACACGGTCCATTTTGTAATCTAGAAATTCCATTGATAACTCTGAATGAACAATATTGTAAATACCAGCAGAGCCACAGCAGCGGTCCGCATCTTTCATTTCACGATATGTTGCACCTTGGATAGCCTCTAGTAACATACGAGGTTCAGAAGCTGTGCGCATAACATTGCGTAAATGACAAGAGTCTTGATACGTAATAATTTGCTGCGTGAGTCGTAAATCAGTTCGCTTATGGAAGTCTAGTTCTACTAGTATAGCAGTAATATCTTTAATCTTAGAAACAAACTGCTTAGCACGTTCAGCCCACTCTGGATCATCCTTTAAAAGATAATCATAGTCTACGAGGTAAGCTCCGCAACCACCTGCATTCGTAATAATATAGTCGATGTTTAAATCTTCGAATGCCTTTATATTTCGCTTTGCTAATTCTTTTGCTCCACTCTTTTCACCAGCATGTCCATGCAATGCACCGCAGCAACTTTGTGTTTTCGGAATAACGATATCACAACCAGCTAATTGAAGAAGTTTCATCGTTGCGTTATTTGTTTCTAAAAACATAGTATCCATTAAGCAGCCTGTGAAGAATGCAACTTGTTTTTTCTTTGTACTTTCTGCAGGTAAAAATGAAGGACGATCTTTCATTGCTTTCATTTTTGGCACTTTTGGCAAAATGAGATCCATCGTTGCAAGTGTTTCAGGGAATAACTTCATAATACCTGTTTTATGTGTTAGTGTTTGTAAACCAGAACGTTGATAAAATCCAATTAGTCCTGTTAATGTTCTCATTCGATTTTGATGGGGGAACAATCCTTCAAAAACGACTTTTCGAACAGCTTTCACTGGCATTGAGAATTTTTTATTTTGATTAATAATATCACGAGCTTCTTCTAATAAATGTCCATAATTTACACCAGATGGACAAACAGGCTCACAAGCACGGCAACCAAGACAAACGTTTAATGTATTTTCAACATCTTCATCTGGTTCGATTAAACCATCAACGATAGCTTTCATTAATGCGATACGTCCGCGCGGTGAATGTGACTCTTTATATCCGGATTGAATGTAGGTAGGACAAGTAGGTAAACAAAAACCGCATCGCATACAGTTTAGTAATTCATCTTCACTTAATCGTTCTTTAAATTCTTTTTGAATATTTTCTTTATTTAATGTGGTCATCGCTCAACCACCACTCTTTTTCGAGTGTCTTTCGCGAACATTTTTCCAGGATTCATAATGTTATTTGGATCGAAAGCTTGCTTTATTCCTTGCATAGCTGCAATACCTTCTTTACCTAATTTCATTTCTAAATATGGAGCTTTCATCGCACCAACACCATGTTCACCAGTAATTGTGCCACCAAGTTCAATTGCTTTCGTAAATATTTCAGCAAAAGCTTGTTCAGCTCGGTGCATTTCTTCTGCATTACGAGCGTCTGTCATACAAGTTGGATGTAAGTTACCGTCACCAGCGTGTCCAAACGTACAAATAGGAATATTATATTTTTTTGCAATGGCATTAATAGCTTCAACCATCGGAGCGATTTGTGAACGTGGTACAGTTGCATCTTCTAATATTGTAGTAGGTTTTAATCGTGCGAGCGCTGATAGTGCACTACGGCGAGCGGTACGAAGTGCATCTGCTTCCGTTTCATCTTTTGCAATGCGAACATCAACTGCATTCATAGAGCGGCAAACGTTAGCCATGTTTTCAATATCTCGATTGACTACTTCGTGCGGGCCGTCTTGTTCGATTAATAAAATTGCTTTTACATCTGTAGGTAAACCGATTTGTGCAAACTCTTCTACTACTTCAATTGTCGGTTGGTCTAAAAATTCCAGAGTTGCTGGAATAATTTTATTTGCAATAATAGAAGAAACAGCACGTGCAGCTTCATTAATATCTTCATAGAGTGCAAGCATTGTTTTCTTTGTTTCGGGCATAGGAACAAGTTTTAATATCGCTTCTGTTACCACGCCAAGTGTTCCTTCAGAGCCGATAAATAAACGAGTTAAATCGTAACCAGCTACATCTTTTGCTAATTTGCCGCCAGTACGAATAATATCACCATTTGGTAAGACAAGTTCAAGCCCCATTACATAATCACGTGTTACGCCATATTTCAAGCCGCGTAACCCACCTGAATTTTCATTAATATTGCCGCCGATTGTAGAAATCTTCATCGAACTTGGATCTGGCGGATAAAATAAACCTTTTTCTTCTACTGCTTTAATAATATCAAGTGTAATGACACCAGCTTGTACAGTAATTGTTAAGTTTTCTTCATCAATTTCTAAAATATTGTTCATATGGCGGAAAATAAGGACGATACCGCCTTCAAGTGGACATGTTCCTGCGCAAAGATTTGTTCCAGACCCACGAACATACACAGGAATTTTGTGAGTGTTACATACCTTTAACACTTCAGCTACTTCATTTGTATTACGTGGAGCAATGACTGCATCAGGCATTGCTTGGAAGTTTGGAGTGGCATCATAACTATAAGTTAAACGCCCCATATTGGATGTATCTACATTATCTTCGCCAACAATAGATACGAATGAATGAATAATTTGCTTTTCTAACATTGGAAATCCCCCTCAAACTGTTAACGTGTTTAGTTATAATAAACAACGTGGTAACAGTGCTTTCATTATAATGATAAAAAAGTAAAGGGATTCTTTCTATGTGTAATCATCTAAAGATTAATCTGTTTTATCGTTCTTTTTTGTATGATTATCTAATAGGAGGAGTGCGAAGTATAAAACGTTTAAGTCTTTGAATTGTTTTGGATCAAGTCCTGTATGCTCTTCAATCTTTTTTAGCCTGTAATGTAATGTGTTAATGTGTATATGTAATTGTTTAGCTGTCTGTTTATAAGATTGGTTATAATCGATAAATAAGCGTAAGGTGTGCATAAGCTCAGGAGATGATAGTAAGTTTTCGATGGTACGCTCTAGAAATTGTTCACGCGTTTCGGCAGAAATATCTTGTAAACACATTTCTAAACGTAAATCTTCATTAAATACAATTTGTTTCGTTTCCAATGATACAGAAAGAGCACGTAATGCTTGTTCGTAAGATATGTTCATATTGTTTGGGGTAACTGTTTGTCCAATCCCGATATATAAAGGAATAGAAAATAAAGCTTCGCAGTCTTGTTTTAATCGTTTTAAAAATTGGTATGTTTGCTCGTTGGAGCTCATCGCTGTAAATAAAATAAAACGATCATTTCCCCACCGAACAAATAGATGCTCTTTTGTTAATATATTGCGTATATGTTGCCATATTTTACGCTGGAGCATCGTGTCATTTTTTCCAATAGAAAACAAAATAAGTTGTTTCTTCTTATATAAATCAATGCCAAGTGTTTTGGCGCGATCGAGAAAACTTGGAGACCATGCTGTATTTTGAAGCCAATCAAAGACGAAAGCTTCATAAGAACGGTGCTCAAGTTCTAGTTGCTCTAAAAAGTAGTTTTCATGAATTAATAACTCGGTCATCTTACGCAATATTTCTCCATAGCGTGAAATATTTTCAGGTTCTCCTGTAATTCCAATAACACCAATTACTTCGTCATGAAATAATAAAGGAAGATTCATTCCAGCCTTTACACCTTGCAACTGCCTTTCATCTTCTGTTGTAATGATGACAGTTTTCTTTTGGTTAGCGCAGCGGAGTGCACCTTCATGAAATTGACCAATTCTTTCTGTATCTGTACTTGCAATAATAACGCCTTGTATATTAATAATAATAATATTCTCTGTAATTAGTCTGCGTACTTCTCGTACAATTTTATTCGCTAAATCAGGAAATAGCATAATTGACACACCTCAAATTCTATTTGTTGTACATTATATATGTAAATTGAGTAAGAAAGGAAAATTTCACACTTTCCACACATTTATTTGTTATTTTACAATTATAACGAAATCATCCGAAGATGGAGGGAATCTTTTGAGAAAGTATGTTTTTCTTCTCTGTTTTTTATTTCTATTAGTAGGGTGTCAAGGAAGTTCATATACACCAATTGCTAAAGATAAAAATGTTATTATAACAACGAATATAAAAGAAGGAAGCATTAGTTTTATTGATAAAAAAAATAAAAAGTTAATCACGACATGGGAACTAAATGAGCCAATGGCCGGAATCACACTGCTTCCAAACGGTGAGGAAATCCTTGTATACGGTAAGCAATTAGAATATATGTATGTATATTCATTGGCGGAAGGAAGGCAAGTGGAAAAATATAAAACTGGAAAGGGCATTGTAAATGTGGTCGTATCAGAAGATAAAAAGCAATTATTTGCTGCCGATCAAAATGTTCAAAAGGTAAGGTTCTTTACGATAAATGGGAAAGAGACAGGAAATGTTTCAACAGGAAAAGGTCCTATAACGATGGTAGAGTATCATAATCGGTTATCTGTACTAAACTTTTATGATACGAAACTAACGACAATTGATACGAAGAAAAAAGAAGTTGTTCAATCCTTTATGATTCCGCCAGCATCAACCGGAGCAACGATTAGTCCTGATGGGAAAGAAATATGGATTGGCGGACATGGTGATGGAAATCAAGTAAATGAGAAAGTGTTAGTGTATTCTTTACAGGGGGGAGAAATGGTGCGCTCTTTACACGCTCCATTTATGCCTGTGAATATAACGAAGGATAGTAAGTACGTATATGCACTAAGTCATGGTTCGAACACACTTAGAAAGTTTGATATTAGCACATATAAAGAAATAGCTTCTGTAGAAGTAGGATCGAATCCATTTGCATTTTTGGAGAGCGGAGCAGAAGGATATGTAGCAAGTTATGATAGTGATGAAGTGTGCGTTATGGATATGAAGAATTTGAAAATAAAACAAACAATTAAAGTCGGAAAAGGACCGTTTCAACTCATAGAGAGGGAAGGGAAGGATAATGAATAAATATAGAGTGCTAGTTGTAGATGATGAAAGTGATATGAGGCAGCTTGTTGGAATGTATTTGGACAACTTCGGATATGAGTGGGGAGAAGCTGAAAATGGAAAAGAGGCTCTTAAAAAACTAGAAACAGATCATTATGATTTCGTTGTATTAGATATTATGATGCCAGAAATGGATGGACTTTCAGTTTGTAAAGAAATTAGAAAAACGTCAGATGTGCCGATTATATTTTTAACCGCAAAAGGTGAAGAGTGGAATAGGGTGAACGGCTTACGTATGGGAGCGGATGATTATATTGTAAAACCGTTTAGTCCTGGTGAATTGGTTGCCCGTATGGAAGCTGTGTTAAGAAGATATACAAAGCAAGAACAGCAAGAAGAGATTCAATTTGGACCAATTCTTATCAATGAAAAAAGTAGACGAATAGAGGCGGATGGTGAGCCGATTTCTCTTACAGTAAAAGAGTTTGATTTACTATATTTTCTTTGTCAGCATACAGGACAAGTATTTAGCCGGGAACAATTACTTGAAAAGGTATGGGGATATGATTATGCGGGAAGTACAAGAACAGTAGATACGCACGTGAAAACGATGCGCTTGAAGCTTGGAGAAAGTGGAAACTACATTCAAACTGTTTGGGGTGTAGGCTATAAATTCGAGGTGTAACGTATGTTTACGATGGTACAAAAACTTTGGCTTACAGTAGTGTGTGCAGTATGTGTAACAGTGTCCTTTCTTTATTTCGTATCTTTATACTCATATGAAAAACTATACGTTGATAATTTAAAAGGTTCATTAGTAATGGAAGGGAAAAATCTTGCTGCTCAGTATGATAAGCGCGAAGGAATATCAATTTTTGAAGAGAAAGTAAGATCATTTGATCAAATATCTAGTTCAGACGTTCTTTTCGTGTCTAATCCGCGTGATTTAAGTGCATGTTTACCTTTTGATGTGCATCATCATTCTCTTATAAGTGAAGGAGATAGGCAAACGCTATTAGATGGGAAAACTGTGACAAAGATAGGATATGAAGAACATTTTGAACGTAATATTATGGGGGTTGTCATCCCTGTATTGGAAAATAAAAAATTAGTCGGAATTGTATATTCTTATATTCCTTTAAAAAGTATAAAAGACTTAATATATGATATGGGTCTTATTTTAGCACCACTAGCAATTGCGATGATTTTAATTACGATATGGGTTGGAAGAAAAATTATAATTGCAATAACGAAGCCGCTTTCGCAAATGGAGCGGGTTGCAAACCATTTGGCTACGGGAGATTTCTCGGAGCGGATTACCGTTTCTTCAGAGGATGAAATTGGACGACTAGGAAAAGCATTTAATAAAATGGCAAATTCATTGGAAACAGAAGATGTAAAGCGTAAGGAATTTTTAGCAAATGTTTCGCATGAACTTAGAACACCACTTAGTTATATAAAAGGGTATAGCGAGGCTATTTTAGATGGCGTTGCAAAGGGACCACAGCAGGAAAAAGTAACGCAGCTAATTCATAAAGAAGCAGGTCGTATGCAGCGTCTCGTTCATGACTTGTTAGACTTAGCGCAATTAGAAGGTGAGCACTTTCCGTTAAAGAAGCAACCTATCGTTTTTTCACAGCTGATTGAAGACGTATTAGATACGTATGAGATTAAGTTTATAGAAAAGGAAATTCATATTTCAACCAATTTAAATCCAGAGGTCATTGTCATGATTGATGAGGATCGTATGCAACAGGTGCTTCATAATGTGTTAGATAATGCGATACGGTATACAAATCAAAATGGAAATATCGTTATAACTTTAGAGCAAATCGATGATTACTGTGAATTAAAAATAAAAGATACAGGAATTGGCATTGATATAGAGCATTTAGAAAATCTTGGCGAGCGCTTTTACCGAGTTGATAAAGCGAGAAGTCGTCAACATGGTGGAACAGGTTTAGGCCTTGCTATTGTGAGACAAATTGTTCATATACATGGTGGACAGTGGAAAATTAAAAGTGAAAAAGATAAGGGAACAACGGTTATTATTAAACTGAATGTACAGGATGAGGTGGGCATGTTCTAATTTTTAGGACATGTTCTTTATATTGAAGGGAATATTTATCTCGCTATTTGCCGGGCAGTAAGCCCCCCACCTCAAAATTCAGCGGAAGCAAAGAAGTTAGGTGGGGGATGAAAAAAAAAACTACTGATTAAAGTTTCACTTTATACGTAAAAATATAAATTAATATGTAATAAATATCGGAAATTTGACTATTTTATGAACAAAACATTTGTACTTCTTATCAATTCGGTCTAAAATAGTTATGATGCAAAGTTCTTATAAATCGTTTCAATTGTTGTTTGGAAGATACTGAGGTGATTTAACTGGAGTACAAATCTATTAAACCGAAAAAAATTTACGAAGAAGTATCTGAAGCTATTTTAACAATGATTAAAAATGGTACGTTAAAACCTGGTGACAAACTACTCCCTGTGCATCAATTAGCTGAGCAGTTTCAAGTTGGCAGATCTGCTGTTCGTGAAGCGCTAAGTGCGCTAAGAGCGATGGGCTTAATTGAGATGAAACAAGGAGAAGGTACATATGTGAAGAACTTCGATTCTTCTTCATTAACAAAATCATTAAACAATAGATTATTAATGAAGAAAGAAGATATTTTGAATTTATTAGAAGTACGAAAGGTGCTTGAAGTGGGGGCAGTTCGAGTAGCGGCGGCAAAACGTACGGAAGATAATTTACAAAATATGAAACATTGGTTAGATGAAATGGCAAAGAGCATTGGAGATGAAAAGGCTGGCGAAAAAGCTGATTTTCAATTTCATATGGGAATTGCAGAGTCTTCGCATAATAACATTTTGCTTGAACTCATGAATCATGTTTCAGAGATGATTGCTGAAACAATTGGTGAATCAAGACGCATTATTTTATATGGTGAACAAACGACATCAGAACGACTTATAGAAGAGCATCAAGTTATATATGATGCGGTGTTAAAACAAGATGTAGAATTAGCGCAGAAAGCAATGCTAGATCATTTAACAAATGTAGAACATATTGTCACAGG
Source organism: Bacillus sp. AFS012607 (assembly GCF_002558005.1). Lineage (NCBI taxonomy): Bacteria > Bacillati > Bacillota > Bacilli > Caryophanales > Bacillaceae > Bacillus > Bacillus sp. AFS012607. The sequence goes on from NZ_NTVM01000010.1 coordinate 368,944, forward strand.
TAAAAACGATATAAATTCGTAATTTAATCTTTTAAAAATTTAATTTTCTGATAAAATAGAGAAAGATTAAGTAAGCGTTTTCTTTAGGAGAGGGAGAGGATAGGCCATGGTTGAGCCTATTTCTTCTCTACTCAGTCATCTGATGACCATATGTTTGTTGGCGAAGTTGTAAAAAGGGGGAGTAATAGTTATGAAAGTTACTTTATTTGTTACTTGTTTAGTCGATATGTTTGAAACAAATGTCGGTAAAGCAACAGTTGAAGTGTTGGAGCGTTTAGGTTGTGAAATTGAATTTCCAGAAGCACAAGTTTGTTGTGGTCAGCCTGCTTATAATAGCGGCCATGTAGAAGCAGCAAAAGAAGCGATGAAACATATGATTGAAACTTTTGAAGATGCAGAATATATTGTTACACCATCTGGCTCGTGTGCGACAATGTTTCATGAGTATCCGCATGTTTTCAAAGATGATCCAAAGTGGGCTAAACGTGCACAAAAAGTTGCTGATAAAACTTATGAATTTACACAGTTTATTGTAGATGTTTTAAAAGTTACAGATGTTGGTGCAAGTTTATCAGGGATAGCTACTATTCATAAATCATGTCATATGACACGTATGCTCGGAGTAAAAGAAGCACCAGGGATTTTATTATCAAATGTAAAAGGATTAACTGTGAGAGATTTGCCAAACGTGCAAAATTGTTGTGGGTTTGGGGGAACGTTTTCAGTTAAGATGACTCCAATCTCTGAGCAAATGGTAGATGAAAAAGTAGATAGTGTAATGGAAACAGGTGCAGATTATTTAATCGGTGCAGATTGTGGGTGTTTGTTAAACATTGGCGGACGTATTGAGCGTTTAGGAAAAGAAGTAAAAGTAATGCATATTGCTGAGGTACTGAATAGTCGCTCATGAAGGGGGAACATAAGCTATGTCTATGAAAATCAGTGAGAAAAAATTTAATGATCGCGTTGGTGATGGAATTCAAGATTCGTTTATGCGCGGAGCAGTATCTTCGGCACAAACGCGCTTATATACGAATCGCTTAAAAGCCGCAGATGAATTAGGAAACTGGGAAGAGTGGCGTGAACTAGGTGAACAAATCCGTCAACATACGTTAGAAAATCTTGATTATTACTTAATGCAGTTAAGTGAAAATGTATCAAAAAGAGGCGGACACGTGTACTTTGCGAAGACGAAAGAGGAAGCAGCAAAGTATATTCAAGACGTCGCCAAAAAGAAACAAGCGAAAAAAGTAGTAAAATCAAAGTCGATGGTAACAGAAGAAATCAGTATGAACCATGCGCTTGAAGAGATTGGCTGTGAAGTGTTAGAGAGTGATTTAGGAGAGTATATCTTGCAAGTAGATAACGATCCACCTTCACATATTATTGCACCTGCACTTCATAAAAATAGAACGCAAATTCGCGATGTATTTAAAGAAAAGCTAGGCTATAAAAATTCTGATGACCCGTATGAAATGACAAAGTTTGTTCGTAAACAACTTCGTGAGAAATTTATGGATGCAGAAATTGGTGTAACTGGTTGTAACTTTGCTGTTGCAAATACGGGCTCCCTTTGTTTAGTAACGAATGAAGGTAATGCAGATCTTGTTATGTCAATTCCGAAAACACAAATTGCAGTAATGGGTATGGAACGTATGGTTCCGACAATGGAAGAATTAGATGTTTTAGTTGGTTTACTATGTCGTAGTGCAGTAGGTCAAAAATTAACAAGTTATGTAACAGTAGCAGGACCAATTCAAGAAGAGGAAGTTGATGGACCTGAAGAATTCCATTTAGTTGTTGTTGATAATGGTCGCTCTCAAATTCTTGGATCTGAATTCCGTTCAGTATTACAATGTATTCGTTGCGCTGCTTGTGTTAACGTATGTCCTGTATATCGTCACGTTGGTGGACATTCATATGGATCGATTTATTCAGGACCAATCGGCGCGGTATTAACACCGCTTCTAGGTGGATATGATGATTATAAAGAGCTTCCTTATGCATCTAGTTTATGCGGAGCATGTACAGAAGCTTGTCCAGTAAAAATTCCATTGCATGATTTATTATTAAAACATCGTCAAGTCATCGTTGAGCAAGAAGGTCGTGCACCACTTGCAGAAAAACTAGCGATGAAAATGTTTAGTATGGGTGCTTCTTCAGCTGCTTTATATAAAATGGGTTCAAAAATGGCACCAGCGGCAATGAGTCCATTTACATCTGGTAATCGTGTATCAAAAGGTGTTGGCCCACTTAAAAACTGGACGGATATTCGTGAATTCCCAGCTCCAAGTAAAGAACGATTCCGTGATTGGTATAAAGATCATAAGAAAGGCGGGGATAAATAATGACAGGATTAATTCAAAACCGTGATGCCTTTCTAGATAACATTGCAAAAGAACTTGGGCGCGCGCGTAAAACAGAAGGTGTAGAGCGTCCAGTATGGAAAAGTAATGTGAATATAGAAACATTAAAAGATTATTCACAAGAAGAATTACTAGAAGTGTTTAAAAATCAATGTACAAACATTCATACAACTGTAGTAGAAACGACAAATGAACGTTTACGTGAAGACCTTCAACAAGTAATCATGGAAAACGGCGGAGGACCTATTTTATTATCAGCGGATGAGCGTTTTGATGCATATGGTTTAACATCTTTATTTAAAGAAGAACTTCCAAAGCGAGACGTTGAAGTAAACGTATGGGATCCAGAGAGAAAAGACGGAAATATGCGTTTAGCTGAAAAAGCGAATATTGGTATTGCATTTAGTGATTATACATTAGCTGAATCTGGTACAATTGTTGTACAAAGTCATAAAGGACAAGGACGTTCTTTACATTTTTTACCGACTGTATATTTAGCTATTATTCCACGTGAAACACTTGTGCCTCGTATTACACAAGCAGTTCAGGATATGAACTCACGTGTAGAAGATGGCGAGACAGCGGCATCTTGTATTAACTTTATTACAGGACCAAGTAACTCGGCTGACATTGAGATGAATCTTGTTGTCGGAGTACATGGACCATTAAAAGCAATATATTTCATCGTATAAAAGAGGGGAAAGCAGGCCAGAAAATGGCCTGCTTTTTTAGTAGAATAATGGATAATATGAAGTAGAAGTTCTCTCCTTTTTTTGCTATGTTTTTTGGGAAAGGAGAGGAAGGGATGTTCACTTATTTATATGCACTGTTAGCAGGAATGGTGTTTGGGTCTTTTTTTATGTTAGTTGCGATGAGGGTTCCATTAGGGGAGTCTATCATTACCCCGCGTTCACATTGTCATTATTGTAAATATGTGCTAAGGCCAAAAGAACTAATCCCCATCATTTCATTTTATATACAAAGAGGCTGTTGTACGAATTGTAAGAGGCAAATTCCGATTATGTATGTAGCATTTGAATGTATAACAGGAAGTATATTTCTTCTTACCGTGTATATGATTGGAATAGAACGAGAGCTTATTATCATTTTATCCCTTTTTTCGCTACTTCTTATTATTTCACTTACAGATTACTTATATATGTTAATTCCTGATTGTATTTTAATTTCATTTGCCGTTTTACTCATTCTCGAAAGTGTTTTTGTACAATTAGTTACTTGGACAGATAGTATAGTTGGTAGTGGTGTTATATTCATTTTGTTATATTGCATGCAAAAGATATATCCAGAAGGGCTTGGCGGTGGAGATATAAAACTACTTTCGTTGCTTGGGTTTATAGTAGGAGTGAAGGGAGTTTTTATCATTTTATTTTTAGCATCTTGTTTTAGTCTTTGTTTTTTCGGGATTGGGATCGTATTAAAGCGTATAGAAGTACGAAAGCCCATTCCATTTGGTCCTTTTATTAGCCTTGGGGCAATATGTTATGTATTGGTCGCATATTCAAAGTAGAGAGGGAATAGAAAATGAACGTATATATGGATGATCAAAGAAGTTGTCCGTTCGGGTATGTGCCGGCAACTACAGTAGAATGTACCTTACAAATGGTTCGGGATTATGGTGTGAATATTCTTTCCCTTGATTTTAATATGGGATGGGGAGAAAAAAGTGGACTAGATTTTGTAGAAGCCTTTTGTACAGAAGGGTTATATGTAAATGAAATTCACCTTCATACGAATGATATCATCGGTATGCATAAGATGAAACAAAGATTGGATAAGGGAAAGGAAGAAGGAGAAATTAATCCTTACCTTGTTGTTAAATATGTGGGAAGCTAAAAACTCCAAAGTAAAACTTTGGAGTTTTTAATGTTTCATATGTGCTTGTAAAGGAATAATCTCTTCTTGTTGAGCTGCTGCGATTTCAGTTTCTTCCTGTTGAACGTCAGGTGTTTTCTTAGTTAAGTAGTGGTATACCATACCGACAAATACTGATCCGCCAATAATGTTACCGATTGTAACAGGAATTAAGTTATGAATAGCACCTGAAAAAGAAATTGTCTCAGGATGCGGTGAAACTAAAGATAAAGCAAAGAGTGATAAGTTTGCAATACTATGTTCGTAACCAGATAAGAAGAATGTGAAAACAAGTAGCATCATGACCATTATTTTTGCTGTGTCACCTTTGACCTGAGAAGGTAAGAAGCAAGCAAGACATACGAGCCAGTTACATAAAATGGCTTTAAAGAATAACTGCATTGTAGGTGTGTTCATCTTTCCTTCAACGACTTTACTCATTAAGTGACCGTGATCAATTGCTTCAAAAATTCCAGTTGCGTAAAATAGTAAGGCAAAGAATAACGCGCCACCTAAGTTACCTGCGTAACAAGCAACCCAGTTACGCAGTGTATCAGAAATCGTTGTTTCCTTTCTTAAAGTTGCTACAGTAAAGTACATTGTGTTTCCAGTAAACAATTCAGCACCGCCATATATAATAAGTACGAGAGCAATCCCGAAAAACATAGAAGCAGCTAAATAAGTTGCTGGTGAATCTGCAATGTGAAAAAAATTACCTAATTTAAAACATAGTACAATAATAAAACCGATATAAATACCCGCAAGTGCAGCACGAATGAAATATTGCATTGGGTTTGTATCTAGCATTTTCTTTTTGCTTTTAGCCAGTTTGACAACATAATCTAGTCCTTGTTCTAGCATGAGTAATACGCTCCTTTAGTAAATCTTCTATAAATACTCCTTATATGAATAAAGTACATGGAATTGTTCTCACTTTCAATAAGTTTGTGCAATGTTTCACAAAAAGGACATACATATATTTAGAAAACGTTTACAAAAGATAGTATAATGGAATTTTTTCTGGATATTGAGAGGAAGAAAGCAAAAAGAAAAAGCGCTGTAATTACAGCGCTTTTTCGTCTAAATTCTTTTCTACTTTTACTTCTACTTCTTTTGAGAAGAACCAACCACCAACTGCGATTCCGACTAATACAATCCAGAATGTAAGCTTCCACGGAGTGGATTCTGGGAATGAATGTGGAATTACATTTAATGCAGGGTGTGCTAATGTATAAACTGCTAGCTTTACACCAACCCAACCTACAATTAAGAATGCTGCAGTTTCAAGTCCTGGTTTACGTTTTAAGATTTGTACGAAAGCAGTTGCTGCAAATCGCATAATGATTAATCCGATAAGTCCACCCACAAAGATAACAACGAATTGCCCAGTATCAAGACTACCAATTGTACCTAATCCTGTTTTTGGTAAAGTCATTGCTAGTGCAACAGCAGCTAAAATTGAATCAACTGCGAAGGCGATATCAGCAACCTCAACTTTAAATACAGTCCACCAAAAGTTCTCTTGTTTTTTCTTTGCTTCTTTTTCTTCAGTTTCTTCATCCGTATTCTTTTTAACATACGTTTTAAATAAGTGATTACCAGCGATAAACATAAGGTAGATGGCACCGATTGCTTGCACTTGCCATACATCGACTAAGAACGAAATCATAAATAACGATCCGAATCGGAAAACAAATGCCCCCGCTAATCCATAAAATAGTGCTTTCTTTCGTTTTTCTTCTGGTAAATGTTTTACCATAATTGCAAGAACAAGAGCGTTATCAGCCGCTAAAATTCCTTCAAGTGCAATTAGGATGAGTAATACCCAACCATACTCCAATAATAATGATACATCCATGTACATTCTCCTCTCATTTCTATAAGTTCTAAATAAGTGAAGAATATCCCCACTATTTAGTTTCCCCATACTCCTGCCTATTAACTTTGGAAGAATCTGGAAATGAATACAAAAAAGACCTCTGCCGTTAATAGGCAAAGGTCTTGCTAGACATATGTAATGAAAATGCCAACAAAGCCGGAAGAACTAAGTTCTACGTAATGACGACTTTGTTTCCAAGAAATTTTCTTGGACGCTACTCCCCTTTGGAGATATGCTATTGTATTCTCATTATATGGATAATTTCTACGGTTGTCAACCTGTTAAAATATCTTCATTCGGATATTTTATTTTCCGGTTCTTTTTACGAGCAAATGAAAAAGCCAATGTTAAAGGACCCATTTTCCCAAAAAACATCATAAAGATAATAATAGCTTTTCCGATTATAGTTAAGTGGGGGGTTAAGTTCATACTGAGGCCAACAGTCCCAAATGCTGAAAATACTTCGAAAGCACTCATCAATAGAGGAACTCGCTCAGTAATACTCAAAATTAAAATAGCAAAAAAGATAAATGAAATGGAAATAATAGTAATAGTTAATGATTTGACAATGAGAGTATCTTTAATGGATTTTTTAAATACGACAATATCCTCTTGTTCTTGTAGAAATTTAAATACGCCAAAAAATATGATTAAAAATGTTGTTAACTTAATCCCACCACCCGTTGAAGCGCTACCAGCACCAATAAACATAAGGAGCATCATTAATAGGAGGGAAGGTTTTGACAATGTAGAAATATCAACTGTATTAAACCCGGCAGTTCGCGTTGAAATTGCTTGAAAATAAGAGGCTATTCCTTCTTCAAATGGGGTAAAACCTCTCATAGAAAGGGAGTTATGGAACTCGAATATAAAAATAAAAAGGGTAGCAATAATGTTGACGATTAGAGTAGAAGAAAGCATAAGTTTTGAATGTAGTGTAAGGTTTTTAAAGTTTTTCTTTCTTTTTATGTCTACGATTACTGTAAAACCTATTCCACCTAAAATGATGAGAGAGGAAATGACGAAATTGACAAGAATGCTATGAGAATGGGACATTAAATTATCGCTCCACACAGAAAAACCAGCATTGTTAAAGGCTGAGATTGAATGGAAAAAACTATAATAGATCCCTTTGGTAACCCCATATTTTGGTACCCACTCAAAAGAAAGAATTAAAGTAGCGATACATTCGACTGTAAAAGAGAATGAAAATAACGATTTGGCAAGACGGATGACGCCGCCGATATTCGTTTGATTTAATGCTTGTTGTAATAAAATACGGTTTTGAAGACCGATTTTTCTTCCGAGCATAATCGCAATTAAGACAGCAAAGCTCATAATGCCAAGCCCGCCAACTTGTATAAGCGTTAAAATGACACATTGTCCAAATAAAGTAAACATTTTTCCGGTATCTACAACACCAAGCCCAGTAACAGTACAAGCGGAAACGGTTGTAAATAAGGCATCGAGCCATGAAATGGACGTTGTCGTAGCAATGGGCAGTTTTAATAAGCATGTGCCGACAACTGATAATAGAAGAAAAGATAAAGTAAGAACGCGGGGAGGGCTCATGCTAATATTAATCCGTTTCATTTCACATATCGCTCCTTTCATTTTGCTTTGATTAGTATGTGAAAAAGCACTATTATGTATGTTGAAAATAGAAAGAGGCAGAGAATATCTGCCTCTAAGCCATATGTTATATTATTATCCACGTAATTGTTGTTGTGCTAAAGCAACAAGACGTTTTGTTACTTCACCGCCAACTGAACCGTTAGAACGAGATGCTGTATTAGACCCTAAGCTTACACCAAATTCTTGTGCAATCTCATATTTAAATTGTTCAAGCGCTTGCTCTGCACCTGGAACTAATAATTTGTTTGTTTTTACCATGTTGATACACATCCTTATGAGTAGTCCAGTTCAGCTAAGTTCTTATCTAAACTGGTAACGTTATTTTATGTGGAAATGACGTAGTCATACGCGGAAGTAATCGGTGCGATTAGAAGTTCTTGGATAGAAAAAAGAGTAGCAAATTTGCTACTCTTTTTTTAGTATTGTCGCTGTTCCTTCCACGACAATATCATCTGATTGATTATATATGTTTGTTTGCAACGTAATGATTTTTTTATCGTCACGCTTCTTAATAACCTCTGCCACAACACGAAGTGTATCACCGATTTTGACAGGGGCACGGAATGAAACATTTTGGGATAAATAAATCGTATTTTTGCCTGGGAGTTTCGTTCCAAGGATGGTAGAAATAAAACTCGAAACGAGCATACCGTGAGCAATACGTTCTTTAAACATTGTTGTTTTTGCAAAAGAATCTAAAATATGAATAGGATTCACATCTCCAGTCAATTTTGCAAAATTGATAACATCTTCATCCGTAATTGTTTTTGTAAGGGATGCTTGATCACCGACTTGAATCTCATCATAACGAAGCTCCGGAACAGTTTGTGCTTCTTGAAATGGATTCATTTTGTCCTCCTTCTTTTCCATATCGAAAAATGCTAGCCATCTTGATGTAGTAGGAGGAAGAAAGAGTTTTGTTTGTGCTGCAGTTAGCTCCCACATTTTTCTTACTTGATGGAAGTAAATAGATTTTTTGAATTTTCCTCGAACTTTTTTGCGAGTTCCAACTGTTTTGACTTGAACTCTTCCAAAAAACCCTCTAACTGTTTTTGAGCCTCTTCACGTTGTAATTGTTGTTGCTCAATAAATTGTTTTGTTGTTTCTTCAAATTGACCGCTTGTTTGTGTAAGGATTGACAAAGATGTTTTTGTAGGAGAAACAGTAAGTTGCTGCATATGAGCAGAAAGTTCCTTCCACTTGTCTTGCCACTCGTTAATTTGATCATTTAAGGAGTTTCCAGTTAATTGTTTCACGTAATCTGTATATTGGTTATTGAACTGAGCAGTGAGTTGTTGTAGTTCTTTTTCTAGTTCATCTACTCCTGATGTTAATTTATGCAAAGCGTCTTGTTGTTGTTTTAATGTTTCTAAAGTAAGTTGCTCTAATTGTTTCCCAGCTGAAGAGAAAAGGGAAAGTGATTGAGACCAGTTTTTCCAAAATGCATCGACTAATTCGTATGGTTTAGTTTCCATTGTTTGACCCCCAAATGTTTTTTTGCATATTGTGAACGCAGATTACTCTGCTGTACCACCAGGTGAAGATGAAGAATCCTTTTCATCCTTTTCTGGAGAAGTAGAAAATGGAAAGAATGCATTGGTGTATAACGTGAAAAACGTTCGCAACATATTTTGATAATGTTCAAAAGAAGTCGCACATGTTGTTAAATATTGCTCTCCATATTCAGTTAAAGAATAAATTCTTTTTGCCGGCCCTCCATCGCTTGTATCCCAAGTAGAAGAAATAAGGTTTTCTTTTTCTAATTTGCGTAGTGTTCTATAAACATTACCTTGGTCAACAGAAGAAAAGCCGATATCCATTAGCATTTGAATAAGTTTGTAACCATGAAGACTCCAGTCTTTTAGACAGAGAAGTAAGAAGGGAACTAAGAAGTTTTTTGGCATGGAGTTTGGTTGTTTCGCTTGGTTGTTCTCCAAACTTTCGCGTTGTTCTGGTTCATTTTGTAGCATGATTGTGCATCACCTCATGAATCAGTTAGATGGAATTTTTTGCTTATAAGTGCAATTTACACCTATCTGTTTTTAAAGTCAATACATTTGTTAGAAAATAGAAAAAAATAAAATATAGACTTGAAGTTTTATTCAGAATATTAGAAAATAGTGAATAGGTTGAATTGTTTCAAAAACGAAAAAGGGAGTGTAGGTAAAGTGATTGATCAAAAATTCGATCCACTACAAGCATGGAAAAATGCTTATGAACAAACCGAAACATTTTGGGGAAAAGCGCTCAATGAAACAATTAAAACAGAAGAATATTCTGCTTGGATGGGCAGCGTTCTAGATTTGAATTTGTTTTATCAAAAAGCATTAAATGATACGACAAAAAACTATTTAGAACAAGTAAATGTGCCGACGAAAGAGGATATCGCAAGAGTGGCTACGCTTGTTATTAACTTAGAAAATAAAGTAGATAACATTGAGGAGTTTCTAGAGGAGAAAGTAGATTCTTTAGGACAAGCTCCTACATTAAAGCGTGATGTGACGAAAGTGAAACAAGATATTCGTACGCTTGAAACAAAAGTAGATCAAATTTTAGAATTGCTAGAAAAGCAAAATGCAGTACTAGCTAAACTACAAGTACCTGTAAAAGAAGAGATAAAGCCTGCGAATAAGCCGGAAAATAAAAAATGATAAAAGCGCTTGTTTATAACAGGTAAAAGAGAGAGGGAGAATCTCTTTCACGTGTAAACGGCGAAACATAATTATATAGGGACTCTACAGTATGAGTACCAAAATGATTCATAACAATCGTTCACAAATTCATTTAAGGGGGAAAAGAAATGGTTCAATTAAATGGCAAAGTAGCAATCGTAACAGGTGGAGCAAAAGGGATTGGAAAAGCAATTACAGTAGCATTAGCACAAGAGGGAGCGAAAGTAGTTATTAACTATAATAGCAGTAAAGAAGCAGCTGAAAATTTAGTAAATGAACTAGGAAAAGATGGACATGACGTTTATGCAGTGCAAGCGGATGTTTCTAAAGTAGAAGATGCAAACCGACTTGTAGAAGAAGCTGTGAATCATTTTGGTAAAGTTGATATTCTTGTTAATAATGCTGGTATTACAAGAGATCGTACATTCAAAAAGTTAAATCGTGAAGATTGGGAGCGCGTAATTGACGTGAATTTAAGTAGCGTATTTAATACGACAAGCGCGGTTCTTCCATACATAACGGAAGCGGAAGAAGGAAGAATTATTAGCATTTCTTCTATTATTGGCCAAGCAGGTGGATTTGGCCAAACAAACTACTCAGCAGCAAAAGCGGGTATGTTAGGATTTACAAAATCATTAGCATTAGAACTTGCAAAAACAAATGTCACTGTAAATGCAATTTGCCCTGGATTTATTGATACTGAAATGGTAGCAGAAGTACCAGAAGAAGTACGTCAAAAAATCGTTGCAAAAATCCCGAAAAAACGTTTTGGTCAAGCTGATGAAATTGCAAAAGGTGTAGTATACCTATGCCGTGACGGTGCGTATATCACAGGTCAGCAATTAAACATTAACGGCGGATTATATATGTAATGAAGTAAGAAAAAAGTGCATATCCATAGCAGGAATGCACTTCTTTTTTTAGAAGGAAATCGACCAAAAAGGAGATAGGAAAATGACTACATTCGCAACAGAATGGGAAAAGCAATTAGAGCTATACCCAGAAGAGTACCGAAAAGCATACCGCCGAGTGAAAAGGGCGAGTGAAATTTTATTACGTGAACCAGAGCCGCAAGTAGGATTAACGCCGAAAGAGGTTATTTGGACGAAGAATAAGACGAAGCTTTATCGCTACATTCCAAAACAAGAAAAAACACAAAGAGTTCCAATTCTGTTAATATATGCTCTTATTAATAAACCATATATTATGGATTTAACTCCTGGAAATAGTTTAGTGGAATATCTAGTGGATCGTGGTTTTGATGTGTATATGCTTGATTGGGGCACATTTGGTTTAGAAGATAGTCATTTGAAATTTGATGATTTCGTGTTTGATTATATTGCAAAAGCAGTAAAAAAAGTAATGCGAACTGCAAAAGCGGACGAGATTTCTTTACTTGGTTATTGCATGGGTGGAACGCTAACTTCCATTTATGCAGCACTTCATCCGCACATGCCAATTCGTAATTTAATTTTCATGACAAGTCCTTTTGATTTCTCTGAAACAGGATTGTATGGTCCTTTATTAGATGAGAAATACTTCAATTTAGATAAAGCGGTTGATACATTTGGAAATATTCCGCCAGAAATGATTGATTTCGGAAACAAAATGTTAAAACCAATTACGAACTTTGTTGGTCCATATGTTGCTTTAGTAGATCGTTCAGAGAATGAGCGCTTCGTCGAAAGCTGGAGATTGGTTCAAAAGTGGGTTGGTGATGGTATTCCGTTCCCAGGTGAATCATACAGACAGTGGATTCGTGATTTTTATCAAAATAATAAACTGGTTAAGGGTGAACTTGTTATTCGCGGACAAAAGGTAGACCTTGCAAAGATTAAGGCGAATGTCTTAAATATTTCCGGGAAACGTGATCATATCGCTTTGCCATGTCAAGTAGAAGCGTTACTAGACCATATTTCTAGCACAGATAAACAATATGTATGTTTACCGACAGGGCATATGTCTATTGTTTACGGTGGAACAGCTGTAAAACAAACATATCCGACGATTGGAAATTGGCTTGAAGAGCGTTCTAATTAAAAATAAAAAAACATAGAAAGGAGAAATTTATATTTTAGGAGTATGATTATGAAACTTATGACCGGTAAGTTGTTTTGGAATACAGGAGTTTCTGTACCTTGTTATCCACCGTTAGAAAGTGATATGATATGTGATGTACTTGTAGTCGGAAGTGGCGAAGCAGGTGCTCATATAGCGCATTCGTTAGCGAAAATTGGTATGAGTGTTACACTTATTGAAAAAAGAGCAATTGCGTGTGGTAGCACAGCTGCTAATACAGGTTTACTACAATTTCTTCATGATAAATCGTTAACTTCTCTTATTCATACATTTGGTAAAGAAAAAGGGGTACGAGCATATAAGCTTTGTTATGAAGCGCTAAGAACAATGGAAGAGGTTATACCGACTCTTGATATTGATCCCCATTTTATTCCGCGAAATAGTTTATATTATGCAAGTAAAAGTGAGGATGTCTCATTTTTACAAGAGGAATATAATACGTTACAGAATTATGGATTTCCAGTTGAATATTTTACAGAAGCTGATATTAAGAAACGTTATTCTTTTGCAAAACAAGCAGCGTTATATATGCAAGGTGATGCTGAGGTGAATCCGTATTTACTAGCGCATAGTTTTTTGCATAAAGCAAACCAAATGGGAGCTAATATATATGAACATACAGAGGCAATACATATAAAAAAACACCAAAATGATTTAATTTGTTACACGAAAACAGGAAATCAAATTGTAGCAAAGAATATTATTATGGCGACAGGTTATGAAGCGCTTTTTGGAAAGAAAGAAAAGAATACAACAGTAGAAACTTCTTATGCAATTGTAACAAATGAAATAAATCAGTTTGAAGGCTGGCATGAGCGATCGTTAATTTGGGAAACGGCACGGCCCTACTTATATTTTCGAACGTATCGAAACCGCATTATTGTAGGCGGATTAGATGAAGCGATACAAATTCAAACAATCGGTGATACGAAATTATTGCATAAGCGTGATATCCTTATTAATATTGTAAAAGAACTGTTCCCGCAGTATAAAAATATACAGGCAGACTACTATTGGGCAGCCGCATTTGGTGGTACTCATGATGGTCTCCCCATTTTAAAAGAAGACGAAAAGATACATAATTTGTTTTACGCATTGCCGTATGGAGGTAATGGAACTGTATATGGAATGGTCTTTGCCAAATTATTTGAGCAGTTATTTACAAATAAAGAAAGTAAAGATTTTTCTTTATTTAATCGATAGAAAAAAGGTAGCGAAGTGATGGAATGAGAGATATAAAAAAGTTTTTACAAAAATTACGTCCTGTACAACTCATCGTTTTGTTTTATTTATTAGCGGTAGTTGTATCGGTAATATTGCTTAGTTTCCCGTTTGTTACGAAGGCTGGTGTGAAATGGACATTTATAGATGCCCTCTTTACATCTGTTAGTGCGGTAAGTGTTACGGGACTGTCTGTTGTTACGATTTCAGATACATTTACTACGGCAGGAATTATTATGTTAGCCCTTATTTTACAATTAGGCGGCTTAGGGATTATGGCACTTGGTACGTTTGTTTGGATTATAACGGGGAAAAAAATCGGTTTGCAGAGAAGAAGACTCATTATGGCAGATCATAATCAAGGGAATTTATCAGGCCTTGTAGAATTGATGCGTTCTATTTTAATTGTAATTATTTCGATAGAACTTATTGGAGCAATACTATTAGGTACAAGATTTCTACTTTATTTTCCAACTTGGCAAGAAGCTTATTTCCACGGTTTCTTTGCCGCTGTTAGTGCAACTACGAACGGAGGATTTGATTTAACTGGACAATCACTAATTCCGTACAAAAAAGATTATATTGTGCAAATGATTCATATGTTGCTTATTATTTTAGGAGCGATTGGCTTCCCGGTGTTAATGGAAGTAAAACAATTCTTTAGTAAAAGGCGACAGCAACTATTCCGCTTTTCGTTATTTACAAAATTGACGACAACGACATTTTTTGCACTCGTTATCGTTGGAACAATTATGATTTTTCTACTAGAACGAAATCAGTTTTTAGCAGGAAAGTCATGGCATGAAACAGTTTTCTATACATTATTCCAATCTGTGACGACGCGAAGTGGTGGACTGGCTACAATGGATATACGTGAATTGTCACAACCGACGCTTTTATTTATGAGTATATTAATGTTTATAGGGGCATCTCCAAGTTCGGTTGGGGGCGGAATACGTACAACAACATTTGCTGTTAGTATATTGTCACTATACACCTTTGCAAGGGGCGGTAGAACAGTTAGAGTCTTCAAACGTCAGTTACATGAAGAGGATGTACTGAAAGCATCTGTCGTTATGACGATGGGGATTTTGTTATGTGCTACTGCGCTATTCGTTTTATCTATTACGGAAAATGTACCGCTTATGAGCTTAATTGTTGAGGTTTGTTCTGCTTTCGGAACGACAGGACTATCAACAGGTGTTACGCCTGATTTAACAACTATTGGGAAGCTTGTACTCATTGTGCTTATGTTTATCGGACGCGTTGGTATTTTAACATTTATTTTAGCTAGTGGTGGAAGGGAACAACCACCTCGCTATAAATACCCGAAAGAACGGATTATTATTGGATAGTATGAAACCATTCTACCTATGTTAGGTAGAATGGTTTTTTAGTCGTTAATGCCAAATTGTGGATGCATAAAAGCTTCATTTTTATTATCTGATTCGTTTTTTAGCAACTCTTGATTTTCTTCTGAAATCCACCCAATATCATTTGTAGGATGGATCCACTCATCACCAGCCATAATGGCGGGATCTACTTCATCACTCCAATTGTTAAGTGGACTGTTCTCGGAATTATATTTACTGTCTCCAATTACAACATCATATGGATTCACAAAAGGTTGTTGCATCGTTTTTCCTGTTCCTTTAAAAGATGGAAAATTCATTTGATGCGGGAGCGTTTCGTCTAAAATTGGTGATTGAATCTTTTCTTTTTTCTTCAAAATCATCGCTCCTTTTTATAATGATTTCTTCATACGTAGTATTTCCATCGAACGCCTCTTATGTACTTGTTAACACTTGCCAGTAATAATTATTTTAAATTGTTTCAAACTAGAGTAGAAAGTGATTTCTTGAGAGCAGGTGAATGTATTGGTAAAAAGAAAAGTAAAACAAAATGCGGCAATCAATAATAATAAAACTCCGAAAGAAAGCTTACCAGATGCAGAATTTGCATTAGAGTATGAAGGAGAAAATAGCGCAAAGTATGCTAATCGTAATTCAAAAAAAGGGAAACAAAAATGAGGCGTTTTTACAAACGCCTCATTTTTTTGTGGGATTATAAAGGTTTTTTTAATTATTTGTAAATTTAGTGTTTTCTATTAGCAGAAAAATGCGAAAAAACATAGAAGTAGCAACGTATTACACAAAAACAAACAACAAACAAAAGATTAATGTTGGTTTAATACTGCTTTTACACTAGTTGTTTATATTTGAGTTGTACATAAGATTTGTAAAAGGAGAGAGAAACAGTGAAAAAAACAATCTTTAAAGCTGTAGCGACTGGAATGGTATTTTCGTTATTAATGGGGTGTGGTGCAAAGAAGGAAGAAAGTGCTGGAGCGAAAGTGAAAGATGAAAAATTATCTGGATCATTAACTGTTTACACAGCAATTGAAGAAGAGCTTGTACCAATTTATCTTGATTCCTTTAAAAAGAAATATCCTGATGTAAAATTAAACATTGTACGTGATTCAACAGGAGTTATTACTGCGAAATTGCTAGCTGAAGGGAAAAATACACAAGCAGATGTTGTATGGGGAACTGCGGCATCAAGTCTATTAGCTTTAGATAAAAAAGATATGTTAAAAGGATACTCTCCAAAAGGAACAGATCGTGTTCTTCCGCAATTTAAAGATGATAAGCAACCTGAAAAATGGGTAGGAAATACTGCATTTATGACGGGGATTGCTGTAAATAAAGAAGAATTAAAGAAGAAAAATTTACCGATGCCAGAATCATATGAAGATTTAACGAAACCAGAGTATAAAGGAACACTTGTTATGCCACATCCAGCATCATCTGGAACAGGGTTTTTAACAGTTTCTGCATGGCTACAAATCATGGGTGAAGATAAAGGCTGGGATTACATGAAGAAACTTCATGATAATATGGCAAGTTATACGCATTCAGGATCAAAACCAGCAAAATTAGCAGGAGCAGGTGAATATCCAGTCGGTGTATCAATGGTTTATAGTGCTTTAAAAGAAAAACAAAAAGGTGCCCCAGTTGAAGTTGTACTGCCGAAAGAAGGATTAGGATGGGAAGTAGAAGCGAACGCACTTATTAAGAAAGATAATGCGAAAAATGATAAATTAGCGCAAGCATTTTTAGATTGGGCAATTACTGATGATGTAATGAAGTTATACTTTGAGAAAAATGGATTTGCGACAATTAAAAATGACTATAAACTTCCAGAGGGATTCCCGAAAGATGTTACTGAAAAATTATATAAAAAGAATGACTTTAAATGGGCAGCAGAAAATCGTGATAAAATTTTAGAAAAATGGGAAAAAGAGTTTGGCCAAAAAGCAGAACCGAAAAAGTAAGTGAGTGGGAGAGAGAAAAATGAGCGAATATTTATCAATTCAACACATTCAAAAACAGTTTGATGCATTTACAGCGTTAAAAGATATTTCTTTTACTGTGAACAAAAATGAGTTTGTTTGTTTATTAGGCCCAAGTGGTTGTGGGAAAACGACGTTGCTTCGCATTTTAGCGGGACTAGAGGAACCAACGACTGGCAGTATAGCTGTGAATGGAAAAGATATTACAGCATTGCCTCCTGGAAAGAGAAACTTCGGAATGGTTTTCCAATCGTATGCTTTATTTCCGAATTTAACAGCACTTGAAAATATTGAATACGGCTTAAAGACAAAAAAATATGGGAAAGCAGAAGTGAAAGAGAAAGCGCTAGATGCGTTAAAACTTGTAGATTTGCTGAATGTAAAAGATAAATATCCTGCTCAAATGTCTGGTGGACAACAGCAGCGAGTAGCACTTGCACGTGCGCTCGCTCTGTCTCCAGATATTTTGTTACTCGATGAGCCGTTATCAGCTTTAGATGCAAAAGTGCGTGAAAAATTACGTAGAGAAATGCGTGATTTGCAAGAGGAAATAGGAATAACGACGATTATGGTAACGCATGATCAAGAAGAGGCATTAACGATGGCTGATAAAATTGTTGTAATGAATCATGCGGAAATTATGCAGATTGGAACACCAGAGGAGATTTATCAAAGACCAGCCAATCCGTTTGTGGCAGATTTTATTGGTTCTATTAATTTCTTTTCGAAAAATAACGAAGAACATGCAATTCGTCCTGAACATGTAACAATTGTACAAAAGGAAGGTATTAAAACAGTTGTGGAAAGTATGGAATTTCGCGGATCCGTATATCGGACGGAAGTGCGAGTCATAGAAGAAAACACACACCTTTATAATGAGAAAATTGTAGTGGATATATTAGCATCAGAAGTAGAAGCAACCGCTATTAGAAAAGGAAAGCCGATTCAAATCTCTTTCTCAGAAAATCATATGTTGTCATATGGAAAGAAGGTCATTGTATAGATGGAGATGTTAGAAAACTATAAGGTAGAAAGTACGAAAAAAAAGATTAAGAGAAGTATTGGGAAAGAGGAATGGATCCAAAGGCTCGTAATTATCGGTATGATCCTTTCCTTCCTTATCATACTTGTATTGCCGCTATTACAAATATTTACACAAGCTTTTTATAATAAAGATGGAGTTTTCATTGGTTTAGCGAATTTCAGTAAATATTTCACAACACCAACTTTAGTTCAGTCTTTACAAAATACAGTATGGATTTCGGGCGCAACAACAATTATTTCAGTTGCAATCGCATTCGTTTACGCATATGCAATTGCCCGTACGAATGTTTTTGGAAAGCGTGTATTTCAGTATGTAGCGTTATTACCATTGTTCGCACCAACGATGATGCACGGTATAGCACTTACATATTTATTTGGTAATCAAGGGCTAGTAACGAAAGGGATGTTTGGGTTATTTGAAGGTATACAAATCCCTTTATATGGACCAGTAGGAATTGTAATAGCTGAAGTTATGTACACATTTCCGCAAGCATTTCTTATATTGCTAATTGCCTTTCAAGGATCTGATTATCGATTATATGAAGCTTCTAATATGTTAGGGGCGAGTAAAACAAAGCAATTTTTCACGGTTACTTTACCTAGTGTAAAGTACGGATTAATTAGTGCAATGTTTGTTGTGTTTACACTTAGTTTTACTGATTTTGGGGCACCAAAAATTGTTGGTGGGCAATATAATGTGCTTGCTACTGACGTATACAAACAAGTAATTGGACAGCAAAATATGCCGATGGGTGCAACTGTCGGAATGATTTTATTAATCCCAGCTATATTCGCATTTGTAGTTGATCGTATTACGCAAAGAAAGCAGGCGAATTTCTTATCTTCAAAAGCAGTACCATACAGAATAATAGCTAATAAGAAAAGAGATGTAATCTCATTCATATATTGTAGTGTAATTACACTTATGATCATTCTATTATTTGTTGCAGTTGGTATTGCTGCAAGTGTGAAAGTATGGCCATATAATATGAGTTTTACATTTGAGCATTTTAATTTTTCGAGTTTAACAGGAGATGGACTTGAAGCATTTAAAAATAGCGTAATTGTTTCAGCAGTTACAGCAGTTATTGGGGCGATTTTAACATTTGTATTCGCATATGCAATTGAGAAAATAGACCAGCTACAATTTTTTAGAAAAACAGGTTACTTTTTCTCTATAGTGCCGTTAGCGATACCAGGTTTAGTACTCGGATTAGGATATGTCTTTTTCTTTAGTCAACCAACGATTCAAATTCTGGGACTATCAGTAACGAATCCGTTTCATTCTTTATACGGAACAATCGCTGTGTTAGTACTAGTAAATATCATTCATTTTTATTCTGTAACATTTGTCACGGCAACGACTGCCTTAAAGAAATTAGACCGAGAGTTTGAGCTTGTTTCGCAGTCAATGGGTATTCCGTTTTATAAAACATT
Organism: Bacillus sp. AFS012607; assembly: GCF_002558005.1. NCBI lineage: Bacteria > Bacillati > Bacillota > Bacilli > Caryophanales > Bacillaceae > Bacillus > Bacillus sp. AFS012607. The sequence goes on from NZ_NTVM01000010.1 coordinate 388,501, forward strand.
CTTTAGAGTAACAGTACCAATGTGTTTACCAGCAATTTTAGAAATGGTGATGTACTACTTCGTAAATTCGATGGTAACTGTGTCAGCAGTTGTATTCTTATATGCAGCTGATTTTAAACTAGCTGCCGTATCAATCGTAAATATGGATGATGCAGGAAATGTAGCGCCAGCAGCTGCAATGAGTGTACTTATTGTTATTACAAATATTGTAGTGAGAGTTGTATATGAATGGGGAACGAAAGCACTTCGTAACCGAACTTCGCAATGGCAAAAAAGATAAATAAGAAGGGTGATGGACAGAATGAAAATTGAAGCAGTTATTTTTGATTGGGCAGGTACGACAGTTGATTACGGATGTTTTGCACCACTAGAAGTATTCATGAAGATTTTTCATAAACGCGGCGTTGAAATTACAGTAGAAGAAGCACGTAAGCCAATGGGATTATTAAAAATAGATCATGTAAGGGCACTAACAGAAATGCCTCGTATTGCGGATGAGTGGAAGCGTGTCTTCGGTCAATTACCAACAGAAGTAGACATTCATGAGATGTATGAAGAGTTTGAAGAAATTCTCTTTTCTATTTTGCCAAGTTATGCTACGCCGATTGAGGGGGTAAAAGAAGTAATCGCTTCTTTACGTGAGAGAGGCATTAAAATCGGTTCAACAACTGGTTATACGAGAGAAATGATGGATATTGTTGCAAAGGAAGCAGCGTTACAAGGATATAAACCTGATTTTCTTGTTACGCCAGATGATGTTCCAGCAGGCCGTCCATATCCATGGATGTGCTATAAAAATGCAATGGAACTTGATGTGTATCCGATGAATCATATGATAAAAGTAGGGGACACAGTATCAGATATGAAAGAAGGTAGAAATGCTGGAATGTGGACAGTTGGCGTAATTCTTGGAAGTAGTGAGCTCGGTTTAACGGAAGAGGAAGTGGAGAGTATGGATTCGGTAGAGCTTCGTGAAAAAATAGAAGTAGTTCGTAATCGGTTTGTTGAAAATGGGGCTCATTTTACGATTGAAACGATGCAGGAGCTCGAAAATATAATAGAACATATCGAGAAACAAGAACTAATTATTTCATAAAAGGGGCACTGGATCATGAATGAAAATCACTATTTATTATTAACACCAGGACCATTAACGACAACAAAATCAGTAAAAGAAGTTATGCTATACGATTGGTGTACGTGGGATGTTGAATATAATACGATGGTGCAAGAAGTAAGAGCTAAACTTGTATCGTTAGCGACGAAGGAAGAAGAGAAATATACAACAGTGTTAATGCAAGGAAGCGGTACGTTTTCAGTTGAAGCAGTAATTGGTTCTGTTATTCCGGCAAATGGGAAGCTTCTCGTTTGTACAAATGGTGCGTACGGTAAGCGCATCGTGCAAATGGCAGAGATGTTACAGATTGATGTAGTGGTCAGTCAAACAGAAGAGTGGGAACCTACTAATATTGTAGAAGTAGAAAAGTTATTGCAAGAAGATAAAGAGATTACGCATATTGCAGTTGTTCATTGTGAAACAACGACAGGTATTATAAATCCAATTGTAGATGTATGTAAATTAGGAAAGCAGTATGGAAAGGTTACAATTGTTGATGCGATGAGTAGTTTCGGCGGGATTGAAATAGACATTGCTGATTTACAAATTGATTTTTTAATTAGTAGTGCAAATAAGTGTATTCAAGGGGTTCCTGGATTCGGATTTGTAATCGCAAAACGTGATGAATTATTGAAGTGTAAAGGAAAAGGACGTTCTTTATCTCTTGATTTATATGATCAATGGGAAACGATGGAAAAACAAAATGGGAAATGGCGTTTTACTTCACCTACACATGTTGTACATGCTTTTTATCAAGCACTACTTGAACTAGAAAAAGAGGGGGGAGTGAGAGCGCGTTACAATCGATATTACAACAATCAAAAACTACTAGTGAATAGAATGGGAGAAATCGGATTTAAGCCACTAGTAGATGAGAAATATCAATCTCCTATTATTACATCTTTCATTTATCCAAAAGAGGGGTTCGAGTTTCAACAGTTATATAACGAATTAAAGCGTTATGGATTTGTTATTTACCCTGGAAAAATTTCGAAAGTAGATACGTTTCGCATTGGAAATATCGGTGATGTACATGAAGAAGATATTAATCGCTTAGTTGATAGTATTGCTAAAGGAGCTGTTATTGGATGAAAGTATTTTGCTTAGGTGGAGCAGGTAAAATTTGTCGTGAAGCTATTTTGGATTTAGTTCAATTTTCATCTTTTGAGACGATTACAGTAGCTGATTTTAACGAGGAAGAGGGCCGTAAAGTAGTAGAATGGCTCAACGATCCTCGTGTTGATTTTGTAAAAGTAGATGTAACGAATCACGAGGATACGGTTGCAAAAATGATTGGTTATGACATTGTAATGGACGGTACGACGATAAAGCTAAACGGATTGTCGACCCGCTGTATTGCAGAAGCAGGGTGTCACGGTGTGAACTTAAATGGATTTGGTGAAGAAAATGAATCGCATGCTATATTTGTTCAAAACGAAAAAACATGTTTACCTGGATTTGGCATGACGCCAGGTGTAACGCAAATGATGGCAATGCATGCAGCAAATCAACTGGATACTGTAGATACGATCCGCGTAAGTCACGGTTCGTATCGTCCGATTGCTTTTTCTGCATCAATTACAGAGACAACGACATATGAATATGATCCACATTTACCATCGCGTACAGTGTATGAAGATGGTGAATTTAAGCAAGTACTTCCGTTTGCGCGTCCAAGAGAAATAGAATTGCCAGCGCCTTATGGTAAGACAACGCAGTATATAATCCCGCATTCTGAAACAATTACGTTAGCAAAGGCACTAGAAAATAAAGGTATCAAACTGATAGAGACGAGAGGAACTTGGCCAAAGCAAAATATGCAACTTGTACATGCTTTATATGATTACGGCATATTGCGTAATGATCAGATTGAAATAAATGGGAAAGAAATTGGTATTATGGATTGTATTTCGCAGTATTTATTACAATCGAAAGAAGGACAAGAAACAGAGGTTTATGGTTATGCACTTCATGTAGAAGTAATAGGTATGAAAAATAATGAGAAGCAAAGACATGTATTATATCATACACATCCGTTATCTGATGGCTCTGTTGTAGGATGGGAAAAATTAAGAGCTTATACGAGAAACGTAGGTATTCCATTTGGGATTGCTGCAGAGTTAATTGCAAATGGAAATGTAAATAGGGTGGGTGTTGTTACGCCTGAAGAAGCTTTTGAAAATCCACAATTGATTTTTGATGAGCTAGCAAAGCGCGGTATTCATATTCATGAAAAAGTTTCTGCTTATAAAGAAAATTACAACCTTGTATAAATAAGGAAGTTTATGAGGGAGATATAAATGAGGTGAAGCTATGTCTGTAGTAGGAGAAGAAAGAAAGCGAACCATTCTTGAAAAGGTAGAATTTAAAGGGAAAGTAAAGGTTTCAGAATTAGCTAGAGAATTTGCTGTATCAACAGAAACGATTCGTCGATATTTAGAAGAATTAGATCGTGAAAAGAAGTTGAAAAAAGTGTATGGTGGAGCTGTTCAACTTCCAGGCGCTGGGGTAGAGGCACCAATGTTAGAAAGAGAAATGCTACATATAGAAGAGAAGAAAAGAATTGGTTATAAAGCAGCGACATTTGTAGAAGATGGTGATGTCATTGCAATTGATGATGGAAGTACACCGCTTCAAATGGTTCCATACCTTGTTCATCGTAAAAACTTAACGATTGTAACAAGTTCATTTCCAGTCGCAACACAATTAATTTCTTCTATTAATAAAAAGATGTTTCACGGTGAAGTTTTATTTATAGGTGGAAAAGTATCTCCAAAGCATTCGCGTGTATCAGGGTCTATTTCTCAGCAAGTAATACAGCAATTCCATTTTCATAAAGCGTTCGTTTCGATTGATGGGCTATTACCTAGTTTTGGAGTTTCCAGCTTTGAATTAGAGAAAGCGAAATTGTCAGAGGCGATGATGAAATTAGCTGAGAAAACATATATTTTATGTGATCATACGAAGGTAGGCGTGAAAGGGAATTATCGTATAGCAGCATTTTCACGTATTCAACATGTAATTTGTGATAAAAAAATGCCATATAGTTTTGAAGAAGAACTTATGAAGCATAATATTCAGTGGACAGTTTGTTAAATACAGTGAAAGTACCTAAACTCCCGCCTAATTTTTAGGAGGGAGTTTTATTGTCTGTAAATCGTAAAATAAAAGATTTGCATTTATGCAAAAAGTGGACACATTTTCTCATCTCTTTCATATAATTTACCAATACAAAAAAAGTTGGTCGAAGGAAAGAAGGGAGAACATGTCAGAACGAATATATAATAAACTTGTATTGTACGCGAATATTTTGCAAAAAATCGGTGTCATCAATGAGAAGGAAAAAAGTGAAATTCTTCATACGATAGGTAAAAAAGCCCTTTGAATAAAGGGCTTTTTATTATTTATCTTTAAAAATATAAATTTAATGTAATATTCTCATTGACAATGATAATGAGATTCATTATCATTTATTTGTGGATAATTGATAAGTATTATCAATTATAAAAATTATATATGATAGGGGATATTATTTTGAAAAAAAATTATATGAAGGCGCTAGTAGTAGCGACAACATTAGCAATTCCATTTGCTACGTACTCTACTCCAGCATTAGCAGCACTAAAAGTTGAAGCAAATCAATCGGTAGCAGCAGCGAGTGATCGCACGTATGATACTGAGATTAAAATATATAAGGATCAAAAAGACGAGCCATCTATGGTTTCTCAATATATAAAAGATCCTAAAGTAACAATTGCAGCTGGCAAAAAAATTGTCACTGTAACAATGCAAGATAGCGATTATTTTCAATATCTTAGAATAGAAGATAGAAACCAGCCTGGTGTATTTCATGATGTGAAAGTTTTGTCAGAAGATAAGAGGAAGAATGGAACGAAAGTAGTTCAATTTGAAATTGGCGAGTTTGAGAAGAAGCACAATATGCAAATGCATATACTTATTCCAGCTATTGGATATGATCACAAATATCAAGTTCAATTTGAAATTAAAGATCCAACTGTAGGTAACAAAGAAACAGAGAAACCAGATAATAACTCTAATTCAGGCAATACGGAAACGGATAATCCAGTTGATAATCAAAACATGATAACAGATAACAAATTAAGAGAACTTGTTAATAAAAAAGTATTTAATAGAAAAGATTTAAATACACCAATTACGAAAGAAGAGTTATTACAAGTAAAGGATTTGTTTTTAAATACAAACGAGATACTTGATTATAGTGCATTAAAATATATGCCAAATTTAAAATCTTTAACAGTTGCGAATGCAAAGATAAAAGATCCGTCGTTCTTTGCGAACCTAAAGCAATTAAATCATTTAGCTTTGCGTGGTAATGAGTTTTCAGATGTAACGCCACTTGTTAAGATGAATAATTTAGAGTCTCTTGATTTAAGTAATAATAAAATTACAAATGTTGCACCACTAACTGAAATGAAAAATGTAAAAACTTTATATCTATCAGGCAACCAAATAGAAGATGTAACAGCATTAGCGAAAATGGAACAACTAGATTACTTGAATTTAGCAAATAATAAAATTAAGAACGTTGCTCCATTAAGTGCTTTAAAAAATGTAACATACTTAACTTTAGCAGGTAATCAAATTGAAGATATTAAACCGTTATATTCATTACCTTTAAAAGATTTAGTATTAACGCGTAATAATGTTAAAGATTTATCGGGTATTGATCAAATGAATCAATTAAATAAATTATTTGTCGGGAAAAATCAAATTAAAGATGTGACACCACTTGCTAAAATGACTCAGCTTACAGAATTAGATTTACCCAATAATGAATTAAAAGATATTACTCCATTATCAAGTCTAGTAAACTTACAAAAGCTTGATTTAGAAGCGAATTATATTACAGACTTATCACCAGTGAGCAATTTGAAAAAATTAGTATTTCTAAGTTTTGTTGCAAATGAAATCCGTGATGTCCGACCAGTTATAGAACTAAGTAAGACGGCTTATATCAATGTCCAAAACCAAAAAGTATTTTTAGAGGAAACAGAAGTAAATAAAGAAGTAAAAGTACCTATATATGAAAAAGATGGTGAGATTTCTACGAAAATTCGTCTGAAGAGCGATAACGGTACGTATAGTAATGGTGTAGTGAAATGGAGTACACCAGGTGAGAAAGTATATGAATTTGGTGTGAAAGATCCATTTGCGGATACAGGAATCTTCTTTACAGGGTCTGTTATTCAAAATGTAGTAGAAAGTAAAGACGGTAATACATCTAAAGAAGATGAGAAAACAGAAGTGGTAGAATTTAAAGATGTACCAAAGGGACATTGGTCAGAAGAAGCAATTAATTACTTAGCGAAAGAAAAGTTATTTATAGGCTATGGAAATGGTGAATTTGGATTTGGTGATAACATTACTCGTGGACAAGTAGCTCTTCTAATACAAAGGTATTTAAAATTAGAAAATAATCTAGAACCAAAAACGGCATTTACAGATACGAAAGGAAATATGTATGAAACGGCTATTGATGCAGTGGTTCAAGCTGGTATTATGACAGGGTATGGAAATGATATATTCCGTCCAGATGGAGTATTAACTCGATATGAAATGTCAGTAGTACTACAAAGAGTATTTCAGTTAAAAGAAAATGAAAATAGTGCAGAGAATTTCAAAGATATACCAAATGGCCATTGGGCGAAAGGATATGTGAAAGCTCTAGTAGATAATAAAATATCAAAAGGTGACGGGGAAGGGAATTTTTTAGGAGATAATTTCGTAACACGTGAACAATATGCACAGTTTTTGTATAATGCAATAAAGAAATAAAGTGAAACTTTAATCAGTGGGGGTTTTGTTCATCCCCCACTGATTATTAGCCCTCACCAATCGGGCTTTTACGGGCAGAGCCCGATCCCCGCCTAACTTCTTTGCTTTCGCTGCATTTTGAGGTGGGGGTCTTACTGCCTAGCAAATAGCGGGATAAAAAGTGAGGAAAATGCACTATTCTTTAATTAAAGAATAGTGCATTTTTTTATGTACAAAATGAAATAGGCAATAGATAGGAGTATAGACATATGAATAGCCTATTTTAAAGAAGAACCGCGAAACTATATTGACAAAAAAGCATTCTCATGTGATAATTCAATTAAATTTTTAGAATAATCAAAAAATATTCCTTTTACATAGAAAGGATTCGAACCTTATATGAATATTATGCCGGGGGTGACGAAATGTTATTTTTTCTGAAGAAATGGAATGAATTAAAAGATGTGAAATCTGAATTGGCACTTCGTGATTGGTTTTATGGTACCAAAATTAGTTTGTCGCTATGTACGTCAAAAGAGCCGTTAACATTTTTAGTAAATGTTGAGGGAAGAGATAAAGGGCTATTTTCGGAAGAAGATTTTATTGTCGTAAATTGCATGTGCGAGTCAGTATTTGAAAATGAAGAAAAACCAGCTGCAGAGTCATTTATGCATGCGGATATTTATAAAAAAAGTAGTGCAGGATGTATTTTACAAGTGCAGACTGTAGATAGTCATTTAATATCAGAGTTATATGGAGAAGAAGGAGAAGTAACGTTCGATAAACGCAGTGTGGAACGTGTTTTCGGAAAAGAAGGTATAACAGAAATGACCATTCCAATTGTAGAAGATGAAAAAAAATTCGCTGATTTATTAGAAAGCAATGTTCCGAATTTCATTGAAGGTGGAGGAGTAGTTCTTGTTCATAATTACGGCATGATTGTGTGGGGAAAAACGCCAGAAGAAGCGAAAAAATGGCTAGAGGGTATAGAATATTTAATGAACTATCATGTGAAATTATTAATGATTAAGGGCGCAAGAAGCTCTGTTATATAAAAATGAATGTGATATGGCCACAAGTTAATAAATAAATGAAAGCGTTTTAAAAATAATTTCACTCATAAAATATAGGTCTCCTTATTATATATAGATTACATGTTGACATGTAAGGAGGAACATATTTTGCGAGTTAAATATCATTTTCTGCCAAAGCAGCAAGTAACATTTTGCAAAATAAATGATTCTGGTGAAGAGGCACTGCAAACGATGAACAAAACGGGATTTCGAGCCATCCCGGTATTAGCAGAAGATGAGAAGAAATTCACGGGGATTATTTATAAAGTAGATTTATTAGAAAAAAAATGCAATAGCGGATTAGAGCATGTAAGTGCAGGAGATATACTTGACAATTCCAATGCATTTATTTTTGAAAAGGATTCCTTCTTCAGAGCCTTTTATGTGATTCGTCGGCTTCCGTTTTTAGCCGTGCTAAATGATTATAATGAATTTGTCGGTATGTTAACGCATTCGAATATATTTGATGTTATTGAAGATTCATTTGGTATGCGGACAGGTGGTTATATATTAACAATTGCAACACAAGATTGTAAAGGAACGATTAAAGAGCTTGGGACATTGTTAAAAGCATATAATATCGGTGGGTTGTTTACACTCGATAACGGTGATCAATATATCCGCCGCGTTATTGTAAATATATCAGATGAGTTAGATGAAACAAGATTAAAGCAATTAATCGGAAAAATAGAGAAAAAAGGATTCAGAGTGAGTCATGTAGATTATATTTAAGTTAAAAAGAAAAGTACCTATCTGTTATATATAGATAGGTACTTTTCTTTGTGAGTAATAAACTTTATTTTGAAACAGGAGGCGGGGATAATGCTAGATCAGATAAAAAAATAAAGTCTGCATGCTCACGAATTTTAGGGATAGAAGTTTCAATAACGCGTGATGTAATTTCACCTGGGGGGCCCACATGCCCGATAGCTACCATAATAGGTTTTTCTTGAATTTTTTTGATGAGTAATTGGGCTTGTTTTGAAATATGTCCTGCTGTATACACATCATCAAAAAATAGTTGGTTTTCAATAATAGGAACTCCTAATTCTTTTCCGATTTTTGGGACGACACTATTAGGATTAGTTTTACTATCTAAGTAAAATAAACCGTGTTTTTTACAAGCAGCAAGTATAAGGCGAACAATTCTTTCATCCGCTGTTACTTTTGACCCCATATGATTGTTCATTCCAATTGCATGCGGAACTTCTTGAATCGCTTGTTCAAGTCGGTTGTTTATTTCTTCATCGCTTAAATCGGTTGTAATTGCTTTCGGTCCAAGCCATTCTTTTTTACCTTTAATAGGTTCCATTGGCATATGTATAATAACTTCATGGCCTTTTTTATGGGCGGCTATTGCATCTTCTTTTGTGGAAGGAAGAAAAGGCATAACAGCAACAGTGAGCGGAATGGGAAGTGATAACATTTGATTAGTCCCCTTCATATTATTGCCGAAATCATCAATGACAATAGCAACTTTATTTGTATGAGCATTTGCTTGAATAGGAAATAAGAAGGACGGTAAAAACAAAACAATGATGAACAATGTAATCGTATATTTTCGCATATAAATATTTCCTTTCTATTGTTATCCCGCTATTTGTGGGTAGTAAGACTCCCACCTCAACATTGGGCTGGATAGGTGGGAGATTCACTGCCTATAAACGCACGATTGGTGAATGCTAATAATCAGTGGGGCTGAACAAAAAACACTGATTAAAGTTTCACTTTATCAATCATCATTATGTTTTGCTTTTTTATATAAATTAAACAAAAAATGTCGAAGAAAAGTAGGTGGAAAATTAAGAATCCCCGGTTTACGTAGAATTTGTAAAAAAAGAAGATGAAAAAAATGTCTATTATTGCGAATGTATTTACAAAGATAGAATAATTTGTAATAATTCTCAAAGTGAGGGTAAAGATTTGTAAATTACAGGGAGAAAATGTTAAAATTTCTGATTCTTCAAATTTGTATATGATTAAGTAGTTAAAAAGGTCAATGGAGAAGTGAAGTTGAGAGCATGGAAGTATAATAAGGGGGATATGGATGTTTACTGTAAAAAGGAAGTACACATTAGAAAAGCTTTCACGTGATATTCATATGAAACGTGAAGAAATGATTCAACTAGGATTAACAAGTGGGCTAAATAGTAGGGAGACAATTCAAGTTAGTCAAGAATTGGACAAGCTTATTTTACAATATCAGTGTTATAAAGAAAAACAAACACCGAAATGGTTTTCAATTATAAAAATACCAATTTTCCAAATCGGGTATGAAGGAAAATCAAATAATTTTTGGCGAATGCTTGTCGCTGGTTTTATGAAATAAGTATAATTGCCCTTATAGGATAAGGATAATTATACTATGTGTAACGGAATTTCGATATGAACTGTCGTTCCTTCGTTTTCTGTACTGTCAATAAAAATATGCCCATTATACATCTCTACAATTCGTTTACATATGACAAGTCCAAGACCTGTTCCAGTATCTTTATTAGTAAAGAACGGATGAAAGAGGTGTTTTTGAATATGTTGCGGAATCCCTTTTCCAGTATCTGTAATCTGTAATTGTGCGTGTGTTTCATTGTTTTTTACTACAATGGTTAGTGTATCACTAGAAGTCATGGCCTCAATTGCATTTTTTGTAATGTTTAAAACCACTTGTTTCATATGGTCTTTCGAACAACGGATATGAACAGGATGGTCTGGCAAATGTAAATGGAATACAATGTTATGTAAATTCGCCTCAGATTGAATAATTAATGCTACCTCATTTAGAATTGTTCTTACGTCATATGTTTGTTCGATGATGGCGGTTGGCTTGCCGAGAATAAGAAATTCACTTACAATTTCATTGATTCGCTCTATTTCTTGTTCAATTACGGAAAAGTAGAACTGATCTTGTTCATCTTTATATTTCTCTTTTAATAGAGCGACGAGTCCTTTAATTCCAGTAAGAGGATTACGGATTTCGTGTGCTGTACTTGCTGCAAAAGTTCCAACTAATTCAATTTTCTGTAGTTCATTTTGTTGTCTTTCAAGTTTTGTTTGACGTTTTAACAACATATATTGAGCAAGTAAAAATAAAATAGACATTAAAAATAAAGTAGCGATACACTCTATTGCAACCCACTGGTATAAGTTTTTTTGATGAATAGGTAATGGTGAAACAGAGACCTTCCAATTTAATCTTTGGAGTGGAGTAGTAAGCATATTAGAATGCGTATCACTTGTGTCATTATTATCATCGGTTAGAAAAACTACATCATGTTTATCAGTTACCTCAAAATGGTATTGTGGTTTAATGGCATTTAAAGAAGATGAAATGTAATCAAAGCGTAAACTAGCTAATAATAATCCTGAGAGCTCCTTCTGTTTATTGAATATGGGGGCAGCAATCATAATAGCTTTATGTCCAAGAACGCGATCAGTAATGACTGATGATACAGTGGTTTTTTTAGTTTGTAGCACGTCTTGAATATATTTACGGTCTGAAACATCTACGGGCTTTGATTCATCTTCAGATGCGATTGTAATGACCCCTTTTGGTGTAGCGTAATATAGACCAGAAAAGCGTGCATCGTTTCCATCTGTATCATGTACAATTTGTTTAATGCCATTTATATTACCAGTCTCGGTGCCTACAACTTTTGCAAGCATGTCTAAAGCAGAAATTGCTTCACCAAGATGATGATCTAAATAATCTCTATATAAAAAGAGAACTGTATGAGCGGATAATTTGTTTTCCTGTTTCATTTTATATGTATGATACGAATAAAATGTAGCACCAATCCCTATTGTCGGTAGGATAACAAGCAATATATATATAATTATGCTTTGGAATTTGACTTTCAAATGTGGTACTCCTTCTTTTTTTATTATCATTATATATAAACTATGTTAAAATTGTCATGTTTTTATTCAAGAATGATTCTTAATATATTAGGGGAGAGGAAATGGATGAGTGAATGCTCATTCGGAATTCACATGAAGTATGAAGTGGCATTTTCTTTTTATTGCTGAGAATTTAAGTGAAGGGTTGAAAGTTGTATGACATCAAATAATGAACGAGAAGATATTTCTCAATCTTTAAAAGTATTTATTGCATTATCTCGTGTACATCGTTCTGTTATGGATACTACAAATAAATCTATACAAAGTAACGGGTTAAATCCAACGGAATTTGCTGTATTAGAACTGCTATATCATAAAGGCGGTCAACCACTCCAGCAAATTGGTGAGCGCATTTTAATAGCCAGTGGCAGCATTACATATGTTGTAGATAAGCTGGAGAAAAAGGGATTAGTAAAGAGAATCCCATGCCCGAATGACAGACGTGTTATTTACGCGCAATTAACTGAGTCTGGCGAGAACTTTATTGCTTCTATTTTTCCGGGGCATGAGAAAGTTATACATCAGTCTTTTGAAATGTTAACGAAAGATGAAAAAGATGAATTACTTGATCTATTAAAAAAAATTGGGAAGTATGAAAAATAATAATATGTTCCAAAGGAGCTTTGGATAAATAAATCCAAGGCTTTTTTATTTGCAATGAACTCAGGGTAGTAACTGCCGAATTTTGTTGAAAATTAAGAGGGAATTCGGGAATACGTATTGAATTATAGTAAAGGTATGTAATGGAGAGGAGGCTCGTTCATGTCATTTAAAGACTATGAATATAAACGCCCAAATATTGAAGAGTTAAAAGAGAAATTTACTGTTGCTTTAGAGAAGTTTGATAACGCAAAAACTGTAGAAGAACAAAAACAAGTCATTAATTCAATTAATGAAATTCGCAACGATTTTGGTACAATGGGAAACCTTTGTTACATTCGCCATTCTGTTGATACGACGGATACTTTTTATAAGGAGGAGCAGGATTTCTTTGATGAATTCTCTCCAGTTGTACAAGGATATGGTACAAAATATTATAAGGCACTCATTAATTCTCCATTTCGTGAAGAATTAGAGGCGTATTATGAAAAACAATTATTTGCTCTAGCAGAATGTGATTTAAAAACATATTCAGATGAAGTCGTGAAAGATTTACAATTAGAAAATAAATTATCGTCGCAATATACACAGTTATTAGCATCTGCAAAAATTGACTTTGCTGGAGAAGAAAGAACGTTATCGCAACTGATTCCGTTTATGCAAGGAAAAGAAAGAAGCGAACGTAAAGCAGCAAGTGAAGCATACTACGGATTTTTAGCTGGAAATGAGGAAGAACTAGATCGTATTTATGATGAGCTTGTTAAAGTGAGAACGAAAATCGCAAAATCTTTAGGTTTCAAAAACTTTGTTGAACTTGGATATGCAAGAATGTACCGTACAGATTATAATGCGGAGATGGTGGCTAATTACCGTCAGCAAGTGCTGGATTATATCGTTCCCGTTACAACGGAATTAAGAAAGCGACAACAAGCACGTATCGGTGTAGAGAAGTTAGCTTATTACGACGAAAACTTTGAGTTTGCTACAGGGAACCCAACTCCAAAAGGAGATGCGGATTGGATTGTTGATCATGGAAAGACGATGTATAAAGAGTTATCGGCTGAGACAGATGAATTTTTCAATTTCATGCTAGATAATGATTTATTAGATTTAGTTGCGAAAAAAGGAAAAGCTGGTGGCGGATATTGTACATATATTGAGAATTATAAAGCGCCATTTATTTTCTCAAACTTCAATGGAACATCTGGTGACATTGATGTATTAACACATGAAGCAGGTCATGCTTTCCAAGTATATGAAAGTCGTAAATTTGAAATTCCAGAATATAATTGGCCAACATATGAAGCGTGTGAAATCCACTCTATGAGTATGGAATTTTTTACATGGCCATGGATGAAGCTATTCTTTGAAGAAGATGCAGATAAATATTACTTCTCTCACTTAAGTTCAGCACTTCTGTTTTTACCTTATGGCGTATCAGTTGATGAATATCAACATTATGTATATGAAAATCCTGAAGCATCACCTGAAGAGCGTAAGACAGCATGGCGTAACATAGAGAAGAAATACTTACCGCATCGTGATTATGAGGATAATGATTATTTAGAGCGCGGTGGTTTTTGGCAACGTCAAGGGCATATTTATAGTTCACCTTTCTATTATATTGATTACACGCTTGCTCAAATTTGTGCGCTACAATTTTGGAAACGTGCAAGAGATAATAGACAAGAGGCGTGGGAAGATTATGTGAATCTGTGCCAACAAGGTGGAAGTAAATCGTTCTTAGAATTAGTAGAAGTTGCAAATTTAACATCACCATTTGCTGAAGGCTGTGTGAAAAGTGTTATTACAGAAATTGAAGCATGGTTACATGCGATTGACGACACAAAATTGTAAAAAACATGCGCTTTTTTTCACATGTTTAACATCGACATAATGGGAAAATGATGAGATAATAAAAGAAAATTCAGAATACTAAAGAGGTGTTTCTAATAAGGAGCACCTCTTTTCACCAACAAAAGGGGGGAACAAGTATGCTTCAATCTAATATGGATGTGAGTTTAGAAAGTTTAGTAAACTCATTACAGTCTACCCGAAGCACGCTATTATCAGAAATTGAAATGTTAAATGATACAGAAGTGAATGTAAAGCCACGCCGTGATAAATGGAGTATTACTCAAATTTTACACCACTTGCATTTAGTTGAACAATCTGTCACGTCTGCCCTTGTATATGCTTTACAAAAAAACGAAAGAAACATGACTCCATTTAAAGACCTCCAACTTACGCTTGATCGCACACATAAACGAGAAGCTCCTCAGCAAATGCAACCAACAGAAACTTTAATGAAAAAACAGCAAGGAATTCAATTACTAGAACATTCACGACAAGAACTATTACACGCGCTTCATAGTGTTATAGATGAAAAAGATCTATTTGAAAATGGATTAAAGCATCCTGTTTTTAATGATCTGAATTTGTATCAATGGGTTCAATTTCTTGATTTGCATGAACAAAGACATCTTACGCAGTTAAAAGAGGCGAAACATGCAATTTTGCAACGCTAAAGTGGAAGAAGTGGGAAACCACTTCTTTTTTGATATGTGCATAGTTTTCTTTCTTATTTTGGAATACTACATGGAGAAAGAAAAGAAGGAGTTGAAAAAATATGTCTAAGAAGAAGCGAGAAGAGGAGCGCGCCTGGAAAGCGCGTAAAGAAAATCAACAACCGCACGGAAAAGTGAAAGCTTTTGCTGAATTAGTTGAAGGAACAGAAAAAACGTGATGATTATTTCATCACGTTTTTTGTATGAGTGGAAAAGTTAATAAAAAGGTTGTACCGATTCCTTTTTCACTTATAATATCAATTTTTCCGTTCATAGCTTGAACAACACTGAATACGACCATCATTCCAAGTCCAGTGCCTTTTTCTTTCGTTGAATAGAAAGGCGAACCAAGACGTTTTACTTGTTCTGAATCCATACCGATTCCTGTATCTTTTATATATAACTGAATATGCTTATGATCAGGAACTAATGTGAAATAAAGATCACCGCCTTTTGGCATAGCCTCAATGCAATTTTTTAAAATATTTAATAAACATTGATTTAGTTTTTGTTTTTCTCCAGCGATAAAAAAAGAAGTGCTTTGCTTTATATAATGAGTACGTACATTTGTTAAATTAGCAAGCGGTGTAATTAACGACAATGCATGTAGTAATTCTTCTTCTAACTGTAATGTTTGTTCTTTTTCAATGCTTGGTTTGGCAAAAGTTAAATAATCTGTAAGAACATGATTTGCTTGTTCGATGCCGTTAATGGCAATGTCGATATATAATTTTCGTTCCTGCTCAGTGCATGTATCTGATTGTAACAGTTGTAAAAACCCTTTCGTTGAAGTTAATGGATTGCGAATTTCATGAGAGATAGACGCTGCCATTTCACCAATTAAATGAAACTTTTCAGCATTTATAAGTTCGTTTTGGAGACGAACTTGAGTTTGTAATATGTGTAGTAAATATAAAATTAGGATCGTACCAAGCATTGAACATAACTCATATACAATAATATGCGGTATATAATCAGTCTTATTTGTAACCTTTGAAAGAAAGAAAGGTATCCAACTAAATCCGTATGTGAGACTGTAGATAATAGCAAGTGTTATTTTTATACGATTAGAAGTTCGATTGAAAAATTTATATGTTAATAGTAGAACAATAAATAGAAGAACAGAACCGATAAGAGATGGGAAAACACCTACCCCACCTAATAGTAAGCGATATATGTTTAATACAACTAAGATAGAACCACCAGCAATAGGCCCTCCCGTTAATGTACCGACAATTAATACAATATGGCGCATATCAAATTGAAAACCATTATTTGTTTTTGCTGCAAATGTAATACAGAGTACGGTAGCGAGGCAACACAATACAATAAATATAGCTGAATTTAATTTAGGAGAGCGTTTCCCTTTTTGATTCCAAAATAAATGATATACGAGCATTGTAATAAGGATGAATAATATATTTAAAAAGAGATAAATAATAAAGGATTTCAGTGGGATGCCTCCTCTCTTCTTATATTAAATTAATCATACTATAAAATGAAAGAAATGAAATAATAAATAGCGGAAAAATCAGAAATTTTTACGCTAGTATACAATATGTTACAATAAGCTGTGTCAATGAAAGAAGAAATTCCGTGCACCGCGCGGGAGAGGTTCGCGAACTCCCTCTATAAAAAACTATGGAAACAACAATATCCTTAGGTATTGTTTTGTTTTTTTATTGTGACAGTTCAAGAACGTTCTTTCTTCTTATTTATAGTAGAGAAGGAGAATGAGTGAAATGAAAAAAGAAAAAGCAGTTGTTGTTTTTAGTGGAGGACAAGATAGTACAACATGTTTATTTTGGGCAATAGAGCAGTTTGCAGAGGTAGAAGCTGTAACTTTTAATTACAATCAACGTCATAAGCTAGAAATTGATTGTGCAGCGAAAATTGCAAAAGAGCTAGGAATAAAGCATACGGTACTAGATATGAGTCTATTAAATCAACTTGCTCCAAATGCGTTAACGAGAACGGATATGGAGATTACACATGAAGAAGGTGAATTGCCATCGACATTTGTAGATGGACGAAATTTACTCTTCTTATCATTTGCTGCTGTATTAGCAAAACAAGTTGGAGCACGTCATATTGTAACGGGTGTATGTGAAACTGATTTCAGTGGTTATCCAGATTGCCGTGATGTGTTTGTGAAATCGTTAAACGTTACTTTAAATTTATCCATGGATTACCCGTTTGTCATTCACACGCCACTTATGTGGATTGATAAAGCTGAAACATGGAAATTATCAGATGAACTTGGAGCATTTGAGTTTGTTCGAGAAAAAACATTAACATGTTATAACGGAATCATTGGTGATGGTTGCGGTGAATGTCCAGCGTGCCAACTTCGTAAAGCAGGATTAGATACGTACCTACAAGAACGCGAAGGAGCGAACAACTAATGGATAATTTCTTTGGATTTCGCATCGTAGAAAATTTGCAAAAAATGGACAAGGATATTCAGCGTAAACAGCTCAAATACCATAATAAAAGAGTAATGGTCAGCAAGGAATTTACATTTGATGCAGCACACCATTTACACTGTTATGAAGGGAAATGTAAAAACTTACATGGTCACACATATAAAGTTGTATTTGGAATTAGTGGATATGTAAATGAAATAGGACTTGCAATTGACTTTGGTGATATAAAAGAGATTTGGAAGAATGAAATCGAAATTTATTTAGATCATCGTTATTTAAACGAAACGTTACCTGCAATGAATACGACTGCTGAAAATATGGTCGTTTGGATTTATGAAAAGATGGCAGAGGCACTAACTAAAGAGAATCGAGTGAACGAATATAAAGGAGCTCGCGTAGAATTTGTTCGTCTATTTGAGACGCCGACTAGTTATGCGGAAGTAAGACGGGAGTGGATGCTCGATGAGTAAAATCCCTGTCTTAGAAATATTTGGTCCGACTATTCAAGGTGAAGGAATGGTTGTAGGGCAAAAGACAATGTTTATCCGTACGGCTGGTTGTGATTATAGCTGCGCTTGGTGTGATTCTGCTTTTACATGGGATGGATCAGCTAAAAATCAAATTAGACAGATGACAGCAGAAGATATTTGGGATGAGCTTGTTGCAATTGGAGGAGAAAAATTTTCTCATGTTACGATTTCAGGCGGGAATCCGGCATTGCTGAAAAATATTGAGTTTCTTCTTTCTATATTAAAAGAAAATGGAATGCGGACGGCAATTGAAACTCAAGGGAGTAAATGGCAAGATTGGTTACTTCAAATTGATGAAGTAACAATTTCTCCAAAACCACCAAGTTCGACGATGAAAACAGATTTTCAGAAGTTAGATGCTATTATTCAGAAACTAGCAGGAAAAGATATTAGTTTAAAAGTAGTAGTATTCGATGATCATGATTTTGAATATGCAGTTAAGATGCACGAACGTTATCCAGATGTACCATTTTTCTTGCAAGTAGGAAACGATGATACAAAAACAGTGGATGATGCAATGCTTATTAAAAAATTATTAGATAAGTATGAGTGGCTGATTGATAAAGCTGTAAATTGTAAAGAGATGAATGATGCAAAAGTATTGCCCCAGCTTCATGCGTTAGTATGGGGAAATAAACGCGGCGTATAATGAGAAGGGATGTTTAAAATGACAGGAAGATTAGATGAAGATTTAAAAGATGTAACATTACTAGGAAATCAAAATACAAAATATTTATTTGAATATAGCCCAGAAATATTAGAGGTATTTGATAATAATCATCCAAACCGTGATTATTTTGTAAAATTCAATTGTCCTGAATTTACAAGTTTATGTCCGAAAACAGGACAACCAGATTTTGCAACAATTTATATTAGCTATATTCCAGAGCAAAAAATGGTAGAGAGTAAATCTTTAAAGTTGTATTTATTTAGTTTCCGCAATCATGGTGATTTCCACGAAGATTGCATGAACGTTATTATGAACGATTTAATTAAATTAATGGATCCACGTTACATTGAGGTATGGGGGAAATTTACACCACGTGGTGGCATTTCAATTGATCCATACTGCAACTACGGTCGCCCGGGGACGAAGTATGAACAAATGGCTGACTACCGCATGATGAACCACGATCTATATCCGGAAACAATTGATAATCGTTAATAGAAAGAAAGGGCCTGNNCAGGCCCTTTCTTTCTATTATATTATGCATTTTGATTAATGACAGTATAGTTTTTATGACTTACAACTGTAAGAGGTTCCATATCTAGTTCTCTAAAATTCTTCATAATTGTTATATCAACAATAACAGAGTTTTGATTTACTTTTTGAACACGGCCTTGCATTCCACCTTTAAATTCGATGATATCTCCAGTTTCTGCGATCTGCATAAGCAACTCTCCTTGTTACAGTTTTCCCAAAAAAAGAATAAATTTGGGTTTTTTTATTTCCTCCTATTTTGAACCATATTTCCTACTTTGTAAATGTTTCCAAAGTAAAAATTCGAAAAAAATTCACTTTTTGTAAGAAAATATGTAGAAAATCCATGTTATTTGAAAAAATAGCAAAAATGCGGAAATCTTTATATCGAGGTATAATGAAAAAGTAGAATAACCTGCTGAAGTGGGAGAAATTAGAGGCGGTAAAATGATGTTTGAATTTGTGGGGAGTGTTATAGCTTTAATTTTATTTTTATTTTCTTATATGCATTTAAAAAAGATTCGTCAATATGATACGAATACATATTTTGATGGGATGGATGGTACCCATGCTTCGATAACACATGATAGTGGTGGGGAGATGTAAAGGTATATAACTTTCTTTTCTTGCGTGGTATGATATTTAGAACTAGTGCATAATAGAGTTCGTAAGTGATGAATGGAGAGTGAAAAGAATGAAGATTTCTTTTATTCGTCATGGTTGTTTAGGTCGTATAAGAGAACCGATGACAATTAATTCATTTCACGAATGGATGAAACAGTATGATTCCGAATCAATGATACAAAAAGCTAAAATGCCGATAGAAACAATAGAGGCAATTGAAGCAGCGAAATTTGTCTTAACAAGTGATCAAAGGCGTGCTGTACAATCAGCAGCTGAATTGACAGATTCTTTATCTTTTATGCAAAATTCTCTTTTTAGAGAAGCTGAAGTTCCTTCATGCTTTTTTGCTCCGAAGTGGTTGAAATGCACAATTAAGGTATGGATGTTCATTGGACGAACATTATGGATACTTGGCTACCATAAAGATGTTGAGTCTTATAAGGAAGTAAGAGAGAGGGCAAGGCAAGCGGCTTACCTGTTACATCGTTATGCTCTCGTACATGGAAGTATTGCTCTTGTAGGTCATAAGTATTTTAATTCGATGATTGGAACGGAGCTGAGGGCAATGGGATGGTCTGGTTCTCCTATTTTGCATAGAAAGCCATGGGGATGTACAACATATACGTTTCACGAGGCGATGGATGGAAATATATTAAATACGAATTTAACATAAAAGCACACGATTTATATAAATCGTGTGCTTTCTTTTTAAGATATAGAAATTTTGACGTTTAATGTTTTTACGAGATGAGCATAAGGTTCGCCTACTAGCATAACAATTTCATCTTTTTTATAACCTAACTTTTCGTATAGTGAATAGGCGCGTGTGTTTTCTAAATTAACAAGTAAAGCGATTTTTTCATGCCCTTTTTCAGTTGCATAGATTTCGGCAGCTTCAATTAATTTAGAACCTATACCTTTTCCGCCGTGTGCACTTGAAACTGATAATGTATCAATGTAATACTCATCAAGCTCAGCTTCTTTTTCTAACGTAATTGATTCATCTTTATGTAATTCTCTTAAGTGATGTACAATTGGTGCGTCAAGCTGTGTTGCTTCACTACCGTGATAAGCGACAATAATTCCAACTGCACTCTCGTCTTGTTCATAGACAAAACAGTTTTCGTAGCTCAGACGGTTATTTTCTTTTGAGAACCATGTCTCAAGTCCTAGTAATACTTCTGCTTTAACTGTGCTACCTGTGATTTTTTCAGCAATTTCATGCAGAGCATTATACAATAAAGGAGCTATTGCCAGTGCATCTGTCTTTTTTGCTTTCCGAATCATAGTATCCCTCCTAGTTCTATTTGTATATTGTAGCATAGTGGTATGGAACTTTGCATAATTGAATGCCGAAATGTTTGATATAGAGAAGTAGCTATGTTAGTATATGATATTTAGTGGACATATAGTAAAACGATATTGTTTGCGAAATAACGAAAATAAAATCATGGCATAACAACGAGATAAAATGAAACGTTAATCAGTAAGACTTTTGTTCATTCCACGACTGATTAGTAGCCAACACCAATCGGACCGCCTGCAAATAGCGGGATAATTTTACAGTTGTTGACCTATAGAATATACGATAAAATAAAATATTGCAGAGAGGTGAAATACATGGATAAAGAATTAGCAAATACAATTTTAGATCAGCTGAAAAATGGTGAAATAACGGAGTATGTTGTTACGAAAGATGTATTTTATACGTTCAGAGAAGTTGTTGTAAATAGAGAAGACTTTAAGCATTTCATTGGTAACGCACAACGAGGCGGGCAAGTGATTTATACATATTCAGAAACGCCACGTTCATAAAGGGGAATTTTGATCAGCAGGGCATCCCTCACTGATTAGTAGCCGACACCAATCGAACGTTTAATGCGGGATAAATAAAAGATAAAGGAGAGGGGAATTATGGGCGATTTTAAACAAGGCATTTTACCACATTGGGATTATATGTGGAAAGATAGAGCCGGCAATAGATTTATGGGAATGGTTATGTATCCAGAGAAACGAAAATGTTCAGCAAAAATGCTTCAGAAAATAAAAAGAGCATATGAAGAAGCGATAGAAATTAAAGTAACTGTACAAGTTCAACATACATATCAGTACGTAGAAGGAATGATTGTATACTTTGATGAAGAAGCTCCTGTATGTACAATGCTTGATAAAGATGAAAATCCACATCACATATTTGTAAAAGATATTTTGCGTATTGAGCACTCTGAATAAACTTTTCATAAATAAATTGAAGTTCCATAATAATAATCTTTTTCTATAATAGTTATCTTTTAGTATGTAACGAAAAACGAAAGTATATGTATAATATATTTAATAAGGTAAATTTGATAAATGTAATCGTTTTTTAGAGCAGATTATAGTTTCATATCTGTTCTTTTTTGCGTGATGCTGGAGAAATATATTTCTTCAGCATCTACCGTTTTATGACAAAATATATTGTTAACTTTTTTTAAAATAAGATTAAATTCGTTGACAACTTTTTTGAAAAGCACTTTATTGACATGAGTTTTAGAATGTTGTTTCATAGTCATTGTATTGAAAAAAAACGGCTATCATGTCGAAAAGTAAAAGTTAAAAAAAGAAAGAATTTATACATATATCTTGTGTCTTATTTTGAAACGTAATACAATATATAGAGAAATCAAGAACAACATATAGAGAATATAGATTTGAGAGGGAGGGTCGGAAATGTTAGTTGCATATGATTCTATGACAGGAAACGTGAAGCGTTTCATTCACAAATTAAATATGCCGGCCGTTCAAATTGATGAAGATCTAGTAATAGATGAAGACTTTATTCTTATTACGTATACAACAGGTTTTGGCAATGTACCAGAACGTGTTTTAGACTTTTTAGAGCGCAATAATGAAAAATTAAAAGGCGTATCTGCAAGCGGCAATCGTAACTGGGGAGACATGTTCGGTGCAAGTGCTGACAAGATTTCTACTAAATATGAAGTGCCTATTGTATCAAAATTTGAGTTATCTGGAACAAATAACGATGTAGAATATTTTAAGGAAAGGGTGCGGGAGATTGCGACACATTGAACTGAATAATGAAATCACGCAAATGCAGGACGGTTTTTATCAGCTTCATAAAGATAAAGAGGCATTAGAAGTCTTTATGGAAGAAGCTAGAGAGAATACCGTTCCTTTTAATAGCGTGGCAGAGCGAATGGAGTATATGAAAGAACATGATTACTATTACAACGTTCTGGACGAGTATAGCTTGGAGGAAGTAGAGGGAGTATATAACATCGCTTATGGTGAAAACTTCGAGTTCCAATCTTATATGGCAGCATCTAAGTTCTACAAAGATTATGCGTTAAAAACGAATGATCAAAAACAATACTTAGAAAGCTATGAAGATCGTGTAGCAATTGTGTCATTATACTTAGGACGCGGTGATGTTTCGAAGGCAAAACAATTCGCAAGCATGATTGTAAAACAAAACTACCAACCAGCGACACCAACCTTTTTAAATGCGGGAAGAAGCAGAAGAGGAGAAATGGTGTCTTGTTTCTTGTTAGAGATGGACGATAGCTTAAATTCAATTGGCTTTAACATTAATACTGCGATGCAATTATCGAAAATCGGCGGGGGAGTAGCCTTAAACTTATCTAAGCTACGCGCACGTGGTGAGCAAATTAAAGGTATCGACAACGCTGCAAGTGGTGTAGTGCCTGTTATGAAATTGCTTGAAGATTCGTTTTCATATGCGAATCAGCTTGGCCAACGAAAAGGTGCCGGCGCAGTATATTTAAACATTTTCCATTGGGATATTATTGAATTCCTTGATACAAAAAAAATAAATGCCGATGAGAAGAGCCGTATTCAGTCTCTATCAATCGGAATTATCGTTCCAAGTAAGTTCTTTGAGCTTGCTGAGAAAAACGAACCTTTCCATGTTTTCGCGCCTTATACGGTTTATAAAGAATATGGCAAGCATTTAGATGATATTGACATTGATGAAATGTACGATGAATTAATGAGCAATCCGAAAGTGAAGAAGAAGCCACTAGATATTAGTGCACGTGATATGCTTATTAAAATCGCTATGATTCAGCTTGAGTCTGGTTACCCATACTTAATGTTTAAATCAAATGCAAATAATCAACATCCATTGAAGGATATTGGAACTGTGAAGATGTCGAACTTATGTACAGAAATCTTCCAGCTTCAAGAAACTTCAGAAATAAATGATTACGGTACAGATGACATTATCCGTCGTGATATTAACTGTAACTTAGGATCGTTAAATATCGTAAACGTAATGGAAAATAAAGAAATTCGTGAAGCAGTTCATGCGGGAATGGAAGCTTTAACAGCTGTTTCTGATATGACGATTATTCCGAATGCACCAACTGTGAAAAAAGCAAATGACGAGCTTCATTCAGTTGGACTTGGAGCAATGAACTTACACGGATATTTAGCAAAAAATAAAATCGCTTATGAAAGTGCAGAAGCGAAAGAATTCGCTCGTACATTCTTTATGATGTTAAATTACTATTCTATTGAGAAAAGTATGGAAATCGCTACAGAAAAAGGCGAGACATTTAAAGACTTCGATAAATCTGATTATGCGAATGGCACATACTTCGAAAAGTATGAAACGACAGATTACAGCCCAGTAACTGAAAAAGTTCAGCAACTATTTGAAGGAATTCATATTCCGACAAAAGAAGATTGGACAAGTTTAAAAGAGCAAGTGCAAAAGAATGGTTTATACAACTCATATCGTCTTGCCATTGCTCCAACACAATCAATCAGTTACGTTCAAAATGCAACTTCAAGCGTAATGCCGATCGTAAGTCAAATCGAATCAAGAACATATGCGAACGCGACAACATATTATCCAATGCCGTATTTATCAAAAGATACGTTCTGGTACTATAAATCTTCTTACGATATGAATCAGTTTAAATTAATTGATTTAATCGCAGAAATTCAAGAACATATTGATCAAGGAATTAGTACAATTCTTTACGTTAATAGTGATATTTCAACACGTGAATTAGCACGTTACTACATCTATGCACATAAAAAAGGCTTAAAGAGTCTGTATTATACGAGAACACGTAAATTAAGCGTGGAAGAGTGTGTGGCTTGTACCGTTTAATATAAAAAGTGAGACATGATGAGCAGGGTTTTCTGAACCCTGCTCATGCTTAGTTATCATATTTAGAGAAGGGGCGATTTAATGCGTGCGGTAAACTGGAACAAAAAAGAAGATGATTTTAGTTTAATGTTTTGGAAGCAAAACATCGCTCAGTTTTGGACAGAAGAAGAAATTGCGGTTTCGTCTGACAAAAATACTTGGGTGCAATTATCGAAAGAAGAGCAAATTGCTTATAAGCGTGTATTAGGTGGTTTAACACTTTTAGATACGAAACAAGGTGGCGAAGGAATGCCACTTGTACTTGTTCATCTTGAAAATTTACAAGCTAAAAGTGTATTAGCTTTCATGGGAGCTATGGAAGAAGTACATGCGAAGAGTTACAGTCATATCTTTACAACGTTAGCTACTGAAGAAGAAATTGATGATATTTTTGACTGGGTAGACAATCATCCATTACTTGAGAAAAAGGCCGGTATTATTACTGGTTACTATCGTCGTTTGTTAAAGCCTGACGTAACGAAAAAAGAGCTATATATGGCAATGGTAGCAAGTGTGTTCTTAGAAAGTTATTTATTCTATAGTGGATTCTTCTATCCGCTTTACTTAGCTGGTCAAGGAAAACTAACAGCAAGTGGTGAGATTATTAACTTGATAATTCGTGATGAGTCAATTCACGGCGTATTCGTCGGTATTTTAGCACAACAAATCTTCGCAGAACTTTCTGCAGAAGAGCAACAAGAAGTGCAAAAAGAAACACAAGAGTTATTAATGGAACTATATGAAATTGAAATGGCTTATACAGAAGAAATTTACACTTCTATCGGTCTTGTAGAAGATGTAAATCGTTTCGTTCGTTACAATGCGAATAAAGGGCTTATGAACTTAGGACTTGAGCCGAAGTTTGAAGAAGAAGAAATTAACCCAATCGTTTTAAATGGTTTACGTACAGATACGAAAAACCATGATTTCTTCTCTGTAAAAGGAAATGGTTACGTAAAAGCAACGAACGTTGAAAAGTTAGCTGACGATGACTTCGTGTTTAACTTTTAATATAGGATTATAAAGAAAAGCTGTCTTATTCATTGATAAGACAGCTTTTCTTTATAATTTTGTTTACATAACACTATTATTTCTATATAGCGATTTATGTTTGGGAAGTTCTATTCGGTTAACGGATAGAACTTTTTGTAATTAAATGGGTATTTACAAACTTTTTGTATCAGTGTATTATTTAACTAGTACACCGATACAAAAGGAGGGAAGAAATGAAAATAGAGTTTTCTCCAAATATACCAATTTACATTCAGGTAATGGAATACATAAAAAAAGAGATCGTAACAGGACAGTTATTGCCTGGTGATAAAATTCCCTCTGTCCGTGAATTAGCGAGTGAATTACAAGTGAATCCAAATACGATTCAGCGTACATTTCAAGAGCTAGAACGGGATGGAGTTGTTGTAACACGTAGAGGAATGGGACGGTATGTAACGAATGAAGGGGAGAAAATAATGGAGCTGCGAAAAGAGATGGCGAAAGAATTACTTCATTCTTTTATAGATGGAATGGAAAATTTAGGTTTTTCAGAAGAAGAAATTCTTACAATTCTTCGTTCTTCATTGCATGATAAGAGGGAGGAGAGCCAATGACAGAGCTATTAAAAATAGAAAACTTATGGAAGAGATACGGATTAAAAGCAGTGATCCGTGAATTAAACATAGAGATTACGGAAGGGAAAATCGTTGGGCTTGTTGGAGATAACGGGAGCGGGAAAACGACGTTATTGAAAATGATTGCAGGCTTGCAACACCCTTCTGAAGGCAGTATCACAATAGACGGTAAAAAGGTAGGATTACAGACGAAAGAAATCGTTTCATTTATGTCCGATAAGCCAATCTTTGATGATTGGATGACTGTAAAAGACGCTTTATTTTTCTACCGGGATTTTTATAAAGACTTCGATATTCAAAAAGCGGTAGATACGATTGCAGAATTTAAAATACCGCTAGAAGAAAAAATTACAGCATTGTCAAAAGGTATGGTTGAGAAGCTGCAGATTATTTTAACGTTTTCTCGAAAAGCGAAGCTATATGTACTAGATGAGCCATTGGGCGGGATAGATCCTCTTTCTAGAGAACATGTATTGGATCTAATTCTACAGTTCTATAGGGAAGATTGTACGATATTAATTTCCACTCACTTAATAAATGAAATTGAAAATATTTTTGATGAAGTGATCTTTTTAAAAGATGGAGAAATGGTTCTATATGAAAATGTAGAAGAAATTCGTTTTCAGAGAGGAAAAGCAGTTCATGAATTGTTTAAGGAGGTGTTTAGTAAGTGAAGTCAGTACTTTCCTATTTATGGAATGTAAATAAGAAAAGATATATTGTTACTTTTTTATTCTTTGTGCTAATTGAAGCTGTGTTATTTTCACAAATGATTGTAAGAAAAAGTGATGCGGCTATCAGTAGACAAGAGGGTATATTTGGAATCATTATGATTATATTTTTCTTTTATATTGTTTATATGTTTATACAAACAATGAAATCATATTCACGCTTACTAACTAATCCAATGTTACGACTTACAGCAATATCTGGGAAACAATATGTAATTTCTATGCTTATTTTCTCATTTATCGCAATGGCTATATGGTATGGGATATGTGGAATTCTTTTCTACGTAAGTTATGTATTAGCTTTTCCTACGACTTCTGTATATGTAGAAGCAAAAGAGATTATGCAAGTAGGCATAATTAATAATTTAATATATACGATAAGCGATTTATTTGAGTTTTTGTTTAGTGTTTTACAAATCATATTGGTAATTACTCTAGTAAAGTTACTTACGAAAAAGAAAAAGGCGCAAAATATACTAATCGTTATTATTTTCCTAGTAATAAATATAGCGATTACTTTAGCGACAACCTTGCTAGGAAAATTAGCTCCAGCTTTCCAAGTATTACGAAGAGTAGAATATCATAGTGAAAGCAAGAGTCTGTTTATTAATATGTTTCAAGAAAATGGATTTAACATTTTTAATATAAGTTTCATGGTAATGGTTAGTGCTCTAATAATATATGTAATTGCTTACATAGTCGATAAAAAACTAGAAGTCTAAAGGAGGAATCAGCATTGGGAAACGTAGTAGTAAAGTTAGAGAATGTTCGAAAAAGGATTGGTGGAACGGAAATTATTCGTGGTTTATCATTTGAGGTTCGTGAAGGAGAAGTATACGGATTCCTTGGGCCGAACGGTAGCGGTAAGACGACGACGATCCGTATGATGACAGGTCTTATTTCAATGACAGAGGGCGATATTACAATTTGTGGACATAGTATTCGCTCGGAGCGTGAAAAGGCACTAGAGCAAATTGGAGCGATTGTAGAAAATCCTGAACTATATGATTATATGACAGGAATGCAAAACTTAAAGCATTTTGCGAACATGGCCATCACTCCAATTAGTAAAGAGCGCATTGCTGAGATTGTAAAGCTTGTTGAATTAGAGCATGCGATTCATAAAAAGGTGAAAACATATTCACTTGGTATGAAACAACGTTTAGGAATTGCACAAGCATTACTTCATCAGCCGAAAATCTTAATTTTAGATGAGCCGACAAATGGATTAGATCCAGCTGGTATTCGCCAAATTCGTGATTATTTACAACGTTTAGCGAAAGAAGAGAATATTGCTGTAATCGTATCAAGTCACTTATTGAGTGAAATTGAATTAATGTGTGATCGCGTTGTTATTATTAAACAAGGTGAGTTTGTACAAGAGTACAACTTACATGAAAAAGTGAAGCATGATGAGGCAGTCGTTGTGGCGTTTGAAGTAGATGAAGTTCAGAAAGCGAATGAAATTATTAAAGGTAAAGCAAAAGGGAATGTGATTGTAGCATCTGTAACAAAAGAAAACATTCCGCAACTTGTCAAAAAACTTGTTCATGCTGATGTGCTTGTATACGGAGTTACTGTTCAAAATAAAACGTTAGAGGATGAGTTCTTAGCGATTACTGGGGGAGTGAAAGCGTAATGTTTAAATTAATTCAAAATGAATTTTTAAAATTACATGCGAAAAAAGGTATGTATATTTTAATTGGTGTCATTGCTTTATTGGAGATTTTAGGAGCTGTAGTACTGGCGAAATGGGGTGAAGCTGGTAGTTTAAGTGGATCTTACTTAGATTTTGTAAGTTCAGATATCGGCTTAATTATGATATTCACAACGATTTTTGGAATTACAACAGCTTCTCGTACAATTACAGATGAATTCCAAAAAGGAACGATTAAACAATTATTAATTCGTCCAAGAAAACGAATGACAGTTTTATTTTCTAAATATATTACAGTGTTATTAACGATGTTATTTATTGTATTTGCTAGTACGTTAATTGCCATGATTATTGGATTAATTGTAATGGACGGTAGTAAAACTGAATTAACATTAGGAATTGTTTTGAAAACAATATTATATCAGTTGCTATCGCCATTTTTCTTTGCAACACTTGCATTTTTCTTAGCAAACGTATTTAGAAAGTCTGTATTACCATTAATTATTACGATGTTCCTATTATTCTTACAAGGAGCAATTAATATGGCACTAATGATGTTTGCAAAAGGTGTAGCGAAGTTTGTAGTATTCTTCCATTTGGATTTAAGAGCTTACGACAGTAATAAATTAATTAGTGGTGGAGTAGAACCAACATTTACAGAATTTACGTTTACAACTTCATTATTACTTGTAGCTGCATACTTTGTTGTGTTACTTGTAGCATCAAGTGCATTATTCCAAAAACGTGACGTATTATAATAAAAGAAATCCCCGCTTGTAAAAACGGGGATTTTTATTACATAAATTTCACTTGGATTGCAACTTGAAGAACAGCGATATGGTATTTTAAGAGCCATGCTGTTTGAAATGATTTGAGAAAAATAGGAAGGATTTCAACTAGATTCATATTGTAATTTAGTTATCCAATTATTTATAAGGAAAGGACGCCTATAAAATATTGATTCAAGTTTTACTTTATTTTTTACTATCTTTGGGGGTGTTTCATGTGCACTATGCATTTTCAAGTATAAGGCTACGTAGCTTTTTTGGATGGATGATTATAGGGGTGTTCCTTATAATGATACCATTAGGTCTAGCAAATGTTTCTGAGAATACGATGGAGGTTATTTCACAAATAACTGTATTTTTTGTATTTCCGTTACTTTGGCTATACGTAAAAACAAATAAAAATAATGTTGTATTTAACAGTTTTTTTGATAAGCCAGGACGTTTATCTTGGGGATTAATTGTATTAGCAACGATAATGGGGATGATTTTTTCAGTTGGCATATCTCAGATTCAATTTTACATATTAGCACATACGTTACCGAATTTCTTAGTTACTATGCTAGAAGACGGAAATGTTATTAATACGAGTAACGTATATATGACGATATTTACTTTCATTTCAGCATGTGTGTTAGCACCTATTATGGAAGAGGTTATTTTTAGGGGATTTTTCTTACAGCGAATGGCTCATAAATGGGGAATTAAAAAAGCTGTAATTATATCTTCAATTATTTTTGGCCTAGGACATTTTGATGTTATTGGTGCGTTCATGTTTGGTGTCGTTATGTGCCTTTTATACATAAAGACAAAAAATATATGGACGAATATAGCTGTGCACGCTCTAAATAATTTGATTGCAACAAGTATGCAATTTTTCGGTGGAGAAGAAAGTGGTACAATCTCAATTACTGAATTACAAGCGCAAAGTAATTTATGGATTGGTATCGGTCTTACAGTTGTTGGATTACTATGGTTAATTCCGTATGTTTGGAAACAATGGCGTACAGTAAAAGAAGTTGGCGTGCCACCAGTACGTTTTATAAATGAGCAAAAAGTAGTGAATTCATCACAAGAAAATGAAGTGTATAGTCAAGTGATCGTAACCGATAGATTGATGGCCATAGAGTTACCAGATGAGGTTGTAAATAAGCTTCGGTTAGAAGAAAGTGATTATGTAACAGTATCAGTAGAAGAAGATAAAATCGTTATAAAGAAAGCACATAATAGATAATTAAAAAGTAGCTCCTTAGGAGCTACTTTTTAATTTGTAATAATTTCTATACGAAAATTATTACCGTTCTTTACATATTTAATATCTGTAACAGTACGGACTGTCTTTAAAATCTCCACTTTTTCACCAATTCGCGGGATGGTCGGAACATTGTCCCAAATACCAAGCAAGTCATCTAATTGTGCCGTTTTTTCATAAAACCAGATTTTCAATGTAAAGCCCCTTTCTCGAACTTTATGTATTTTAATACATAATATATTATTTTTATTCTTATTGTAAGGGGTTTTTTTATATTTTATGAATAAAAATAAATTAATCTTCTGGGAAGATATGTTCAATATCAGGAGTAAGAGATACTTCTGATAATACGATATGAGAAACTGTCGTTGCATATGAAGAAACATCATTGATAAATTCTTCAAGTTCAACGAGTGAAGGAACAGAAATTTTTACAATGTAGCATAAGCTTCCTGTTACTCGGTAACAAAAACTTGCAGATGGATAAGACTGAATAAACTGTTGCATACGTGTTGTATCACCATTTTTTAAAGTGATTTCTAAAATACAATCTAAAACTAGTCCTGCTTTTTTATAGTCGATATCGATTGTATATTTTTGAATAACGCCTTCACTTTCAAGTTTACGAACACGTTCTGCAGTAGACGGAGCAGATAAGTTTACTCGTTTCGCCAATTCACGCATAGAAAGGCGACTATCATTATATAATTCATTTAAAATTTTTCGATCAACACGGTCTAGTTGCATTTGTAAATATACCTCCAGTAAAATAATGATTTTTGTAAAGGGAAAATATAAATTAAGATTCATATGAAATGTAAAGTGAACGTTATTTATTTTACAATAAAACAGAAGGAAATAGGAGGGGGAAATGATGGAGAGAATTTCATTATCAAATGTAGGAGATACAAAGTTTCAAAAGTTATTAGGGCATAATTCGGATATATTACATTCGTGGAGTACGTTAGAGGATACACTGTACAATAAAGGAATTCTTTCAGCAGAGTTGAAGGAGCAAGTGAGAAGAACATTAGCGTATGGGAATGAATGTCCGTACTGTATGGCAAAGGGAAGACCTGATGATGTGCAAAAGGCAGAGGAGATTGGTGTAGCCGTTACTTTTGCGCATACATTTGTTCATGACCGAAAAGCGATAGATGATACTATGTTTCACGCATTAAAACAATATTGGACAGAAAAAGAAATTGTAGAGCTTTGCGCCTATGTTTGCTTTATTACTGCGTCACAACAACTTGGTTTTCTATTTCAATTACAGCCAAATTAAGGAGGAAATGATGACAAATCAAATAGCACTTATCATAATCGATGTACAAAAGGCATTTCAATTACAAGATTGGGGCGAGAGAAATAATATTTTTGCTGAAGAAAACATGAGAATTTTGTTAGCAGAATGGAGGAAAAGGAAACGACCAGTTTTTCATATTCAACATGTAAATAAAGAAGATGCTCGGTCAATGTTTTATGAGAGAGGGGAAACGGTAAACTTTAAAGAAGAAGTGCAACCACTACCTGGTGAAGTGGTTATTCAGAAATTCGTTAACAGCGCGTTCATTGGGACGAATTTAGAAGAGCAATTAAGAGAGGACAAATGTAATGCAGTAGTAGTTGTAGGATTAACGACAAATCATTGCGTGGAAACTACGACACGAATGGCAGGGAATTTAGGATTTACAACGTATTTAGTGAGTGATGCAACGGCTACTTTTAACCGTAAAGGTTTAGATGGTAAAGAGTATAGTGCAGAAGATATTCACAATATGACACTTGTAAATTTACATGAAGAGTTTGCTACGATTGTGACGACAAAAGAAGCATTAAAATTATTTTGAAAAAATAATTGCGAATTATGTAGAAAAAAATAAGAATATTTCGTATAATCTAAGTACAATCATTTTGAAATAGGGGTGGCATCATATGGAGCAAATTTCAGTAAAGAAATTAGAAGAGGTACTTGTTGTAGCAGGGGATGATAAACAGAAGCAAAAGGAATTTTATGAATTGCTCTTATCTACTGAGTTTTATGTTGCTGGTTCACTAGAAGCAGAGGACGGGGCAACAGAAGGAATACTTCGTTTGCGTCATTTCCAAGGAGAAGGTAGATGGATCGTTCCGTTCTTTACACAAATGGAATTTGTAAAAGATGTGTTGCCAGAAGGAACGCCCCTTATTACGATACGTGGGAAAGAGTTATTTGGTAGCATTGAGAAAGATGCTACAGCTGTATTAAATGTTGGCACTGATATAAGTAAAACATTTATTCCAGAAGAAATTGCAGATATCGCATCTGGACGAATTTTTAATTATTATAAGTAAAAGGAAAAGCGTAATCGCTTTTCCTTTTTAATTTGAACATGGAGTGGCTATACCAGAAGAAATAGAGACTGTTTTATTATTTGTGTTTATTGTCGCTGTAGCTCCAAGTGGAATACCGATGTTTGGACTTATATGTCCAATTGGTAAACCGAATAGGACAGGTATATGATATGGCGCGAAATATTCATATAATATTGTTTGCAATGATTGAGATGGCTTTGAAGGAGTGCAGTCGTGACAACTTGTGAAAATAACGCCCCTGCATTCATTAAACTTTCCAGATAAAAGTAGCTGATTTAACATACGGTCAATGCGGTACGGTTCTTCACCAATGTCTTCAAGTAATAAAAGTGTATTGTCCGTATTTATCTCGTAGGGCGAGCCAATTATACTTGTTAACACAGCTAAATTTCCTCCAACTAACGTACTTGTAACTGTACTGTGAGAGCTAGGTACGATACATTCTGATGCAGATAAAATGGTTGAATACGGATGGAATAGCTGATTAAAAGAGGATAAAGATAGGGAATCAATACCTTTTCCTAGTTCTTCAATCATCGGACCATGAAATGTTATAAGCTTTGCATAACGTGAAACAGCAGTATGTAAAGCTGTAATATCGCTATATCCCCAAAAGATTTTTGGATTCTGCCTAATAACTTCATATTGAATGTGAGGAAGAAGACGAGCACTTCCATAACCACCTCGTGCACAAAAAATTGCCTTCACTTCATTATTTGTAAATGCTTCATGTATATCGTCAAGCCGAACTTGATCACTTCCGGCTAAAAATCCATATTTCTCGTAAACACTCTTCCCGATTATTACGGATAACCCCATCTCTTGTAATACATTCACACCTTTTAATACATTTTCGATTGTAGGTGGACCAGATGGTGCAATAATCATTACTGTATCACCTTGTTTTAATGCATTTGGATAAATCATTAAGCTCAGCCTCCTTATCTTTCAATATATTCGCTTCATATGAAGTTCAACCCTTGCAAAAGCAGGGGAAAGCTTATCAAATAAAGAAGATATAAGGGAAATAGGAGGGAAAATGATGTTTACAAGTCGAGTAACAGACATATTAAAAATTGAGTATCCCGTTGTTCAAGCCGGTATGGCAGGCGCGATTACGACGCCAGAACTCGTTGCAGCAGTAAGTAATAGCGGAGGATTAGGGACGCTTGGAGCGGGCTATATGAGCCCAGAACAAATTTGTGAAGCGATTTATAGAATAAGAGAACTAACAGATAAGCCTTTCGGTGTTAATTTACTTGTAACGAAAGAGATACAAATAGAAGAAGAGAAGGTAAATGAGGCGAAAGTATTACTAAGCGGAGTGAATAGAGAATTAGGTATAGAAGTAGAAGGAACGTTAAAGCTTCCAAAAAGCTATAAGGAACAATTACAAGTGCTATTAGATGAAAAAGTACCGGTCGTTAGTTTTGCATTTCAAACGTTAGAAAAAGAAGAAATAAATGATTTAAAAAGAAGTGGAATAAAAGTTATCGGAACAGCTACCCATGTGAAGGAAGCGAAAGTACTTGCCGAGCTAGGAGTAGATATTATTATCGGACAAGGTAGCGAAGCAGGAGGGCATAGAGGAACGTTTATTGGGAAAGAACGAGATGCTATGATTGGTACTTTTGCGTTAGTACCTCAGTTAGTAGAAGCTGTTCCGCATATCCCAATTGTCGCAGCAGGTGGTGTAATGAACGGACAAGGGCTTGTTGCGGCATTGGCACTAGGAGCAGAAGGTGTTCAAATGGGATCGGCCTTTTTAACAAGTGAAGAGAGTATTACGCACGATGTGTATAAAGAAGCGGTTTTACATAGTACAGATACGAGCACAACGGTAACTCGTGCGTTTTCCGGGAAATATGCACGGGGTATCCGGAATGAATTTATAGAGAGACATGAAGGAAAAGAAGAAGGGCTTCCGATGTATCCAGTGCAAAACGTATTAACTTCTAAAATACGCCAAGAGGCAGCGAAGCAAAATAAGGAAGAATATATGTCACTTTGGGCAGGACAGGCAGCATCGTTGGCACGAATCGAATCAGCTCAGCATGTAGTGGAGCGAGTTATGAAAGAAGCGGAGAATGCAATCGAGCAATTACAAAATATATACAAAAAGACCACTTGAGTAATTCAAGCGGTCTTTTCATTAGTTTGCTTTATAAAATTGTTGGATGGCTTCGTCGATGTAAACCCAGCCTTTCCAACCTAAGTGCATATGATCTTTTAAGAAGTATTTATCGTATTCATGATTTGAGAAGTCGGCAATTGGATAACCAGCTTTTTCGATTTGCTCATGAACTTTCTTATAGTATGCTTCACGGCGTTCTTTCGGGAAGCCAGCGTAGTCGTACCAAGGACCTTTGACAGGAACAGAAATGAAGAGCGGTTTTGCACCAGATTGTTTTAATAAATCAAGTACAATTTGTAAATCTTCATATTCTGGCGATTGGTCATAAGCATCATTTTTTAAGTAACCTTCACGTTGCTTTAATTTTTTCTTAATTTTGCTATTGAAATAATCATCTTCAATACCGTATTCATTAGATCCAGATTCTACTGCACCTGTTTGATCCGCATGTTTACGAGCCTCTTCCCAGTTCATTTGTTTTAATGAAGGATCAAGCTTTTCTTTGTGCGGTTTAATATTAAACATAGCTGTAAATAAATCTTTACGATCTAAAATGTTACGATAAATATAAGCGAAAGGTTTAGCAGCAAGTGCTTTTACTTTATACTTCGTATCATCATAAGCAATGCCTTCAAGCGAAATTTTTAATAAAGTTTC